>CAZXXW010000097.1:0-11261 GCA_964644835.1 uncultured Anaerolineales bacterium
GGCTTATTTTTCACAAAGATAAGGCTTATTTTTCACAAAGATAAGGCTTATTTTTCACAAAGATAAGGCTTATTTTTTACAAAGATAAGCCTTAGTTTTCACAAAGATAAAGCTTAGTTTTCACAAAGATAAGGCTTATTTTTCACGAAGATAAGCCTTAGTTTTCATCAAGATAAGCCTTAGTTTTCATCAAGATAAGCCTTAGTTTTCACGAAGATAAGGCTTAGATTGCATCAAAATAAGGCTTAGTTTTCCACAAAATCAACTTGATTCTTTACAAAAATCAACCTGATTTTGTATCAAACCATCATAGCGCCGGTGGCGTTCCCGCGCTTCCCTGTTGCCTGCCGTTGGGCAAAGCATGCTTGGCAAACCGGCGTTTTTGCTGAATGTTAGAGTTTTTATATCTAAAACTATATCCGTTTCTACACCCTGATCTATTGTTTACCGGTCGAACTAGCGTATGCTAAAGGAGACTGGAAAAAGGGATTAGATTCAACCATCACATGAATGAAAGAAACCAATCAGCCAGCCCGGTTCCCCTGAGCAAGTG
Source organism: uncultured Anaerolineales bacterium (assembly GCA_964644835.1). Classification (GTDB taxonomy): domain Bacteria; phylum Chloroflexota; class Anaerolineae; order Anaerolineales; family UBA11858; genus JAYELX01. The sequence goes on from CAZXXW010000097.1 coordinate 554, forward strand.
GCTCAACTGGCCCTGTTCCTGGCCTCCGACCAAGCTAGCCTAATTACAGGAACCCCGGTATGGATCGACGGGCCGAGGCGCTTCTCCAGGGCTAAACGCTGTCGAGAAGAAATCAAGACAAACTAACACCGAAAAGGAGACCTTATGCCTGAGAACGATCAACACGCAAACAACCACAAGGAATCCGGTCACCAGGGCGGGAACCACCATGCCCAGATGGTGGCCGATTTTCGCCGCCGTTTCTGGATTTCATTGATCTTGACGATCCCGATTCTGGTCCTTTCGCCGCTAATCCAGGGGTTCCTGGGCCTGGAAGAGACGATCAGCTTCCCCGGCGACAACCTGATTCTGTTCATCTTTTCAACGGCCATCTTCTTTTACGGCGGGTGGCCTTTCCTCAGTGGGCTTTATGATGAACTCTCTTCCGCACAGCCGGGGATGATGACCTTGATCGGGGTGGCGATTTCGGTCGCTTATGGCTACAGCAGCCTGGTGGTCTTCGGTCTCAGCGGGCGGGTCTTCTTTTGGGAACTGGCCACGCTGATCGACGTGATGCTGCTGGGTCACTGGATCGAGATGCGCTCAGTGATGGGCGCTTCGCGCGCCCTGGAGGAGTTGGCCGAGTTGATGCCTTCTGAAGCGCATAAACAGATGGAAGATGGCAGCCTCAAGGATGTGCCCATCGAGGAACTCAGCACGGATGACCGCGTGGTGATCAAGCCTGGCGAGAAGATTCCCGCCGACGGTGAAATCATCGAGGGCCAAACGTCGGTGAACGAATCGATGCTCACGGGCGAATCCAAGCCGGTGCCCAAAGAGGAGGGCAAGCAGGTCATCGGCGGTTCCATCAACGGGGAGGGAGCGATCACCGTCGTCGTTCAAAAGACGGGCGAAGATTCCTATCTCTCCCAGGCGATTCAGCTGGTCGAAGAAGCCCAAAAAAGCAAATCCAAGACTCAGGGACTGGCCGATCAGGCCGCCATGTGGCTGACGGTCATCTCGCTGACGGTCGGCACGATCACCTTGCTGGCCTGGGCATTCGCTTCAGAGCGCGATTTCGTCTTCGCCCTGGAGCGGAGCGTCACCGTAATGGTGATCACCTGCCCTCACGCTCTCGGACTGGCTATCCCCCTAGTCGTGGCCGTCTCCACGGCGATCTCGGCCAAGAACGGCCTTTTGATCCGCAACCGGACCGCCTTCGAGCGGGCTCGCAACATCGACGCGATTCTGTTCGACAAGACCGGCACCCTGACCAAGGGGGAATTCGGCGTCACCGATACGCTGTCCTTCTCAGATGAGATGGATGAAAAAGAATTGTTGAAATACGCCGCCTCGGTGGAAACCCATTCCGAGCATCCCATCGCCCAGGGGATCGTCGCCGCGAGTGAGGAAACATTCGAGATGGAAGACTTCCAGGCGATCACCGGTAAGGGCGCCCAGGCCAGGGTCAAGGGGAGGGACGTCAAGGTCGTCAGTCCCGGCTATCTGCGCGAGAAAAACATATCGGTCACGAACGACCAACTCGAAGAATTCTCCTCCCAAGGCAAGACGATTGTGTATGTCTTGATCGAGGATGCGCTCAAGGGCGCCATCGCCCTGGCAGACATCATCCGCCCCGAGTCGGCCAAGGCAATCTCGAGGCTGAAAGAAATGGGCGTCCAGACGATGATGCTCACCGGAGACAATGAGGAAGTAGCCCGCTGGGTGGCCGATGAAATCGGCCTGGATGAATATTTTGCTGAGGTGCTGCCCGACGAGAAAGCGAAGAAGGTCAAAGAGGTTCAGGCCCGCGGCTTGATCGTCGCCATGACGGGCGACGGCGTCAACGATGCCCCCGCCCTGGCAACCGCCGATGTGGGCATGGCCATCGGCGCGGGCACGGACGTAGCCGTCGAGACCGCCGACATCATCCTGGTGCGCAGCAATCCCCTCGATGCGGTGGCAATCTTCGCTCTCTCCCGGGCCACCTACCGCAAGATGATTCAGAATCTGGTCTGGGCCACGGGTTACAACGTCTTCGCCATCCCCCTGGCGGCCGGGGTGCTCTACAACTACGGCATCCTGCTCAGCCCTGCGGTGGGAGCGCTGGTGATGTCGCTGAGCACCGTCATCGTGGCGGTCAACGCCCGCTTCCTGAACGTGGAGGGAGAAGACGCAGAAGCATAAAACGTGGAGCTACAATAAATCAATCAAACGATAGGAGTTACGCAGTTCATATAACAAGCCACCGCCGGGACGCGGAGTGCGCAGAGAGTTGATTGAAAAAAGAGACAAAACAGTGTTTCTCTCAGCGCTCTCTGTGTCTCAGCGGTAAAATTGGTCATATGCGTAAGCGCTATCAAGTGAGAGAGGAAAAACCGATGAAATCAGTCAATTGGTCTCAAGTGCTCGTTTTTGTGCTCATCGTTCTGGTCGTCTTTGGCCTGGGGATCACGGTATTGGGCCTATTCTTTGGAGGCGGCTACGGGATGATGGGGCCTAGTATGATGGATCCCGATGGCATGTGGGGGTGGTGGCCGCGTTCCTGGGGGACTGTCCCGCTGGGAGGCAGGCTGTTCGGCCTGTTTCTATTTTGTCTTCTCCCCCTGGGGGTGCTCATTGGGTTGATTCTGCTAGGCATCTGGCTGTTCAGCAGCCGGGGGCAAGAAGCAACCCCCACCGTTACATCCACCTGTCCAAATTGCGGCAAACCAGTCCAAGCCGGCTGGCGAAACTGCCCTTATTGCGCCGAGGAGCTAAAAAATGAACGCTAACAAAATTTCATGGTCTGTTGTGATCGGGGCCGGCGTGATCGCGGGCATCTTTCTCGTTGCTATCGCCGCATTGATCATTTGGCTGCCGAACTGGCCCAGCGGACTCGTTAGCCAGGGGCGCTTCGAATCCAATGGAGAACGAATCTATTTCACCGCCACCAGCCAGCGCGACACGGAGATCAGCGCCGAGATGCCTGTCGGCGGAGGGCGCATGCGGGGCATGCGGCTGCGAATGACTTGCGCCTCTTGCCACGGACCCGATGGTCGCGGCGGCCATATCCAGATGATGATGGAAACCGTCGAGGTGCCGGATATCCGCTATGAAACGCTGACCACCGAGGGACATGGCGGCCATGATAATGGCAACGGTGAAGAAGAGGAGGAAGAACACGAGGCGTACACTGAAGAAACGCTTAAACAGGCTATCACCGAGGGGATAGCGCCGGACGGTGAATCACTGGACTGGCCGATGCCGCGCTGGTCGATGAGCGAAGAAGACCTGGATGATCTGATCGACTTCTTGAAATCACTCGAAGAAGAATAAATCATTTGATCTTTGCACAAGCCAAAAACTAACCCCCAAACTCACAAATAGCGATCAAACCAATCACACGTTTCGGCAATCATCGCCCGGGTTAAAGCATGCCCAACCCCGTCATGGACTCTCATCTGCAGGCGTTCAGGCTGCCGAGCATAAACCGATTTGAGCTCCCGATACAAATCAAGGCTATATTGCTTCGGTGAATCGGTGTCAATATCCCCACTGATCATCAGCACAGGCCGGGTGTGATAGGCCTTCAGTTTTTCAAAGGGGTCGATCCGCTGCATAAAGCGGGTGTGCTCTTCGATCTCAGGGCGAACTTTTTCCAATTGGTGCGACCATTTGGGATACGTGCTCGTTTCCAGAATCACGTCTTTCCATCTGGCTTCAAAGGCTGGGATGCCTGCAATGGGCACAATCGCCTCGACCGAGGCGAGTTTTGTAGCCAGATAAAAGGCGGCAAACCCTCCCATGGAAAAGCCTGTCACCCCGATGGATTCAGTTGCGACAATTCCCTCGTCGAGAAAATGCAATCGCAGTTTGGCAACGTCTTCGGCTGTTTGGACAATTACTTGATGCATCAAGAGATAGGTATCCAATCCCGTATCGGGGGGATAAACCAGATCGGCCTCGCCAGAGAGCACCTTCTCAAGATGCGGGTCAAAGCGTTCTCCGTGCATGTTTGCATCCAAGGCGACAAAAGTGAACCCCCGCTTGGCCAGCTCGTAGCCGAAGAACAACCCCTGACGTTTGTCGGACGTGAAGCCATGCAGATAAAAAACAAGGGGGCGCTTCGCACCTTGTTCTGACCTCATCGTCAAGAAAGGAATGTCGTCAAGCTGAGACGTCTCGATGTGTATCGTTGCCATAAATCAAATCTTTTTCGTGGTGATCTCTATCAGCGGGTGATGAAAAGCAGAGGGAACGGAGGATTCAATTTCTTCCCTTGGGTCGAACGCTGGCTTTCTCAGGACAAGTTATTTTGGAAAAGTTGGCCCATCGGATCGGATTGCCAGGATTGGAGCGTTTTCATATAGTTGGCCCGCTCGAAGGCAGCCGGGTCAGCCACGTTTTGCTGGCTCATGCTTCCGCGCATCTGGGTGACGGATTCGTATGCTCGCTCTTCCATCCATTGCTCGATGCTGAGGAGCATCTCGCCGATGCGATCAGGGCCGTTTTTCAATAACTCCGAAGCCATCATGGTAACGTTCGCGCCGGCCATGATGCCCTTGATCGCGTCCTCGGCGGTGTGCACGCCCGTGGTCAACGCGAAGTCCACATCGATGCGGCCACAGAGAATGGCAATCCAGCGCAAGGGCAAGCGTAATTCTGCGGAGGTGCTTAGCAACAAACGGGGCCCGACCTCCAAGTCTTCAAGATCGAAATCGGGCTGGTAGAAGCGGTTGAACAAGACCAACGCATCGGATCCGGCGCGGGCAAGCTGCTGGGCCATGTGCGCCATGGCGCTGAAGTAGGGGCTCAGCTTGACAGCTACAGGGATGGTGACGCTCTCTTTGACCGTCTCCAACACATTCAACGTGATTTCCTCGACGGCTTTGCCATCGATCAACGGGTCGGTGGGGATATAGTAAACGTTGAGTTCCAGAGCGTCGGCGCCGGCCTGCTCAATTTCCTGCGCGTAGGAGAGCCAGCCGCCGGTCGAAATGCCGTTCAAGCTGCCGATGACGGGTATATCGACGGCCTGTTTGGCTTTTTGAACCCGTTCCAGATATTCTTCGGGGCCAACGTGGTAATCTTTTTTCTGGGGGTACCAGCTTAGTGCTTCGGCGAAAGCGTCGGTGAAGTATTCCAAATAGTGATCCAGTTGCTGGCCCTCCAAGGTGATTTGCTCCTCAAAAAGCGAGTGCATCACCAGGGCAGCCGCGCCGGCGTCTTCCAGGCGCCGGATCATGTCCAGATTCCGCGACAAGGGGGAAGCAGAGGGCATCAGCGGGTTTTTCAACGTCATGCCCAGATAAGATGTGGTTAAATCCATGACATCTCTTTCATCCTTTGGTACGCACCCCGCAAAGGATGCAACCGGGAAAATATGTCGAAATCAGCAGGAGTAATATGCCGCTCGTTAAGCCATCTTGTAACGTTCCTGATGAATCCGATGATTGGGAATCTCTATAACATCTAACGCTTTCTTGATCGGCGGGAACATGGGAAGCGGGCCGCAAACGAGATAAAGGAACTCGTGGCGATCCTCCGGCAGATGGCGATCGAGGATGTCTGCGGTGATGTAGCCGGATTCTCCTTCCCAGTCCGGGGCAGGCTTTTCCAAAACATGGATCACCTTCAGGTTCAGGCGCTGCTCCAAATCGGCGAGCTCCTCCCGGAAGGGAACCTGTTTCCAGTTGAAATTACCATAGAAAAAGTACAGCGGTCGCTGGTCGCCGCGGTCGGCCAAGGTTCTGAGCATGCTCATGAAAGGAGCCGAGCCAATCCCCCCGGCGATGAAGACATAGCCCGGAGCCCGGTACTCGTCGACGCTGAAGATGCCGTAAGGCCCATCCACGTAGACAGGAGTCCCGCGATCGAATTCGTTGATCCGGCTGGTAAAATCTCCCAACTCTTTGATGGTGAACTCTAGTGTTTCGGGACGTTCTGCGCTGGATGTGAAGGAAAAGGGATGCTCCCGAATGACAAAGGGGGTTTTGTCGATCGTCAGCCAAGCGACTTGACCGGGCTTGAAGGTCAACCCGTTGTGCCCCACCGGTTCGATAGCCAACGTCCAGCAATCGCCCCGTTCTTCACGCACTTCCTTGACCTGATACGGGTTCCGGATCATCTCCCAAGGCTTGTAAAGTCTTGTATAGATCAGCGAGACAACCCATACTGCCGGGAGAGCGATCCACAAAATGCGCTGAATCGGGGTACCGAGATGGTAATTGACTCCAAAGATATGCCACAGGGTCAGGCCGGTCGCCCCGATGGCTAAGATATTATGGAAAAGCCGCCAGGGTTCATATTTGATCTTGAATTCCAAACGCCAGACCGACATCACGGTGAGGGCCACCACGAAAAGCCCTGCCGTGATCCCCGCGCGGGCGCGCCAGGGAGCGTTCGCCAGATCGAAAAGAATCAAGATGTTGGGATTATGGACAGCCAGCAAAATTGGATGTGCAGCGATGAAAATTGTAGCTGCCACCGAAATCCAATGGTGGTACACATACAACGAGTCCATCGGAAAAACGTTGGTGAGAAATTTTAACCGGGCGGTGGGAATGAATTGGACCCCCATCAACGATAAGCCTACAAAGCCAAACCCGACAGCCACTTCACGCAAGGCCTCGCGCTGAGGCGGATGGGGACCTACAAACATGAGAATCAAGGGGGCTACCGTCAGAATGAAATAAAAACTGATCCAAAAAGTTGATTTCCAGGTTTTCTTCATCGAATCTCCTTGTGCCTATTGTGACGTTGGCCGCAGCGGCCGGTCCATGTTTACGCTGACAGTTTGACCAAGATCGTCCAAGCTGTCGTAAAGAAGCTGCAAAACGTAAAGCCCATTGTGAGCATACTGGCCCGGGTCTTGGAAAGAGAAATGATAATTATAGGCTGCGCGCAGGAGGCGCGGAGTCCACGCCGAATAATTATTGCCAAAATTGACTTCATCTTCATCGGCCTGACCGTTTTCGTTTGTGTCTTGAACATAGAAAGGGGGACCATCCAAAGCATAAGCCAGGGGCGCGCCGGCCACTTGAGATGCGTAAGCCTGCATCGCCTCGTAAAGTTCGGCTTGCATGGTTTCGATCTCACCGGCGAGACCTTCCTGGTTATCACCATCCCCGTCATAATCCGCATCGCCGGTGCGAATGTTGGGAAGATCATTCCAGTCGACCACCTTGACATGGCAGGGGCTGCAAACTTGTGGGGCGACGCTTTGGCTATGGGGGTCGTGGCACTGGACGCATGTTTGCATATCGGGCACGTGTTCGAAGCGTGTCACATACGTGCGGTTGGGGTATTGATACCCGGCTTGGGCCTCGCTGCCCAACCAGGTAGCCGCGGCGATGGCATAATGGACGTTGATGAAAGAGAGATCCTCGGAAACGGTATCATCTTCCAGGTTGGCGGTCGCCGCCTCCACGTCGGCGCCGGCTTTACGTCCCTGGTGGCACTGCATGCAGACAGCCTCCCCTTCCAGACCGGTGATCTCGGCACCGGAAGGAAATTCGACCTGGGTCATTTGATGAGCACTCGTGTTGTGGCAGGCACCGCAGTAGACGGTGGTGCCCGTTTGGGCAGGTTGGTCTACCTCTCGGGCTGTGCTGCCATCCTTACCGAGGAAATCCCAATACCCGAACGTACTGTGGCATTTGGCACATACCTCCGGAATCAGAGGAGGCTCTTCATTATCCCAAAAGGTAAAGGAAAGGGAATTGGCATTCGAATGGGTGGAAATCTCCCATTTTTCCGTGATCCGCTCAACCGCTTCGCGCCGTTCGGGAACAATATAAAGTCCGGTGATGGCGGCTAATCCGGCTAAGGTTAATCCGATCAGCACCAATCTTTTGAATGTCATCCATGAGTCCTTTCAACTAAGCTCTAACGTTAATATGACTTTATCATAGTTTCAGCCATTTTCAAGCTCTCGGTCAGCAAGCCAGCAGCCTCTACAATCCACTCGACGCAAGCCCTGAACCAAAAGGGGCATTGCTTCATCAGAGTCCAGAGAAGACCTGTAACGAAATATTGAGAGCCCTCTGAGGGATTCACGTTCTCCCCTTTCAAGATTTTTCAGTGGATTCACCGGTGGCCCCGAGATCAAAGGGCATAGTCGCCATATGCTCGTATCGCCGCCAGCGCTCTGAGACTACTTCCTGTGCCTGGGTCAACAATTTTTCCGCTCTCTCCGGCTCGCTTTGAGCGAGCATCCGGTAGCGGTTCTCGTTGTAAGCATAATCCCGCAGCGGGATGCTGGGCTCCTTGGAATCCAGTTGGAGGGGATTCTTGCCCTCCGACCGGCGGCGGGGGTCATGGCGGTACAGAGGCCAGTAGCCAGACTTGACGGCAAGGTCTTCCTGGTTCATACCCAGGCGCATGTTGATTCCGTGGGCAATGCACGTGGAGTAAGCGATGATCAACGAGGGGCCATTATAGGACTCGGCCTCCAGGAAGGCCCGGATCGTTTGGCGGTCGCTTGCCCCCATCGCTACCTGAGCGACGTAGACATAGCCGTAGGTCATCGCCATCATGCCGAGGTCTTTCTTGGGCGTCGGCTTGCCACCTGCGGCGAACTTGGCTACCGCGGCTAAGCCCGTCGCCTTGGAAGCCTGGCCGCCGGTGTTGGAGTAAACCCCGGTGTCCAGCACCAGCAGGTTGATATCTCGTCCGGTGGCGAGGACGTGATCGACGCCGCCGTAACCGATATCGTAAGCCCAGCCATCGCCTCCTACGCTCCAGACACTCTTTTTGACCAGCACGTCGGCCAGGTCCAGCAGCCGCCGGGCGTTAGGATCATCCATCTCTTCCAAACGCTCTTTGAGCTTGGCTACCCGCTCTCGTTGGGTTTGGATGCCTGCTCCATCGCTTTGATCGGCCTCGAGCAGGTCTGCGGCCAACTCGCTGCCGATTTGATCGCTCAACTTGTCGACCAGCTCGCGGGCATACTCGGTCTGTTTGTCCAGAGTCAGGCGAAAGCCCAGGCCGAACTCGGCGTTATCCTCGAAGAGGGAATTGGACCAGACCGGGCCGCGCCCGTCATCGTCGAAGGCCCAGGGCGTGGTCGGCAAGTTGCCACCGTAGATGCTGGTACAACCGGTCGCGTTGGCGATCAAGGCGCGGTCACCAAAGAGCTGACTGAGAAGCTTGAGATAGGCTGTCTCGCCGCACCCGGCGCAGGCGCTGGAGAATTCGAACAACGGCTGCAAGAGTTGCACATTCTTGGTGGATTTGAAATTCAACTTCGCTTCCGGCGGGGCTTCGGGAATCTCCCAGCGGAAGAAATTCCAGTTTTGGCGTTCTTGCTCCCGGATGGGCAGTTGTGGCTCCATGTTGATCGCTTTGCGCCCCACGGCGGTCTTATCCTTGGCAGGACACACTTCTACACAGACGGCACAACCGGTGCAATCCTCGACGGCCACCTGGACGGTGTACTTCATGCCCTTGAGTTCTTCCTGGCGCCAACTGGCATCCGTAGACTTGAAGGTCTCCGGAGCTTTGGCTAACAGGTCTTCATCGTAGATTTTGGAACGGATCACCGCGTGGGGGCAGTACAATACACAGCGTCCGCATTGGATACAAACATCCGGTTGCCAGACGGGCACCTCTCGGGCGATATTCCGCTTTTCCCAGCGGGTGGTCCCGGTTGGGAAGGTGCCGTCATCGGGCAGGGCGCTGACGGGTAAGAAATCGCCCTCGCCAACGATCATCGGGGCGATGACATCTTTGACAAAATCGGGAGCCTGCTCCGGCACCGGAGCGGGCATCTCGATCTCACTGGTAACGGAATCCGGCACCTCGATTTGGTAGAGATTCTCCACAGCCGCGTCCACGGCGGCATAGTTCTTCTCCACCACCACTTTGCCGCGGCTGCCGTAGGTTTCTTCGATCGCCTTTTTAATTTCGGCGATGGCCTCCTCTTGTGGCAGGATATCGGAGATGGTGAAAAAGCAAGTTTGCAAGGCGGTATTGATGCGATTGCCCAAACCGATCTCACGGGCAATTTGGTAGGCGTTGATGCCGTAAAGTTTGAGGTTCTTGTCGAGAATCTGCTGCTGCACCTTGCGGGGCAGGTTGTCCCAGGTCTTCTCGGGAGCATGGGGGCTGTTGATCAACACCGTGGCGCCGTCGGCGGCAAGGTCAAGCACGTCGTAGCGTTCGAAAAAGCCGAATTGATGCACACCGACGAACCCGGCTTGTTTGATCAAGTAGGTGCTGCGGATTGGTCGGGGGCCAAAGCGCAGGTGCGAGATCGTCCGAGCCCCAGCTTTCTTGGAGTCGTAAACGAAATAGCCCTGGGCGTAGTTGTCGGTGGCTTTGCCGATGATTTTGATCGAGTTCTTGTTGGCGCTCACCGTGCCGTCGGAGCCCAGCCCCCAGAAGACGGCCCTGACGACATCATCGGGCTCGATGTCGAAATCCGGGTCGTAGGTCAGGCTAGTCCCGGAGACATCATCGAGAATGCCGATGGTGAAAGAGTTGGCCATCTCGTCCCGGGACATCTCATCGAGCACACCTTTGAGCATCGCGGGGGTAAACTCCTTGGAGGAGAGCCCGTAGCGGCCGCCGATCACCCTGGGTGTGGGGGATTCCACCAATCCCTGGCGAGAGCCTTCTTCGATCGCGGTGACCACATCCTGGTAGAGCGGTTCACCAATGGAACCCGGTTCCTTGGTGCGATCGAGCGCGGCGATCACCTTGGCGCTTTCAGGCAGAGCTTCCAGGAAATGAGGCACCGAGAAGG
>CAZXXW010000097.1:11271-14026 GCA_964644835.1 uncultured Anaerolineales bacterium
CCGGGATTGTGCGCATCGAGCAGCGGCGACCAGAAGGGACGATAGAGCCGCACCTTGATCAGGCCGACCTTCTCGCCTTGACCAACAAGATGGTCGATCGTCTCATGAGCTGTTTCTGCCCCGGAGCCCATCATCACGATGACGCGCTCCGCATCCAGCACGCCGACGTAGTCGAACAAGTGATACTCGCGCCCTACCAAACCGGCAAAACAATCCATCGCTTCCTGGACGATCTCAGGCGTTCCTTGATAATACGGGTTGATCGCCTCCCGGGACTGGAAGAACACGTCCGGGTTTTGGGCTGTGCCCCGGAGGACAGGGCGATCGGGCGTGAGGGCGCGTTGGCGGTGCGCGCTGACCAGGTCTTCGTCGATCATGGCGCGCATGTCCTCCTCGGAGAGTTGCTCCACTTTTTGAATCTCGTGGGAGGTGCGAAATCCGTCCAGGACGTGCAGGAACGGGACTCGCGCCCGCAGGGTGCTGGCCTGCGCGATCAAGGCCATGTCCATCACTTCTTGCACGCTGCAAGCAAAGAGCATCCCCCAGCCGGTGGTCCGAGCGGCCATCACGTCGCTGTGATCGTCGAAAATCGAGAGAGCGTGTGTAGCCACCGAGCGGGAAGCAATGTGAAAGACACTGCCGGTCAACTCGCCGGCGATTTTGAACATGTTAGGGATCATCAATAAGAGCCCCTGGCTGGCGGTGAAGGTCGTCGTCAGACTCCCGGCCTGAAGCGCGCCATGGACGGCACCGGCTGCCCCGGCCTCCGATTGCATCTCGACCACCAGCGGCACCGTGCCCCAGACGTTCGTCTCGCCAAAGGCGCTCCACTCGTCGGCATGCTCACCCATCGGGGAGGCCGGCGTTATCGGATAAATGGCGACGACTTCATTGGTTCGGTGAGCCACATAAGCCGCCGCTTTATTACCGTCAATTGTTACCCATTTACGTTCCATCATCTTTTCACTTTCCCAAACATAAATTGGCGATTGAAGTCACATGCCACCCCCGGAAATTACTTCCCATCAGGCAGCAATTCTAATATGTCAAACGATTTCCTTTTGCAAACGACCCAAACTTTCTCTTAGGGCACGATTTTGAACACCTTGCCTGTGTCGCCGGAGGGCCCCAGGGAATTGGAGACAAGCACATAAACTTCCAGATCTGCGTCCTGCCCAAAGGAGAGCAAATAGCTGTTCAAGCGCCCGTTGTCTGAGGTGCTAACGCTCAGTTCCTGGAACGGCCACATCTCCCCCTCTGTTTGCGGCGGTGTGGCGACGAGTAAGACGCCATCTCCTGCAGCCCCAGTGGTGCTCCAATCGCCGAAGATATAGCGACCTTGGAAAGCGGGCAAGGCCTCCCCGCGATAGATGTGACCGCCGATGACGGATCGCCCCAGGCCTCCCGGCAGGTTGGCGTTCTTATACTCAAGGATCGGTGCGATCAAGGGTTGACCCATCGGCCCGGTATCGGGACATTGCTCCGGGGGGTCATTGGGCGCTTGAGGATCGAAGCAGTGGGCGCCCTCCTTGATGTTCCAGCCGTAGTTGCCTCCCCGGGTGACAATGTCGACCTCTTCCCACAGGTTTTGGCCGACGTCGCCGACGAACAAACGTTGCTCGCCCCCGGCGTCGAAGGCAATCCGGTAGGGGTTACGGAGGCCGTAGGCATAAATTTCCGCCCGGCCATCTTCCCCCGTGAAGGGATTCTCATCAGGGATGCCGTAGGGATCGCCGCCATCCACGTCGATGCGCAGGATGCTGCCCAGCAGATTGGAAGTGTCTTGCCCGTTGCCGAGTTCCGGCGTATGACCGGGGCCTCTATCGTTGGCTGCACCGCCGTCTCCCAAGGGGATGTAGAGATAACCGTCCGGGCCAAAGGTAATCTGCCCGGCGACATGGTTGGATTGGGGTTGATCGACCTGGAGAATGACGCGTTCGGAATTGGGATCGGCCCGATTGGGATCCTCCTCGGAGACTCTGAACTCGGAGACGTGGCTGGTGTGGTCCCAACCCTCGGGCGCATCGCCCCGCAACGGGGCGCTATAATAGACGAAAAAGCGCCCATTTTCGGCGTAGTTGGGATGAAACGCTAGACCGAGCAAACCGCGCTCATCGTAGCTGGGGGAGAGACCAACCATCAGGTTGCTGACATCGAGGAAGGGCTGATCGAGAAGCTCGCCATCCTCCGTCAGAATCCAGATCTGACCAACCTGATCCAAAACGAAAAGCCGACCGCTGCCATCGCCGCTGGGCATCAGCGCCAGGGGAGCAGTAAAGCCATCGGCGATCAATTCCAATCCGATGACGGGCTCGAAGGGTTCTGGAGGCGTCGTCGGTGCGGTCGTCGGCGTGTCGGTTGGTGGTTCGGTTTCTGACTCTTGAGGAGGCTCGGTGGCCGTGGCTTGCGCTTCGGTCGACGTCGCGGTAGCCGGAAGGGGCTCCTCGGTGGGCATCGCGGTTGGCTCCGCTGTTGGTTCTGGTGATTTGCCCGGAGAGGCGCAAGCGGTCAAAACAACTCCCAGAATTAAGACGGTCAGGAGGTGGCGATATGTCTTCATCTGCTGAATCCTTTACAAAGCTAAAAGGCATTTCTTTGGCATAGGCTCTTATAATGTCTTGATCGTACGTTACGACGGCCCCGACTTCAATGTATCACTCTGGAGTAAGGAGATATAAAAAGGGATACATTTATCGATTCTTCTTAGCCTACATTTCGCACCTTACCAAAAGAATAAAGAGATGAAAATAGCCTG
>CAZXXW010000098.1:0-14020 GCA_964644835.1 uncultured Anaerolineales bacterium
GACACGGCCCAAGCGCGCTGAGCGGAGCAATCTGCGCACCCGCCCGGCGCGGGCATAAGCCATGATCGAGTCTATTGTGTTTGAATCGTGGGGAGACGCAAAAGCAAATTGATACTGGATGCCCTCGCGGGTGAGAGCGTGCCCGGCTAAATTGATGCCGCAAAACGAATTCAAGCGCAAGCGGCCGCCGGTATGTTCCTCGGGAACAGCCCAGAGGAAGAGGGGAGCATCCAAGTTATGAGCCAAAGCCGCGACCATCGAGCTATCAGCAAAGGTGGCCTGAAAGACAACGGCCAGATCGATGGGCTCTCGCTCCAAATTTTCTATTGTTGCTTGAATCGCGTCCAAGTCGGTGACCAAATCGGCCGGGCCAATTAAATCTACCTGGAATTGGAGCGCTTCTCTGGCGGCTTCGGTCTTTTCTTTGGCGTAGGGAATATCAAAGGTCGTTCGAGCGATGGGAATAAAAGCGATCTTGAGGGATGACATTAATGCTTTCCTTGCTTCTGATAAAAGAAATCCATAAGGGCTAAAGCCGCTGCGCCGATCACGCCAGCGCGCCAGCCAAAGCTGGTGGGCTGCAAAATAACCTCGTCTCCGAGCCCGCCAAAAGCCTTTTGGCGCATGACATCCTGCACGGTCGGGCGAATGATGTCGTCGCCTTGGGCAAACATGCCGCCGAGCAAGATCATCTCCGGGTTGAGCATGTTGACCAGGCAGGCCAGGGCGATGCCGAGATACTTCATCTGGCTGCCGATCATCTCCTTGGTCAGGACGTCGCCATCACGGGCCGCGTCAAAAATGCTCTCGATCGGCTCCCGGTCTCCTGCCTGCAAATAGTCGGACACCAAGCTGTGCGGGTGTTGAACGGCGATCTGTTCAGCTTTCTGAAGGATCGTATCTTCTGACACCAAGGTTTCAAGACAGCCTGTCTGCCCGCAGCGACATGGATGTCCGCCCTCCGGAATCATGATCGTGTGGCCAATCTCGCCCGCGCCCGCGCCATTGCCGCGGTAAACTTCTCCGTTGATGACCAGACCGGCGCCAACACCAACACGGCCATAAACAAACGCCAGCGCATTGACATCTCTCCCGGCGCCAAAAAACGCTTCCCCGATAGCCATCGCCCGGACGTTGTTGTCCACGGTCACGTCTCCGAGGGGGCGGAGCGTCTCGCAAAGATCGACGTCGCGCCAGCCCAAACGGGGGGCGAGCACATTCAGGCCTCGCCGGTGATCGACGAGCCCCGAGGCACCGACGCCTATGCCCAAGATTCGCTCGGGCTCAATGCCGCTCTCGGCGACGATGCCGTCGACTTCAGCGGCAATGCGCTGCAAGACAGCCTCGGCAGGGATCTCGATGTTGTACTCAACAATCCGGTTGGCAACAATCTGGGCAAACAAATCGGTGATCGCCACCCGGAACAAGCCGACACCGATATGAACGCCGACGGCATAGCGGGCTGAAGGTACCAACTGGAGCATGGTGCGCGGCCGACCAACGCGCCGCGGGGCTTGCTCGTCCGGTTGCACTTCTGCGATGATCCCGGCGTCTAATAATTCAGATGTTAAATTGGTGATCGTCGCTGATGATAGGGAAGTCCCCTTGGCCAAGCCAGCTCGCGAGATCTGTCCTTCGTAGAGCAGGCTCATCAAGACAGCTTCCATATTATGAGATCGAATCGTGTTGACGTTGCTTCCTGAAAAACGAAGAGCCATAAGGGGAGTAGGGGGTTATTTTTTTTACGAAGTAAATAAATTCTACGCAATCGCGCCGGTCTTGTCAAGACCCGACCGTATCAGCTTTGAGAGAAATATCCTCAAATTTTTCATAAGGGATGAGCAGAAAGGGCAGAGAGGCGGAAGCGGAGCGGGGAGGAGGTTCCGTTGATCAACAGCGGACAAGCCGGACTCAGTTGAAACCTGTTTCCGTTATAGGGGAGCTGTTTCCTGGAATTCGGCGAGATGGGCGCAACACACCGACCCGTTTCAAGATAGGGGAGCAGAAACAACCTTGACAGATGGCCAGACTGCAATTAAACTTGTTATGCTTTCGATAAGTATTATTATCATAAGCATAAGACGAGATTGGAGATAACGCCTATGACCACTTCTATTTCTATGGAGCAAAGCACGACCATTTCTCAAGCGATAGCAGCTTATCTAGACAGCGTCCGTCTGGCCCGGAGTGAGAACACCACCCGCACATACACAACCGCCTTGGCTTCCTTCGCCGCTGTGCTGGAAGAACACGATCTCACGCCGGAAGAGACTCCTGTAGCCGAGCTGAGCGAAGATGCCATCACATCGATGATCACGGCCCACAAAGATAACTCGCCAGCCACCGAGCGACTCTATCTCACCGCAGCGAAGGGATTCTACGAATACCTGGCGGCCGAGAAGCTAGCTGAGATAAACCTGCCCCGTTTAAGACTGTTGATCAAGCAGCGCGCTCGCCGCCCCGGCCAGCGTTTGCCCCAATTTCCCACCGATGACATCGAAACCTTATTAAACTATGCGCAAAATTTGCGGGAGCAACCTGCTGAAAACGAACGCCATCGCCTGCGCATATTGCGAGATCGCGCTTTTTTAATGACATTATCTGATACTGGGCTGCGCGTCCATGAGGCCTGCGCTCTCCGGCGGGGCGATATCGACTGGCACGAAGCCAAAGCGATCGTCCTGGGAAAAGGCAACCGCGAAGACGTCGTCCGTTTCTCCAGCCGTGCGCTCTCGGCGCTGAAAGACTATCTCAACGCTCGCGCCGAACTTGACGGCGGCTCAGGCCGCCCGCTGACCTCCCTGCCCATCTTTGCCCGGCACGACCGCGGCGCGGGCGACAAGGTCTTGCCGATCACCACCACAACGGGACGTAACATCGTTCGCCAGCGGGTTCGGGAGGCCTTGGGCGAGAAAGCCGTCGGCACGATCACGCCGCATTCCTTCCGGCATTATTTCGTCACCACGGTGTTACGCGGCTCCGGGGGGAACATCAAACTGGCGCAAAAACTGGCCCGGCATAAAGACATCGGCGTGACCCAACGCTATGCTCATCTTGCTGACGACGAGCTTGATCAGGGCTACCATCAAATATTCGAAGAGTAAACCTTCGCCGCACCCCCTGGGAAAGCACTCTGATATAATTCAAATAGAACACGGATCATCAAAGGAGCGCCTCCGGTTTTGTTTTAAACTCTGCGTTCTCTGCGCCCCTGTGGTGAATTTGACATTTTTCGAAAGGCTTTGACAAGAAGCACAAGAGATAAAGGAGAGCAATGCAATATCGTAAATTTGGAAACCTGGACTGGCAAGTTTCAGCGCTGGGATTTGGCGCCATGCGCTTGCCCATAGACGGAGACGAGGCCAGCGATATCGATGAGGCCCTAGCCACCAAGATGCTCCATTACGCTATCGATCACGGCGTCAATTACGTCGATACGGCTTATCCATACCACGGGGGCGAAAGCGAAAACTTCGTCGGCAGAGCGCTTAAGGGAGGCTATCGCGACAAGGTCAAATTGGCGACCAAGCTGCCCTGCTGGAAAGTGGAAGAAGCGGGCGACTTCGATCGCTTCCTCAATGAGCAACTCGAAAAGCTCCAGACCGATCATATCGATTTCTACCTGCTCCACGCTCTCAGCGAAAAACACTGGCCCAAAGTCCGGGACCTGGATGTCTTCACCTGGGCCGAGAGCGCCATCGCCGACGGTAGAATTCGCCATCTCGGATTTTCCTTCCATGACGATTATCCCGTTTTCAAAGAAATTGTGGATGCCTACGATCGCTGGACGTTCTGCCAGATTCAGTACAACTACATGGATATCAAAAACCAGGCCGGGAGACGCGGGCTGCGCTACGCGGCATCCAAGGGGCTTGCCGTTGTGATCATGGAACCACTCCTGGGGGGACGCCTTGTTGATCCGCCCGAGCCAATCCAGGAGATCTGGAATCAGGCCGAGCATAAGCGCACAGCGGTAGATTGGGCCTTGCAATGGCTTTGGGATCAACCCGAAGTCTCGGTCGTTCTCTCCGGAATGAGCACCATGCAACACGTCAAAGACAATGTCACCTATGCAGGAGAATCCGGGATTAGCAAGCTGACCATGGAAGAGCTAGAGCTTTTCGAGCGGGTTCGCGATGAATACGGCAAATTGTCACCGATACCCTGCACCCAGTGTGAATACTGCCTCCCCTGCCCCAACGGCGTCAACATCCCCCGTAATTTCGAAATCTACAATCAAAGCGCGATGTATGATAAGCTCGAGATTGCCCGGAAAACCTATACGCAATGGTTCGCGGAAGATCAACGGGCGATGAACTGCATCCAATGCCATGAGTGCGAAGAGAAATGCCCCCAAAATATCGCCATCGCCGATTGGATGCCCAAAGTAGATGAACTGCTGGGTTCGAAGGAATAGGTTACTACGCGGCTCTATCTAGCGTGATCGTTAAAGTTGTCCCCTCGCCTGGAGAAGATTGTATCTCCAGGCGAGCGTCTATCATCTCGGTTCGCTCATAGATCCCTAACAAGCCAAAATGCCCGCCGGGGGCAAATTCTGCGGGGTTATCAGGGACCTCGAAGCCAACTCCATCATCTGAAATCCTCACCTGAAGAACGGCTGGTTCGAAATGCAATTCGACCCTGGCGCACTCGGCGCGCGCATGGTGGACGACGTTGTTGAGGCTTTCCTGTACGATGCGATAAAGGGCCAACTCGACATCTGGAGGCAAGCGTCGTTCGGCACCTGTGGACGTAAACTCAACGAAAACGTCCCCGGCGCGCCTGGTATCTTGGCTCAAAACCTGTAAAGCCGCCACCAGACCGAAATCTTCAAGGTATTGAGGCCGCAAGGCCTGGGTTAGACGGCGCAAATCTTGTATCGTTTGCTCCGTCAACGCTTGAATCTCGGCCAGTTGGTTTTTGGCATCACAGGGCTCCAGTTGCAGGCTTGCCAGTTGTGCCCGCTGGTTTAGCGCAATCAAGGCTTGAATGGTGTCATCATGTAATTCTCGCGCTAACCGCTGACGCTCTTCTTCTTGCCCCGTTGTAATGGCGTCGATATAGCCGCGCAAACTCGCTTCTGAATACTGCATTTTGCTTGCCAGCTGAATTAACGTCTCTTGGAGATGTTTGATTTCCCCAATCCCGCCCACCGATTTTTCTATCGGTTCATAATTGCCCCAGGCCAAATCGGCTGCTTTTTTTTCCAGAGCTTTCAAGGGCATTACAACCTGCCTGATGCCAAACCAAAGCACGAAAGCAACCCAGACAACAACCGGGACTAAAATGAGCAGGAATGACATCAAACGATACTCCATATTCATATGCCGGCTGGAGGCTCTAGCCATCCAAGCGAGACGGCTTTCATCACCGCTTCGGTACGGCTGTTAACCTGCATTTTCTCGAAGATGTGGGCAAGGTGGCTCTGCACGGTCCGGTCGCTAATCGCTAATTGCACACCGACGGCTTTATTCGTGTACCCCTTGCTGACCAGAGCTAATACTTCAAGTTCTCGATTGGTTAATGTTTCAACCGTCGATGCGTGTTCAGAGTTAGCGAGTTGCGATACGATCTTTTCAACAATATCGACGTCCAAGGCGGAATGGCCTTTATGGACATCTCATACTGCCCGGATGATCTCGCCGGGCGAGGCGGTTTTAAGCACGTAGCCGTTTGCCCCTGCCTGGAGGGCGGCCTTGACATAGGGCTCATCATCGTAAGCCGTCAGAATGAGCACCCCCACATCCGGATGATGGCTGCGTATCCAGCGAGTTACATCAATGCCACCGGCTTGCGGCATTTTGATATCCAACACGGCCACATCGGGTGGCGAATCGGCGATCTGTTTTTTCGCCATCTCTCCGTTATCGACCTCGGCGACAATATCAATGTCATCCGCCTGCTCTAAAAACTGGCGAATACCCGCTCGAACAACAGCGTGATCGTCGGCCAAGAGCACCTTAATCGCTGATTTTACGGTTTCCATAAAATAATTCTACCACCCTTTTTGTTCATCTTTTCTCACCACATACGCGGAGTGAAGCAATGGCATCCATCATCGGAATTGCAATTGCTTTCAAGGAAAAAGGGCGCACTTTTGAGTACAAAATCAGAAGTGCGCCCTGGTCGCTTGGTACGATGGAATCTGCCAGCAGTTTTACGAGGGCATCACCGCAATAACCTTCTCGACCATATTGCTTGTTCCACAGGAGCCGATATATTCCTCCCCCAAGGGGTGCCAAGCCAGGGCAGCAAGAAATAGTCAGCTCCAATGTACCCCGACACCTTCCAAGCCATGATCAACCCCAAAGCAACGACAAAAAGAAGCGGATTGCCGCTTGCCGATCCCGCCATCATAAAGTTCCAGTTCATAAACGCCCCGAAAAAAGCGGCGATACCGGTAAACGCGCCCAAAATCAAGGCGATGCCAACCAGCAATTCGCCATAGGCGACCAGCCTACCAAACCAAGTATAGGCATCCAGATTCAAGAGTATGCGAATAAAGGATCGATACCAGCCAAAGGCAATCGGTGGTTGTCCACTTTCAGGAATAACGATCATGTTTCTCCAGAAGCTTTTCAACGCATCGCCGGTTTGCACCCAGGCGGGATCCCCCAATTTATAGAGCGAGGCACTAATCCAACGATAGCCTAACCATATTCGGGGAATAAGCCAAAACCATCCTGCCCTTTTATCGTTTAGCAATGTCATCACGACGGGCGGATCTTTTATGGCTGCCCCCTTCCGTGTGACTTTCTTTATTTTTTTCGCCATCTTTTTTCTCCTTCTGTGGGGATCACAGACCAATTTTTAAGCAATCTCTGCTATTTTGATTGTATGTGAAGGACGAAAAAATCAACAGCGCTATGTTGCTCATTTTGCCATGGGCCATATGACTTACAAGACAACTTTTTCAAGTGAGACGATGTGCATCCGTGGGGACTTTAATTTTCAGCCAAAACCGTGTATACTAAGCGTCGTCTTCTCAGTTTGGACCGAGAAGACGACATTTTTGCATGAACATCGTTTTCAAAAATAAGGAGAATTCAAAAAAAATGACTCTTGAACAAGCGCTAGTATATGCAGTCATAATAGTTACTCTAGCGATGCTTGCCTTTGAAATTTGGCGATACGATTTGGCAGCGCTCATCGGCATGATGCTCCTGGTCTTATTGGGGATTATCAACGTTGAAGAAGCCTTTACCGGGTTTGACCACCCTGCCGTTTTGACTATTGCAGCCGTCCTGGTAGTGAGCCGCGGCCTGCAGAACACCGGGGTCGCGGATCTGGTGGCGCGTTGGATGACCCGCGTCGGAGACAATCTGGCGTTGCAGTTGATTGTATTGTGCACCTTGATTGTGTTCAGTTCAGCTTTCATGAATAATATTGCAGCGCTGGCAATTTTCATCCCGGTCGCTGTTCGATTGGCGTTGAAAAGCGGACGTTCGACCTCGCTCTACCTGCTGCCGATGGCTTTCAGTTCGCACTTTGGCGGATTGATCACGCTCATCGGCACACCCACCAATCTCATCATCTCCAGCTTACGCTTGGAGCATATCGGAGAGCGTTACGGCATGTTCGCCTTCGCTTCGGTTGGCTTGGTCACCGGTTTGTTCAGCATCCTTTTCATGGCACTGGTGGGATGGCGGTTGATCCCCCGACGTAAAGGACGGGCGGGTACCGACGAAGAATACGAAATGGCCGATTATCTCACCCAGATCGTTGTAAGCCCCGGTTCCAAGCTAGTTGACTTGCAACTACAGGATCTCAGCACGGTGACCGACGCCCATATATGGATCGTTACCATCTTGCGAGACGACACCCGAATCTCCACCCCGGTTGGTTCCGACCGTCTGCAAACCGACGATGTTCTGTTGGTGCAAGCAGAGGCTTCCGAAATACGTCAGTTAATCTACGATACCGGGGTAGAACTGACAGAAGCCAAGCCCATTGAGGAGGATAACGGCGGTGTAGAGAAACAACAGCCAAGCAACCTTTGGGAAGGTCTGAAAGCGCGGATCAACGCTGAAGACATCGACACAATCGAAGCTGTGGTCAGCCCGGACTCGCCGATGGTGGGCAAGACTGCCCGCGAGCTTGATCTCCGTGCCCGTTATGAGGTTAATTTGTTGGCAATCTCTCGTTGTAATGCAAATTTGAACCGGCCGGTTGGATCAACACCATTGCAAGCTGGGGATGTTCTCCTCTTGCAAACCCATCACGAGCATCTGTCGGATGCCCTTCACGATCTGGGCGTTTTGCCTTTGGCGGAACGCGAGCTGAATCTCGAACCGCGGAACCTGATCCTGGGACTCGGTATCTTTGTGGCAGCGTTGGTCGTGGCAAGCTTGAATATCCTACCGGTTCCGGCTGCGATGATGACGGCCGCTATTGCCATGGTGATCAGCGGGGTGGTGACACTACGCGAGGCCTACCGCAACGTGGAGTGGCCGATTGTGGTTTTACTGGGGTCAATGTTCTCCCTCGAGGTGGCGTTGGCACAGACAGGCGGGGATCAGCTCATCGCCGATCAGATCTTGAGAGCTTCGGCCTTCGCATCACCCACCGTCCTACTGGTCACAATTCTGCTGGTGACGATGATGCTCTCCAATGTTGTCAATAATGTGGCGGCTGTCGTGCTCATGGCATCTATAGCGGTCAACGTCGCACGCGGATTAGGTGTGGCATTAGATCCATTCCTGGTCGCCGTCGCGGTGGGTGGAGCCATGGCCTTCTTGACGCCGGTGGGTCACGAGGCCAATGTATTAGTCTTCAACATTGGCGGGTACAAGTTCGGAGACTATTGGCGTCTGGGATTACCCATACAATTGCTCGTCACGGTGATCACGATCCCCATTTTGTTGTTGTTATGGCCTTTCTAAATCCAACAGCAATGATTAGCGCAAAGGAAGATATTTGAAGTGCCCTGTTTTGCCAGATTCGCACCTTTTACTTGATGCAATTGTATCTTGCTTTTTGCATGTAAAAGGAGTAGCATCGGTTTTGTTTATAGCTAAAAAGGAGATTTGAATCATGCTTTCATGGCATATGATGACAAAAGAACAGGCCCTTGAAAAGCTCAATGCCGTTCCAGATGGGCTTTCCTCAAGTGACGTTGAGGAACGTTTGACCCGTTATGGGCCTAACGAACTGGAGGAACGCGGGTTACGCAGCCCCCTGAAAGTGCTGCTGGGGCAATTTACAGAGATCATGGTCGTTGTATTACTGATCGCGGCCGTGCTCTCTGCGTCTATCGGCGAGACAACCGACGCGATTATGATCATGATCATCGTGATCATCAATGCAATCCTCGGCTTCACACAGGAGTACCGGGCCGAGCGGGCGATGGCCGCGCTCAAGGAGATGTCGGTTCCCACGGTTCGGGTCCGCCGCGACGGACAGATCCGGGAGGTCGAGGCGACCAGCCTTGTGCCGGGGGATCTTGTCCTGTTGGAAGCCGGGGACCGAATACCCGCCGATGCCCGCGTGATCGAGTCGGTTAATTTACGGGTGGAAGAAGCTGCTCTTACCGGAGAATCCGTGCCAGTGAACAAATCAGAAGCCCCGCTTGAGGACGAAAATCTACCCGTTGGCGATCGACGTAATATGGTCTTTATGGGCACTGCCGTGACCTATGGACGCGGTACTGTGCTCGTCGTCGAGACGGGGATGGAGACAGAGTTGGGCAATATCGCCGATATGCTCCAACAGGTCTCCGAGGAGCGTACCCCGTTACAGCGGAAGATGGCCGAGTTGGGCAAATGGCTGGCGATCGCCTCTGTTGTTTTGGTCAGCATTGTCTTTGGCGTCGGCGTCTGGCGCGGCGGAGGGATAGAGGAGATGTTCCTGACGGCCGTCAGCCTCGCCGTTGCCGCGGTGCCTGAGGGACTCCCTGCCGTGGTGACGATTGCTCTGGCCCTGGGCGCCCAACGGATGGTCAAGCGCCAAGCCCTCATCCGCAAGCTGCCCGCCGTGGAAACCCTCGGCTCAGTGACCACCATATGCTCAGATAAGACCGGAACCCTGACCGAGAATCGCATGACCGTGACGGTCCTGGATGTGGCGGGAACGACCTTGAACCTGACCACGCATCTCAAGCACACCGGCGCCACCCTCTCCCCCGACGAGAAACCCATCGTCGAGCCAAGTTCGGAGATCGCCCTTTTGCTGGCCGGTGGAGCATTGTGCAACGACGCCAGTCTTGAACCTGTAGACGGCAAGCCCGACGCTTACGAAACCATAGGGGATCCTACCGAGGGCGCGCTCGTCGTCGCGGCGGCCCGACTGGGAATGTGGAAGGCCGAGATGGAGGAGCTCATGCCGCGGGTCGCCGAGGTGCCCTTCACATCAGAGCGCAAGCGGATGACGACAGTCCATCGCGCCCCCCAAACGCCAGAACTTTCTAACGACGATCACATCAGCCGTCTACCCGCAGACATTCCGAAGAGCGGCTACATTCTCTTCACCAAGGGGGCGGTCGATCAGATGCTGGACATTTGTGACCGCGTCTGGAACAAAGGGGGGATCGAACCTTTGGACGACTCATGGCGATCGCGCATCGAGCAGGCTAACAACGGCCTGGCCCAGAAAGGGATGCGCGTCTTGGGCGTGGCCATGCGCCGGATGGACGAAATGCCCGATGACACGGACGAGTCGACGTTGGAGACGAACGAAATCTTCGTCGGCCTGACCGGGATGATCGACCCGCCGCGATCTGAGGTACGCGACGCGGTAGCCGAATGCCGTACCGCGGGCATCCGCCCGGTGATGATCACCGGCGATCACCCGTTGACAGCGCTGCACATCGCTCGCGATCTCGGTATCGCCCAATCAGATGATGAAGATAATGAAGAGAATCCGGTGATCACAGGCCAGCAACTGGCCGAGATGTCGGTCGATGATTTGGAGGAACAAGTCCGCGAGATTTCGGTCTATGCCCGGGTAAGCCCTGAACATAAGGTCAAGATCGTGGAAGCCTTCAAGGATCAGGATGAGATCGTCGCCATGACCGGAGACGGTGTCAACGACGCTCCGGCGCTCAAGCGGGCCGATATCGGCGTCGCTATGGGCATCACGGGCACGGACGTAAGCAAAGAGGCCTCCGACATGGTGCTGCTGGACGACAACTTTGCGACCATCGTCCATGCTGTGGAAGAAGGCCGCACCATCTACGAGAACATCCGCAAATTCGTCAAATACACCATGTCCAGCAACATCGGCGAGATTCTGGTGATGCTGGTGGCGCCACTGGCTGGCTTGCCCATCCCGCTCAACGCGATCCAGATCTTGTGGATCAACCTGGTGACGGACGGTTTGCCGGGCCTGGCACTGAGTGTCGAGCCTGCCGCACCCGATACGATGGAACGGCCTCCACACCCGCCTAATGAGAGCGTCCTGGCACGAGGCCTGGGCACGTACATGTTGTGGGTAGGACCACTGATGGGCATTGTTGCCCTGCTCCCCGAGTTCTTAGCAGTCGCGGGCGTGGGAGGACTGACGCTGGGTGGTAATGCTTACACCACCATGGTCTTCACCACCCTGGCGCTGGCGCAGATGGGCAACGCGCTGGCCATCCGCTCCGACCGGCTGCTTCTGGCTCAATTGGGGCTCTTCACCAACCCCGCCCTGCTGGGCGCTGTGGCCTTGACTTTCCTTCTCCAGATGGCCGTCGTCTACGTGCCCTTCCTGCAAAACATCTTCGATACCGTGCCGCTCAATTTTGAGCAGCTCTTGCTCAGCCTGGGGTTCAGCACAATTGTTTTCATCGTCGCTGAATTGGTCAAGTGGGTCCGGCAGCAAATTGAGAAATAATCGTCAAACACTTTAAGCCGCTGAGTCCCAGCCGCCAGGGTGTCTATCCTGGTTTTTGGGACTCAGTTTCGTGTCGGCTACTTAATCAATCGCGCAGGAGATTAGTAAGGAGACTGTAATGGATACTGTGCGTCGCTTGGAGAGAGAGTTTGGACTAGGACACGCCATTATGTTGGGCACGGCAGGGACCATCGCAGCGTCGGTTTTCGTGTTAACCGGCTCCGTGGCTGAACGGCTAGGCCCTGCCAGCGTGCTCGTCTTCATCGTTCTGGGCCTGCTCAACACCAGCATCGCTCTGAATTATGCAGAGCTGGCCACCACCTACCCCATTACTGGGGGCGCACTCACCTATGTCCGGAAGGCTTACGGCCCCGGTATCTTAGCATTTTTGGTCGGCTCGCTGGACTCACTGTCCAGCGCCTTCTACGGTGCCCTCTCGGCCATCGGGTTTGCTTACTCTTTAAAAGTGGTTGTGCCATGGATTCCTATCGCACTCACGGCGGTTGTAGTCATCGCGATTTTCACAATGCTCAATGTGTTGGGTACCAATTATGTCGGCCAGGCTCAACTCCTCCTCGGAGGAGTGCTCTTAACCATGTTGGTGGCCTACATCGTGGTGGGGTTCCTGAGCCCCACCGGCTTCTCGTGGGACACATTCGTGCCACGGGGCGAGTTCTTTGTCCATGATGGCTGGGGAGCCACGCTGGCCGCCTTGTTCGGCGCCTTCGCTCTGGTTTTCAACGCCTTCGTAGGCTTCGAGATCATCGCTGATGATGCCGAGGAGTTCCGGAACCCCACCCGCACGTTGCCTATAGCTATTCTGACCAGTTTAGCCTTGGTCACGATTATCTACTTGGGTGTGGTGCTGGTGACCTTGGGGACGCTGCCATGGTTTGAAGTGGCCGGATCAAACCAAGCCTTGAGTGAGGCAGCCGGGATTTTCCTGCCGCGCTGGGGCGCTCCGCTGGTCAGCTTTGCGGGCATGATCGCAACCTTAACAAGCTGCAACACCGCCATTTTGGCCGCGACCCACGAGGCCCTCACGCTGGGCCGAGACAGTCTCTGGCCGCGATTCATGAGCCGCCTGGGCCGCCTGAGAACGCCCTATGCGGCGGCCCTCACCGTTGGGGGAATCGCCATCATCATGGCCAGTATTGGGGTGGTAGAGTTTTTGAGCTACATATCCAGCACTGGATACCTCTTTGTCGTCTTCTGGGCCA
Organism: uncultured Anaerolineales bacterium; assembly: GCA_964644835.1. GTDB lineage: Bacteria > Chloroflexota > Anaerolineae > Anaerolineales > UBA11858 > JAYELX01. The sequence continues at coordinate 13,032 of CAZXXW010000098.1, forward strand.
GCCTGGCGATGGTGCGCTTACACAAACTCTATCCCGACATCGAACGCCCTTTCAAAGCACCGTTCTTCCCGCTGACCCCTTATCTCGCGGCAAGCCTGTGTGTGCTTGCCACCGTCTTTGCTTCACCGGTGGCCTTGGCCTTTCTTGGCGGCTTGCTCCTTTTCTTAACTGTCGGTTATTATCTGAGTAAGCGGTTTGCGCCGGTGGTCCGAGAACGCAGTGAGGCGGCGGAGAGAGCCCGCGATCGCCTGTTAGTGGCCGTGGCTAATCCCGACACCGCTGATGGCTTGGCGCGGCTTGCGGCCAATTTGTCGGAGGAACAGATCGGCAGCCCCATGGAGATCTTGGCTGTTGCCCCACTTGGCCGGCAAACCCAGACGCGAGATACTTTAGAACACCGGTTCACCCGAACTCAACGAGCTTTGCTCCGCCAAGTGACGAGAGCGCTAGCTGGACGCAACGTACCCTTCTACACCCAGGTGCGTACGGCGGACGATGTGGTCGGTGGCATTCTCGAAGAAATTAACTATCGCAGCGATGTCCGGCTGCTGCTGATGGGATGGCCGGGGCGACTGGGCCCGGAGGCCCAACAGGAACACCCGGTCGGACGCTTGCTAAAGGATGCACCTGTGGATATGGCCGTCTTCCTCAATCGTGGAACTGTCGAACGCCCCAGGCACATTCTGGTGCCCTTCGGTGGCGGCGTTCATGCCCGCTTGGCACTGAGACTCGCCACCAAGCTGGTCGCTCCCCAGGAAGGAGAAGTAGTTGCGCTCCGCTTCTTCGATGAGCCTGAAGCTGAATTATCTGAAGAAACGAAGGTAATTGAGGATAGCAAAATGGTGGATGTTGCCGTGGAGGAACTGGCGGATGAGCACGACGAATTGCATGACGAGATGATGCTGGCTTACGAGGAGATTGAAGCGGGCCTTCGCCAAGTGCCTGACAATCTGAGCGTGAAGGTCGTCGCCGACACAGACATCGCACTA
>CAZXXW010000099.1:0-14017 GCA_964644835.1 uncultured Anaerolineales bacterium
CTTGCCCAGCGGGCACGCACAGCGCGGCAAGAATGACACCCCCCTGAACGCTTACGTTGACTGCTTCCAAGAGTGACTAATTATATTATGAATCAGGTATTGACACAATTACGTGATTGCGTCTACAATAGGAATAACTATACCAACCAGACGGTACAGTTGCTTTGAAAGACATTGTTAGCCAGCTATCAATAAAAAGCGATTACCCATCCATACAGTTTTCACATTCCAGATCTGAAACGCTCACTTCAACTCACATTTTACACTAGGAGAGATAAACAATGAATGCTTCGAAGCAGTATGACACAATTATCGTAGGGGGCGGGTCGGCTGGTTGCGTTTTAGCAAATCGCTTGAGCGCTGATCCTGCGCGTTCTGTCTTAGTTCTAGAAGCAGGTCGAAAAGACAATTTTTGGGACTTGTTCATTCACATGCCCGCCGCTCTGACGTACCCTATCGGCAGCAAATATTACGATTGGTGCTATGAATCAGAACCAGAGCCATATATGCACAACCGCCGCATCTATCAGGGGCGGGGAAAGATCTTGGGGGGCTCTAGCAGTATCAACGGGATGATTTTTCAGCGCGGCAACCCGCTTGATTACGAGCGTTGGGCTGATGATCCGGGCATGGATGGCTGGGACTTTGCCCATTGCTTGCCCTACTTCAAGCGGATGGAAAATTGCCTGGCCGGTGGCGATGAATTCCGAGGCACGGAAGGTCCCCTGGAACTGGAGCGTGGTCCTGCTACCAACCCTCTTTTCGTTGCTTTCTTCGAGGCCGTGCAACAAGCGGGCTATTCATTGACCGATGATGTCAACGGGTACAAGCAGGAAGGTTTTGCTCCCTTCGATCGCAATGTGCGCCGCGGTCAACGGTTAAGTGCTTCGAAAGCATATTTGCATCCTGTGATGGATCGGCCAAATTTAGATGTTGAGACCAAAGCTTTTGTCACCAAGGTGCTGTTTGAGGGCAAACGGGCCACGGGTGTTGAGGTTGTCAAAGGTCGCGGCAATGCACAAAAAGTTCGCGCTAAGGAAGTAATTCTCTGCGGAGGCTCGATCAACTCGCCACAGTTACTATTGCTCTCCGGTGTTGGCAACGCGGCGGAGCTTGAGGCGCTGGGCATATCCGTTGTCCATGATCTGCCTGGGGTGGGCGAGAATCTCCAAGACCACCTGGAAGTCTATGTCCAGTATGGGTGCAAGCAGCCGGTCTCCGTGTATCCGGCGCTGAAGTGGTACAACAAGCCCTGGGTTGGCTTGCAATGGCTGCTCTTCAAGAAAGGGCCCGCAGCCTCCAATCACTTCGAAGGGGGCGGGTTTGTCCGCAGCAACGAAGATGTTGATTATCCCAACCTGATGTTCCATTTCTTGCCTGTGGCAATTCGCTATGACGGCACGTCACCCAGCGGCGGTCACGGCTACCAAGTCCATATCGGGCCGATGTATTCCGATGCTAGAGGTTCGCTGAAACTCAAATCAGCGGACCCAACCGTCCACCCAGCCTTGCGTTTCAATTATCTCTCCACAGCGAAAGACCGCCGCGAGTGGGTCGAGGCTATCCACTGTGCTCGCGACATCCTCAATCAGTCCGCCTTCGATCCTTATAACGATGGCGAAGTTTCTCCCGGACCAAGTGTTCAAAGCGATGAAGAAATTCTAGATTGGGTGGGCCGCGATGGCGAGACAGCTTACCATCCCTCTTGCACCTGCAAAATGGGCGTTGACGAGATGGCCGTGGTTGACCCCGACACGATGAAAGTACATGGCGTAGAGGGGTTGCGCGTGGTTGACTCTTCCGTGCTACCATACGTCCCTAACGCCAACAATTATGCGCCAACGATGATGGTAGCCGAAAAAGCTGCCGATTTGATCCTTGGAAACGAGCCTCGGGTGGAAGAGGTCGAATTTTACCGCCACAAAAAAGAATGATGTGAGCAAGCAGCAAAAAGGGTATGAGCTCTGAAGCGGTTCATACCCTTTCTTTTTTCTTTCATCCAAATATTTTTATAGAAGCGTCTCTATTCACCCTACCATCCATAACATCTTTTCATCAAAAAAACATGAAAGTCCATTTGACATCTATACCGTCCAGATGGTATAGTCAAAATTATAGAAGAATGAGCGCTGTATCAATGATTGTGCCAACATTGATGCAGGCTTCTAGGGGGCTAGAGAAAGAATACGCTCAGAAAGGAGGACGACCTCGAAAAAAGAATAGAAATCTGCCCTACAGTTCACCCGGATAATTTCTTATACCCACTAAGGAGCGAAATATGTTCTCTCGAAAACGGTTGATTGGTGTTCTGATTCTGCTGGCAGCCTTCTCGCTTTTTGCTGCTGCTTGCGCCCCGAAAGAAGTTGTGGTAACAGAAGTTGTTGAAGTTGAAAAAGAAGTTGTTGTCACGCAAGAAGTTGAGGTTGTCACCACTGTAGAAGTCGAAGCTCCGCCTGCGCCAGAAGCGCCGGAAGGCACTTTACGAGTAGCACTGTCAACTTTCCCCAACTCACTTTTTATCCCCCTAACTGCCGAACGGAATGCCGATAATGTTGCTACGCAACTTTATGATAGTTTGGTGTATCTGGACAATGAGGGCGAGATCCAACCTGCGCTGGCAGAAGATTGGGATATCTCCGAAGATGGCACAGAATACACATTTTATCTGCGCGAAGGCGTCACTTTCCATAACGGAGAGGCGTTCAACGCCGAAGATGTGATCGCCACCTGGGAGATTGGCTCCGAAACTGGCGAGTGGACGGATAAATACAATCTCGTGGAAGTTGAAAAAATCGATGATTACACCGTCAAGCTAATCACCGATGCCCCCAATCCCGAATTGATGGTCACCCTGCACGATTTTTGGGCCATCATTCCGGATGAATATCTGGCCGAGGTTGGTGTTGATGGATTCCAGGAAAATCCTGTTGGAACCGGCCCCTTCATGTTCGTGGAATGGGTCAAGGGAGACCATATCACCTACAAAGCTAACCCCGATTATTGGATGGAAGGTTATCCCTTAGTAGAAGAATTGATCTTCCGCCCAATTCCCGAGTCGGCCACACGCGTGGCCGCCATCCAGGCCGATGAAGTAGACATCGTCGGTCGGCTTGGCACCGAAGAAGCCCAAAGCCTCTTAGGCGCCGATGGTGTTGTTGTCATCAAGTACCCCGCCACCCGGATTTATTACATCGCTTTTAACAACCTCACCACCGGGATTGACCAACCCACAATGGACGCCAAAGTTCGCCAGGCGATGAACTATGCTGTGGATGTCGATGCGATCATCGACGCGCTCTTCGATGGCTTCGCTGAACCCGCGGCTGGATATGTTGCCTCGGGCGAGCTTGGTTATGGCGTCGTTGAGCCGTTTGGATACGATCCCGACAAGGCGCGGGATTTGTTAGCTGAAGCCGGTTATCCCGATGGATTCGGCATGGATATGGCCTGCCCCGCGGGAGCATACATCCACTTTGAGGAAGTCTGTGAAGCCGTAGCCGGCTATCTGGGAGAAGTCGGCATTGACGTCAGCCTCGAGATCATGGAATCTGCTCAATACTGGGAACTTGAGGCCAATAAAGAGCTTCCCCCCTTGTTTGGCGACAGCTGGTCAACCCTCTCCGGAGAAGCGCTCCGCCGCCTGACAGGTGCTTTGGGCGGTTGGGACGCAGCTTACTCGTCTTGGTCTGACCCCGTGATCGACGACTACCTCGAGAACATCTCGACCACCGTTGACCGCGCCGAGCGCAAAGTGCTCTACGAAGAACTCCAGGTCTATATGCAAGAAGACCCTCCTTTCATCTACCTGTATGAGCCAATCGTCTTCGAAGCGGTCCGCACCCGCGTGATGGATTACCACCCACGCCCGGCGGAAGATTACTGGCTATTTGACACCTGGGTTGTTACTGAGAAGTAACAGCAAGATAACAAATTCTCGTCTCTTACCAGTATGCCAGGGTGAGTGCCCGGTTGGAAGCTTTCCTCAACCGGGCACTCACCACAAATTCAAACTCGAACGCGTGGCAATCCGGCCCATAGATCGACTTATCTTTTTGCAAGACAGGAGAAACATGCAATGAAAACCGTTAGAGAAACGGTTGATGTTGTTGTTGCAGGAGGGGGCACAGCGGGGCATATCGCCGCCTTACAAGCTGCCAGGGCAGAGGTAAAAACATCGGTCATCGAAGCAGGCTCGATGTTAGCAGGAACAACGACGGCGGGCGGGGTGAACATGCCCAACCATTTCTACAGTACCAACGGCCCGGTTGTTCTGGGCATTCCCTGGGAGCTTTACAAAAAATCGAAACACGTCGAAGGTTTACCGATACCCGATTACACCAAACGACGCCCGGTCGAATCCCCCGGATATTACAGTTATATCAATATTCCCATTTACGTTTCTTTGGTGGAAGCTGAAGCGGCTAAAGCCGGACTTATCATTCATTATCACGAATTTGTTGGCGACGTAAAAGCCGTGGGAGATTACTGGGAAATTACCTCGCTGGGGCGTGGCATTCGTCGTATCACCAAGGCGCGCGAAATTATCGATTGTACAGGCGATTCGGACGTTGTCCGCATGCTGGGGTTAAATGTGATGCGTGATGAGGTTCGCCAACCGGGTTCTTACCAATACAAGATTGAGAATATCGAACACGAACAAATCTGGGAGCAAGAAGTTCAAACCATCTACGAAGAAGCGATGCAAAGCGGCGAACTCCAAAAAGGTGATTTCGCTTACCCGAATATATTGCCGTTTAAATATTATCTTGATCACGGCGGCCATAACGGCACCCATATTTACAATTCAGACACATCCGATGCGGATGGACAAACCGCAGCTAATCTTGAGGGGCGTGCCCGCATGTTGCGGATGTTCAAATTTGTGACCTCGTCAATTCCGGGCTGTGAGCGGGCGGTGCTCAAAACGATGTATCCCCGTGCGGTGGCGCGGGAGACATACCGCACCGTAGGTGAATATATCATCACTCAAGAAGATTTCATGCAAGCAACAGATTTTGAGGATAAAATCTGCAATGCCTTCAACTACATCGATATGCACAGTGAAGCTCGCGGCTGTGACCTCACATTTCATGAATCCGAAGACCTATTGCCGAAAGTTCCCTTTCGGGCCCTAATTCCCAAAGGAAGCGAGCGCATCACCGTTGCCGGAAGGATTGTCTCCTCGCATCGGGTGGCTGCGGCCGGCATCCGCGCCCAATGTATCTGTATGGCGATGGGACAAGCGATGGGAGCTGCCGCGGCCCTGGCAGTGCAGCGTAAGATTCCCTCCCGAGAAATAAGTCCAAAAGATGTTGTTGCCTTGACTGTCGAACATGGAGCGGTACCAGTCTAAACCATGAAGCAAATCATCGAAGCATCAAAGTCAATAGAAGTTATTGCCGAAACGGACGTTTTGGTCGTTGGCAGCGGACCGGGTGGACTGGCTGCCGCGGTGGCTGCCTCAAGAGAAAGCGTTTCTGTCGTGTTGGTGGAGCGCTATGGTTGCTTTGGCGGGGTGATTTCACAAGTCGGCGTGGAGGGCATTGCCTGGTACCGCCATGAAAACACGACCGATATTGAGGGAATTGGGATTGAATTTGAGCAACGCGCCAAAGTGATGGGCGCAACCTACAAAGAGCCGCAGTCCCAAAGCGAAGCTTTGGACGCGGAAATGTTCAAATATGTAGCCGATCAACTTGTGCATGAAGCCGGTGTCAGACCCTTATTGCATTGTTGGGTAGTAGCTCCCATTCTGGAAGGCAAGATCATCAAGGGCGTGATCACAGAAAGCAAAATGGGACGCAAAGCAATTCTTGCCAAGATCGTCATCGACGCCTCTGGCGATGCTGATGTTGCCTATCGCTCCGGCGCGCCTTGCATAAAGATGCCCAAAGACGAAATGTTGGGCGTTACCGTCATGTTTTCCTGTTCAGGGATTAACAAAGACCGCTTTATGGAGTATGTGCGCGAGCATCCCACTACGTACCGTGATTGGGGTAAAAACTGGCATACAGAAACAACCGGCAAGGAAGATGATCTGTTCAGCCCCTATCTCGAAGAGCCATTCAACCGCGCCCGCGAAGAGGGCCTGATCCCCGAAAACATTAAAAGCATCGGCGGCACATGGTGCCGCGTTACCGAGACAGGCGAGGCCACCAGCTTAAATATGGTTTACATGATCGGCTACGATTGCACCGATGTTTGGGATTTAACTGCCGCCGAAATCGAAGGCAGGCGACAGGCAATCTTAGCTATCAAAGCACTGCGAGCCTACTTGCCCGGATTCGAACATGCTAAACTGCGCAACTTTGGGATGACGTTGGGGGTGCGCGATTCTCGAAAGATCGTTGCCGATTACACGTTGAGCGAGTACGATGTCCGCAACCAGGCTCACTTTGATGATTCTATTGGCATATTTCCCGAATTTTTAGATGGTTATGGTTTGTTGGTGCTACCGACCACCGGGCGCTATTTCCAGTTACCCTATCGCATTGTCCTGCCTCAAAAAGTCGAAAATCTACTTGTCGCCGGGCGTAGTGTCGCCGGAGACAAAATGGCTCACGCCGCTACCCGCAGCATGATGTGCTGCACCGTCACCGGTCAAGGAGCGGGTGTTGCCGCAGCGGTGGCAGTCAAAACAGTCAAAACGCCCCGAACAGTAAAGATAGAAACTGTTCAAAAAGCGTTGGCCGGTCAACAAGTACGTTTATTTTAGGAGGAGATTATGCAGCGTTATTTTCTTTCGAAGTTAGCTCAATCACTCCTGCTTCTATTTGGAGTTTTGCTTCTTGTTTTTATGATGTTACGCGTCACCGGAGATCCCGCTGCTCTGATGATGTCGCGGGAAGCATCTCCAGAGCAAATCGAAGCGTTCCGAGAAGAAATGGGCTTCAACGATCCAATCCTTACCCAATTTGTCAGGTTCCTTAAAGGCGCGGTGGTAGGAGATTTTGGCGACTCGCTCCATTTTAAAACCCCCGCCATGCCCCTGGTCTTGGAACGATTACCCGCCACAGTGCAGTTAGCCACTACGGGATTGCTAATGGCTATGGTCATTGGCATCCCCATAGGTCTAGTTGGCGGTTTCACTCCCGGAAGCACGATTGATTCGATTGGCAGATTCATCGCTTTGATGGGACAAAGCATTCCCAACTTTTGGTTAGGCCTGATGATGATTCTCTATTTGGGCGTCGGGCTGGGCTGGTTTCCCACCTTTGGGCGTGATCAATGGAACTCCGTGGTGATGCCTGCCTTTGTGCTGGGGCTACCGGTTCTGGGGCAGATTGTCCGCTTGACGCGCTCGGCGGTGCTTGAAATTCGCGGCGAAGACTTCATTCGCACGGCGCACAGCAAAGGATTAGAACCCAAGACAATTTACATCAAACACGTGTTCCGGAATGTTGCTATCCCGTTGATTAGCGTCATCGGTGTGCAATTTGGCTATATGCTCGGAGGCTCGATCTACATCGAAGCAATTTTCTCTTGGCCGGGCATGGGTGGACTTCTGGAGCAATCCATTGGCTGGCGCGATTTCCCCCTGGTTCAGGCTATCGCCGTGTTTACCAGCGTTATTGTGTTAGCCCTTAATCTGCTTACTGATCTGGCTTACTCGATTATTGACCCCAGGATTCGCTATGGCCGCTAAAGATACCTTTACCCCCCAAACCGTAGATAGTCTTCTCGATACCGAGAAAACATTCAAAGACCGCTTGGCTTATTTTGGGCGCTTTCTCTGGAGAGATCGCAGCGGCATTATTGGCTTGGTTGTCTTCTCAATCGTCGTTTTAGCAGCGATTTTTGCCCCTGTCATCACAACCCAGAGCCCTCTCGAGCAAGACCTCATGGCCAGCAAATTACCGCCAGCTTGGAAAGAGGGCGGCGATTGGTCTCATCCCTTTGGTACCGACAGCCTGGGAAAAGATATTTTCAGCCGGGTAATCTATGGGACGCGCGTTTCCCTCCTGGTGGGCTTGTTTGGCGTGCTGATCGCCAGTGCACTTGGTATGGTCATTGGCGCGATTGCCGGATACGCTGGGGGGCAATTAGATGCAATCATCATGGGAGGAGTCAATTTGATTCTCTCCTTGCCCTATCTGCTCTTTGTAGTTTTCATCGCCGCCGTGTTAGGGCGTAGCCTGCTGAACGTGATCTTGATCTTCGGCATCACCGACGCGCCAATCTTTGCCCGTGTCACCCGCGGTGAGGTATTGCGGATTCGCGAATCCGGCTATGTCGAATCGGCCATCAGCGCCGGCGCGCGCTGGCCGCGGATTATCTTTGATCACATCCTTCCCAACTTGATTGGTCCCCTGATCACCTTAGCAACCTTCGAAATGTCTGCGATGATTTTCTATGAAGCGGGACTAGGATTTTTAGGTTTGAGCGTACCGCCCAACGAATACCCGACCTGGGGCAACATGCTCGCCGCCGGCAGAAAATACATGACCAGTTACCCATGGATGGCAACATTCCCCGGTTTTGCGATTATGTTCACATCGTTGGGGATGAACCTGCTTGGTGATTGGCTGCGCGATGTGTTAGACCCGCGCTTGCGGCGATCGAGAAAGTGAGAGTGAAAAACATGTCAACAGTACTAGAAGTTCAAAATCTCGTCACCAAGTTCTACACGCTGGACGGCGTTGTCAACGCGGTCAATGGTGTCAGCTTTGATCTCAAAGAGGGAGAAACGATGGCCATTGTGGGTGAAAGTGGCAGCGGGAAGAGCGTGACGATGATGTCATTACTAGGCTTGATTCCTATGCCCCCCGGAAAAATAGAGTCTGGGACAGCCTATTTTACCGGACCGGAGGGACGCCGCGACTTGTTGAAGCTTTCACAAGAAGAGCTGCGCGATGTGCGCGGCGGGCGGATAGGCTTTGTTTTTCAGGATCCTATTTCCACGTTGAACCCAATTATGACCATTGGTGAACAAATTGCCGAGACACTCACCCGCCACAACGGGATGTCCAAAGACGAAGCTCGCGTACGTACGCTCAAGCTCTTGACTCAAGTAGGTATCCCCGATCCGGAATTGCGTTACAAAGCGTATCCCTTTCAATTCTCTGGCGGCATGCGTCAGCGAGTGGTGATCGCCATTGCAATTGCCTGCACGCCTAAAATCATCATCGCTGACGAGCCAACGACCGCTCTTGATGTAACGGTTCAGGCCCAAATTGTGGATCTGTTCATTCGACTACGCGAGGCTCTTGGCGTGGCAGTCATCTGGATCACGCACGATTTAGGCGTCGTCGCCGGGATTGCCGAACGCGTCTTGGTGATGTACGGCGGCAGACCGGCTGAAATCGCTTCGGTCGACGACCTTTATGAACGCCCCCATCACCCCTACACGCTCGGCCTGCTTGGTGCTTTACCCAGCCTGGAGGCACGGGAATCAAAACGTCTGGTTAGCATCAAGGGAACACCTCCCGACCTGCTATTACCCTTGCAGCATTGTCCCTTTGCGTGGCGTTGCGATTACGCATTTGATCGTTGCTGGCAGGAAATTCCCTCTCTTATCGATGTGGGGGAACGCCACCAAACGTCTTGTTTCTACGACATAGAAAAAGGAAAGCCTCGCCATGTCTGAGAATAGCCCTTTATTACAAGTCAAGAACCTCAAAAAACATTTTCCGGTCATGGGAGGGCTGCTTGGCCGCAAAACGAGTGCCGTCAAGGCAGTGGACGGCATCTCGTTTAATATCGAAAAAGGCGAAACACTGGGCATGGTCGGCGAAAGCGGTTGTGGCAAATCCACTGCCGGACGAGCCATTTTACAGTTACACAAGCCAACCTCCGGACAGGTCTTTTTTGAAGGTAAAGAGCTCACCTCGATAAGCGCTGAAGAGCTACGGAATCTGCGCCCTAAAATGCAAATGATTTTTCAAGACCCGTATGCTACGCTTAACCCCCGTCACTCGGTGAGAAAAATAGTCGGTGAGCCGCTCGTCGTCCATGGCATGATGAAAAAGAGAAGCAAAGAGTTGAAAGACCGTGTAGCTGAATTATTGGAATTGGTGGGGCTTGAATCTGCTTATATGCGGCGCTTCCCTCACGAATTTTCCGGTGGTCAACGGCAGCGGATCGGCATTGCCCGAGCCCTGTCCCTTGATCCTGGCTTCATCGTTTGCGATGAACCAATTTCGGCGCTAGATGTATCTATCCAGGCCCAGGTTGTCAATCTCATGCAAGATTTGCAGGAGCAATTAGGAGTGGCTTATCTCTTTATCGCGCATGACTTGAGCATGGTGAAACATATCTCGCACCGAATTTTGGTCATGTATTTGGGCAAGGTCATGGAATTGGCCAGACGCAATGATCTATTTGATGACCCCTTGCACCCCTATACGCAATCACTGAATTCAGCCGTACCGGTCCCCAATCCAAAAACCGAAAGAGCGCGCAAACGCTTTATTCTTGAGGGAGACCCACCCAGCCCGGCGAATCCGCCTTCGGGGTGTGTTTTCCACACGCGCTGCCCTCTGGCGGTTGAGGAGTGCATCAAAGTGGAGCCAACATGGAGAGAAATATACCCCAACCACTTTGTGGCTTGTCATCTGGCCGATCAAAATGGCGGCAGCAAATTACCCGAGCAAACAACTCCAGCCTAGATAATGACCTGAGGAGGTATGGTATGGAATTCCCACTAAATGTTGACGTACACTGCACTAATGGTCATTGCGGCCGCTCTACCCACATCATCCTAAACCCTGTCACCGAGCAAGTCAGCCACTTTGTTGTCAAAGAAAAAGGCTCGTCCGCTGTTGAACGATTAGTTTCAGTTAAGTTGGTTGCCAATACAGCAGCCGAGGTAATACTGTTAAGTTGTACACAAGAAGAATTCTCGAGATTAGAGTCTTTCAACCAACCAGAATTCATTTACACGAACTTACCCCAACATGCCACTGATCCAAGCCTAACCATGTTATGGCCGTATGTTGTGCCGGTTAAGCGGATTATTGATGATAAAATCAGGCGTATCCCGCCCGGAGAACTAGCCGTGCGGCGAGGGGCTCGGGTGCGTGCTACCGATGGTGATGTTGGACGCGTGGACGAATTCATTGTTGGTCCCGTTAGTGGAAACATCACCCATCTCGTCTTGAGAGAAGGCCATCCATGGAAAGGTAGAGATATAACCATTTCCGTAGCCCAAATCGATCACATAGAGGAAAAAATTGTCTATCTAACCATAGACAAAAAAACCATCGCTTCCATGCCGAGCGTTCCTGTCAAGCGCACTTGGAAGTAATAGCATATAATTCAAACAATTAGAAAGGATTGACAAATGAAGCAATACCATGATCTCAACACCCCAGCCCGCATCCTGCTAGGGCCTGGACCAAGTACAGTTCACCCCAGAGTGCTAAAGGCAATGTCCCATCCGTTGTTGGGGCATCTTGATCCCCAATTCATCGGTGTGATGAACGAAGTTCAGGAATTATTACGCTTTGTTTTCGAAACAGAAAACCAACTGACCATACCCGTTTCCGGAACAGGTAGCGCCGGTATGGAAGCAGCACTATGTAACTTCATTGAGCCAGGCGATGAAGTCGTGATAGGCGTAAACGGTTATTTTGGTGAGCGCTTATGTGATATGGCCGATCGGTATGGAGCAACAGTCAGGCGGCTGGAAAAACCATGGGGAGAAGTATTCTCTGCGGATGAAATCGAAGCAGAACTCGAGAAAAAACCGGCCAAGATTGTTGCTCTTGTTCATGCCGAAACCTCGACCGGCACGCTTCAGCCCATGGAGGGGATGTCCGCGCTGGCGCATCGGTATGGGGCCTTATTCTTGATCGATTGTGTCACCTCGCTCGGGGGCGTTCCGGTCAAAATCGACGAATGGGATGTGGATATCGCTTACAGCGGTACACAAAAATGTCTCAGTTGCCCGCCGGGTTTATCGCCGGTTACAATCAGTGAGCGAGCGCGAGACGTTATGCACCAGCGCAAGTCCAAAGTTAAGAACTGGTATTTAGACCTCACCATGGTGGAGCATTATTGGGGCGATACACGCACCTACCACCACACAGCTCCCATTTCGATGAATTTTGCTTTGCGTGAAGCCTTGCGACTCGTTTATGAAGAAGGCCTGAAAACTCGCTTTGAGCGCCATCGCCAAAACGCCAGGTTGCTCTGGGCCGGATTAGAGGACTTGGGGCTTACCATGCACGTGCCGCTTGCGTACAGGCTTCCAACCCTAACAACCGTTCGCGTACCGGAAAGTCTCGACGAGGCCGATGTGCGCAAGAAGCTGCTATCGCAATACAATATAGAAATCGCTGGTGGCTTGGGGGCGTTTTCAGGCAAGGTTTGGCGGATTGGACTGATGGGATATTCATCCCGCAAAGAAAACATCAAACTTTTATTGGCAGCCTTGCAAGATTTGATGGGGTAAGAGAAACAAATTTGAGATGCTGTCTGAGTCAAGTGCGAAGCCAGCGACGATCAATCCCGTCCCTACCAGATGCCACCAGCCGGGGAGTTCTTTTTTCTAATCGACAATTGACTGTGTCGATCGCTTCTTCTTTCTGCTCCTACTTTGAAAAGATCATGTCAATCGAATCATCTTCGCCATGATCTGAATAGAAAATCCCCCCAAATCCCATCAGCGACTTGGGGGGATTTCTATCTGATCAGACAGCAAGTCTGTCACCTGGCCACCTGTCCAGGCAAGATTCTGCCCATCTGGGCGATGTGACTCGGAATCCGATGAAGTATCATCCTCTTGACGGCATAACAATGACCAGCCGGTCAGTAATTTATTTTTGGAAACAATCAAAGAGTGAATAGTTGATCGCCTGGGTACAGGCCCTGCTGCGGCGCATTGAGGGTGTAGACCAAATCCTGACCAGCGATGTGCCGAAGTCAATATCGCCCTGAAAATGATCGTAAAGCAAAAAAATACATTCCCTACAATTGGAGCAGGAAGATGAGATTTTTCAAAATTTTCGGAATAAGTGTTTTTATTCTGTTTGCTATCATAGCAATCTTATTGATTGCTGTTACGATTAATCACAAAAGCCAGTTGAGAAAAGAAGCCAAGGAATACCTTCCATCGGGCAGGATGGTTGAAATAGGTGATAAAAAGTCACATGTATATTTAGAGGGAGAAGGGGACCTTACACTCGTATTTTTATCCGGACACGGCACTAACTATCCTACATTGGATTTTAAGCCCTTATGGATGAGGTTGGCAGATGACTACAAGATTGCAATTGTAGAAAGATCAGGCTATGGCTGGAGTGAGACATCAAATAGCCCAAGGGATATAGATACCCTGCTTGAAGAAACACGAAAGGCATTGGAGCTGTCGGGAGAGAAAGGTCCCTATGTTCTTTTTCCCCATTCGATGTCAGGTTTGGAGGCGATATATTGGACTCAAAAATATCCAAATGAAGTAAAAGCAATTATAGGATTAGATCCATGTGTGCCTGAAACATATGATATTCTTCCTGAGCCTGAAAAAATACAATTGTACGCCATGCATATTATCTCAAGAACAGGTCTATCCAGATATATGGATGATTCTCAAGTTGAACAAATCTTCCCTTTGATGAAATCAGAGGATCTGACGGAAGAAGAGAAGCAAGAATATTTAGCGGCCTTTTACAAAAGTGCTTTTTCAAAAGATATGTTGAGAGAAGTTGAGTATTTAAACGATAACGCCGAAACGGTGGCTGAAAATGAAGCCCCTATCAACACCCCCATGTACTTTTTTATTTCCGATGGACAAGAGGCTATCGCGCATGGTTGGCAAGAAGTATTGACTGATTTTCTTTCGAAGCTTGCTATTAGAAAGCATATGCAGCTTGCTACTGGGCATTATGTTCACTATGATGAATCAAAGTTAATTGCCGAGGAGACCAAAGCCTTTCTTGAAGATGTGTTGACACCATGATTTTCCTTGTAATATGTTTTTTTGCGCTCTAACGATTCGCATAAGCTACGGGGCTTATAACTTTCGGTAGTGTCCTTCGACAATTGAGATAAATCAGAAAAGCGTTTCTCAGGTTCTCAG
>CAZXXW010000100.1:0-13994 GCA_964644835.1 uncultured Anaerolineales bacterium
CTAACGCTGATGCCCGAAGACCCGCGCCTTGAACTGGGCGCCCCAAACTGGCAGGCCAGCTTCGCCGACGACAGCGACTGGTTCACCTTCGACGAACCCGCGGCCAGCTTCCAGGTCAAAGACGATCGCCTGGTGATGGTGTCTAAAAGCACCCAGGCGTACGAAAATTGGGCGCTCTCTTGGCCCAAGCTGACCGATTTTTACCTGGAATATACTTTCACCACGGGGGAGCAATGCGCCGGTGAAGACCGCTACGGCATCATTGCCCGGGCCCCAGACCCGAATGCCGGGTATCTCGTCGGCCTGAGTTGCGATGGCGCCTGGCGTCTGCACGCCTGGGATGGCGAAGAATTTCACGAGTTGGCCGATTGGACCCCCAGCGACCACATCAACACCGGACCCGAGGCGACCAATCGCCTCGGCCTGATGGCAAACGATAACGATTTAAGTGTTTACATCAACGGCCATCTCGTCGGCGAGGAAGAGAATGACCGCTTCGAGGAGGGCAAATTCGGCGCGTTCATCGCCGCCGAGCAGACCCCCGGATTTACGGTCTATCTGTCCGAGGCGATATACTGGGCGCTGCCGTAAAAGGGGCGGGCAACTGCTAACGATCCACTACTCGCTATGACAAGGCCTTTCGCCAACGTACCCAAGTTTTGGCAGGGCGTCGACCAAAATCTGGTAATCCTCAGCCGAAAGCGCTTTTTTCATTTCAGCCATATCCATCTCGACGCTCCCGCCCTCGGCTGCTTGCCCAAAAGGCTCGAAGCCGGGCGCGTTCATATTGAGTTCAACATCTAGAGGCATAGCGGCATTGCCAAAAATGTGGTCAAAGTGAAAGGTCAACTCAACCTCAGCCTGGCCGTCCGTTGCGAGAACGCCCTTGCGATCATCGCCAACATACACGCCGCAGACGTAGCTATATTCGTTCTCCACCTGAAGGGTGAAATCGACCATCTTGCCGTTTTTCTCGGCGTTCCCCTCTATCACCAAGGAGTAGCCAGAATCGCCCGGAACCATTTCCCAGAAGAGAGCATTGTAATGGCCTACCGGTGCGTTTCCCACGCTGGCTACCTGGACGGGAGGTGTATCAGACCCACCAGCAGCCAAGTCGACGGTGAAGGTTCTATCCAACTCGACTTCGGTATCGGCTTCGATCTCTTCGCCGCTGTGGGGGTCGTAGGAAGGCTCGGTTTGGTAAGCCGTGACGTCGTCCAGGGTGACATAAACATGATCAAATTGAATCGACCAGCCGTCCTTGGAGACACCCCCCTGGCGGGCGAGATCCCCGCCGTTGGCGCGGAAGATCAAGGTGCCTGTCGGTTTATCCGAGCAGGCGGACAAAAACCCAGCTAACAAGACGATAAGAAGGGCAATATAGATTCTTTTCGACTGCATCTTTCTCCTTACTAAACGACAAACGAGCCTTTTGCACCAGCTACTTTTATTGCAATTACTTGCAATAAAAGATTATAGATGAGGCCCTTGATCTGTCAAGAGAAGAACGCGCCATTACCGGTCATGTGTCCGCCCGGCGTTTGGGGGGATTTTGATCTGGATGCGGCATTCGATTGATCGAAAAACAAGTAATTTTACATTTGTCACCCGCTTGGGGTGACATTTTGCGCGTTAGGGAGTCATTTTCTCTTGACAAGACGCCACCCGCAAGATATTATGCCCAGACATAACATTTCAGGAGATTATCTTATGCCCAACCAAATAACGATCACCAAAAGCGAAGAGATGTACCTGGTCACAATCCACAAAGCCTGTGAGCATTGCGCTGATACCCCCATCCCGATCCCTGACATTGCCGCAGACCTGGAGATACAGCCGGTATCTGCCAACCAGATGGTCAAGAAGTTGGCCGAAGCGGATTTGGTCACCTACACCCCATACAAGGGCGTCGAGTTGACTCCCGAAGGCAAAGCCATCGCGAGCAAAATATTGCGTCACCGCCGCCTGTGGGAAGTCTTTCTGGTCAAAAAGCTGAACCTGGACTTAGAACAGGCCGACGATCTGGCTTGCCAGATAGAACATGTCACCTCAAACGAGGTCGGCAATCGCCTGTCCGAATTCTTGGACCATCCTACCGTTTGTTTTCACGGCGACCCGATTCCACAAGCAGGCGAAGGGGATAAAAAAATCTTCAGGGGAATCCCCTTAGAAAATCTCAAAGTTGGCCAGGTCAGCCCCGTGATGCGTATTGAGGCCGATGACCTGACCACCGAATTCTTGTTCGATCAAGGCATCCGCTTGGGCGTCCATCTGCGCGTGCTGGGCATTGGCAAGCAAGGGGACATGTTGGTCCAAGCCCAGGAGGAACGCGTTCGCCTGTCTGCCGAGTTAGCATCATCCATCATCGTTAGCAATCCAAGTTTACCCAAAAGATATCAAAAGAAGGAGCTATCTATGTCAGTCCCATTAAGTGATCTCAATGTTGGTCAACGAGGCACAATTGTCAAAATGAACTTCAAAGGAGCTACCCGCCAACGGATGTTAGCCATGGGCCTGGTCAAAGGGGAAACCATTTTAGTCCGCAGGGTTGCCCCTTTGGGGGACCCGATTGATTTTGTAATCAAAGATTATGACCTTTCCTTACGCAAAGAGGATGCCAAGAAGATCATGGTTCTCCCTGTCGAGGAGCGAGAAACAGCATGAACCAGGCGCTGCTCCCTCTTGCTATGATTTCCCCAGGCGACAAAGCCCGACTGGAAAGCATTCGGGGAGGTCAAAAATTAACCCAACGATTGACCGACCTGGGGCTAACGCCTGGGGTAGAACTAAGCATCGTTAATAACGCCGGTGGCCCTTTACTGGTTTCGGTGCGCGATTCCCGCGTTGCGTTAGGGCGCGGGATGGCACACAAAGTGATGGTCAGCCTGATCAATGACAATGGAGAAACAACAAAGAACGAAGGAGATAAAACATGAGAAAACTACGCGCTGCGCTCGCCGGCAATCCCAATGCCGGTAAGAGCACCATCTTCAACGCCCTGACCGGTTCCCGCCAACATGTGGGCAACTGGCCGGGAAAAACGGTAGAGAAAAAAGAAGGCGGCTTCAAACATGGCAAGACGAAAATCGAAATCGTCGACCTACCGGGTACTTACAGCCTGACGGCCTTCTCGCCTGAAGAAGTGATCGCCCGCAATTACATCATTAACGAAGAGCCCGATATGGTCGTGACCGTGGTGGACGCCGCCAATCTTGAACGCAACCTTTATCTGACCGTGCAGGTGTTGGAACTGGGCGTCCCCGTGATTGTGGCCCTGAACATGTCCGATGTCGCCGATGCCCGCGGCTTGAAAATCGATCAAGATATGCTCAGTGAGGGCCTACAATCCCCCGTCGTAAGTACAACGGCAAACAAAGGCGAAGGTATGGACGAATTAGTCGAAACCATGCTCAGCCTTGCCGAGGAGAGAATCCAATGACCACCCATCAACGAGCTTACTCACATGGAGACGGATTCGCCATCGATTATGGCCGTGAAGCCGAGGAAGAAATTGCCCGCCTGCAGGAAGCGATCGCCCGCTTTCCACAACTTCAGAGCCGGTATCCGTCCCGCTGGCTGGCGATCAAATTACTGGAACGAGACAGTGATATCCGCGCCCGCCTGGAACCATTGGAAGGTGGCCAGGAGTTACTCGACATGGCCGAAAAAAGCATCGCCCACCTCGAGGAAATCTATGGAGACGACGTGGACGTGATCATCGCCGATCATCGCTACGGATGGATTAATGGCCTCGTGCACGAAGTGGTCAAACGTACCCGCGCAGATCGCTTGACCACGTCCGACAAGATCGACCGTATCGTTACCAACCGTCTGTTAGGTATCCCCATTTTCTTGGTTGCCATGTGGGTTGTCTTCAAGCTGACCGCCGATGTCTCCGCCCCGTTCTTGGACTGGGTCGATAGCGTGGTTGGCGGCCCGATCACTAACTGGGTCATTGGTATTTTGGGCGCGCTCGGTTTGGGGGGTAGTTGGGTCGAGAGCATCTTCGTCGACGGCATCATCGCCGGTGTCGGCGGCGTGCTCGTTTTCGTGCCCGTACTGATGTTCCTTTATCTGGCCTTGGCTATCCTGGAAGACTCCGGCTACATGGCCCGCGCCGCTTTCGTCATGGACCGGCTCATGCACACGGTTGGGCTGCATGGTAAGAGCTTCTTGCCTATGCTGGTTGGATTTGGATGTACCGTTCCCGCCTTTTACGCCACCCGCACCCTGGAGAATGAGAAGGATCGCATTCTAACAGGCTTGCTGGTACCGTTCATGAGTTGTGGTGCCAGGCTCCCTGTTTATGTTCTTTTTGCGGCCATCTTTTTCCCCGAAAACGCGGGCGCGGTTGTCTTTGGCTTGTACCTGCTTGGGATTGTCACCGCCATCATTTTGGGTATCGTTCTCAAGAACACCCTTTTCAAGGGCAAAGAGCAAGCCACGTTCGTGATGGAATTGCCCCCTTACCGTGTCCCCACCCTGCGAGGTATCTGGCTCCACATGTGGGAGCGCACCAGCGCTTTTGTACGCAAAGCCTGGACGATCATCATGGCGACCAGCATCATCCTGTGGGTTTTGATGGCCATCCCCGTCAGCGGAAGCGGCAGCTTTGCCGATATAGACGTGGACAACAGCGCCTTTGCAACCGCCAGCGACATCATTTCACCCGTTTTTGATCCCTTGGGGTTTGGCAGTTGGGAAGCAAGCAGTGCGCTGGTGACCGGCTTTGTCGCCAAGGAGGTTGTCGTCAGCACCATGGCGCAGGTCTACGCCGTGGAAGGAGCCGAAGAAGAAGCCGAAGCGACCACCTTCTTTGAAGACCTTGGTGAGATTATCACCTCTTTCTTTGGCGCCGTTGCCGACACGGTCAAATCGCTGCCCTTGATCGTCGGGATCAACCTGTTCGAAGAAGAAGCCGAAGAAGAGCCGACCGCTTTGATGCAGGCCATCCAGACCGGCTTCGAGGTATCCAGCGGCGGGTACGGCACCCTGGCAGCCCTGGGGTTCATGGTCTTTGTTTTAATCTACACACCCTGTATGGTCGCCGTTGCCGCCGAACGGCAAGAATTGGGCATGAAATGGACCTGGGTCTCCATTGTGGGCCAATTTGTTCTCGCTTGGATCATGGCCTTTGTCATCTTCCAAGGGGGCAAACTACTCGGCTTAGGATAATCGTTTCGAGGGAAGCGTGGAGAGGAATGGGTGTAGGATTGGCAACAAAACCAGACCTCCAAGAGAGCGACACGCATTCCTCCTCCCCTTCATCTCATCCCATTAGAGGTATCAAAATGCTTCGTCGCATTCTCGCAGAAATCGAAAAATCGCCAGGAACAGTTGATCTCAACGAACTCCAACAGAAACTGGGGGTTGACCGCAGCGCGCTGGAAGGCATGAT
The DNA here is from genome assembly GCA_964644835.1 of uncultured Anaerolineales bacterium. Taxonomy (GTDB): domain Bacteria; phylum Chloroflexota; class Anaerolineae; order Anaerolineales; family UBA11858; genus JAYELX01. Next base: position 5,399 of record CAZXXW010000100.1, read on the forward strand.
CCAACACTTGGTACGTATGGGTCGGTTGGTGGATGATCATGCCAAGCAAGTCTCCGCCAATCAAAGTTGCGCGGGGAGCAGTTGCGGCTCTTGCTCTGGGCTTGCCAGTTGCGCTTTTGTCGCCAAGATGCCCAAGACGTATTCCCTTCAGCTAGATGATCAAAGGATTGAAGACGTTCGTCCCGAATGATCGAAAAAGCAGTTTGGTCTCCACACTCATCCTTCGGATAGCATCATAAGGTACAATAGGGCGATTGGTTTTCAACCCGCTTACCAAAGTTGAGGTCTGCTATGAAGAAAAAAGATCGCCTACTATTCGGAGGCTTAGCGCTGGGGCTCATTGCCATCGCCGCTATTTTCTTCTTTTTGCTTCTCCCCCGATGGTTATCATCACCTGAACCAACCAAAACGACCAACATCGGCTACGGCTCCGACGCTGTCAGAGCAGAGATTATCGATGTGATCGAAGAAGGGACCGTTCAGTTGGGCGATCACGAACAAGAATACCAAATCTTGCGGATTGAATTGCTCGAAGGGGAGTTCGCCGGCACGCTGATGGAAATGGATTACGGCAAACGCCAAATCCGGCCAGAAGGCCTCGATTTAGCGGTGGGCGATCGGATTATCGTCACAGTGGGAAAAGACCCGGATGGTGTTCTCAACGCCTATTTTATCGATTATGTCCGCACGCGCTCGCTATTATGGCTGTTTGCTACCTTTATGCTCTTCAGCATCTTGATCAGTGGTTGGAAAGGTGTCCGCGGATTAATCGGCATGGCCATCAGCCTGGGGGTAATCTTGCTTTACATCATCCCTCAAATCTTACAAGGCAGAGACCCCATTTGGATAAGCGTGAGCGGCGCCTTCTTCATCCTAGCTGTGACCCTTTATCTGATCTATGGGTGGACACTAAAAACCCATGCCGCTGTCTTGAGCACACTGATTTCTTTGGTGGTAACTGCCTTGCTGGCCAGCTTTTTTGTCGATCTGACCCGCCTGACAGGATTTGGCAGTGAAGAGGCGTTATTTCTAATCCAACAAGCTGATATTCCCATCAACTTGCGCGGACTCGTCCTCGGGGGCATGCTGATCGGCGCTTTGGGGGTTCTCGATGATCTCGTCATCACCCAATCCTCGGTCGTTTTCGAGCTCCATGATTCCAATCCAAGCATGGCATTTGGTGATCTTTTCCGTCGGGCGATGCGCGTTGGGCAAGATCACGTTGCTGCCACCGTCAACACCCTGGTGCTGGCATACGCCGGAGCCGCGCTGCCAATGTTGATGTTATTCTCTCTCTCCGGGCAACAATTCTGGTATCTGCTCAATTTGGAATTTGTCACCGAGGAGATCGTGCGCACCTTCGTCGGCTCCCTAGGGTTGATCGCTGCTGTTCCCCTAACGACTTTGCTGGCATGTCTTGTCGCTCTTCACCACGAACGCCTGGGGCCGCTGCGCAAATATCTCGGACCAAAGACAATCGAAGCAGGACACACACATGGACATTAAACCGAAGAAAAAGTTAGCCCTTAAATCCTGGCTCGGCGTTGTTGGGCTCATCGGAGCAGGCTTACTTCCTTGCCCGGATTGTGGCGCACCAATGATCGCTCATTTCTGGCCGCTTGCTATCTTAATCGCGTTGCGAAACTTGGTGCGCAATAAGACCAAGAAATTTTCCTTAAAAGATCAGTATTCAGATCAAGAAACAGACGAAATGCAAAATAATCATTAAAAAACTGAACGCTTCAGGGATGCGCAAAGGTGCCGTCACTGAAGCGTTTTTTGGATCTAAGAATTCCGATTCCCCTGTTTGATGACAAATCCTAATTGGTTCACCCCTCGGCAGCTTAAAAAGAAACGAGTGAGCGTGGAGGGAATCGAACCCGCAACCAATGGCTTAAAAGGCCACTGCTCTACCATTGAGCTACACGCCCACTACGAGAAAAAATTCTAACACGCCAGCTTGCTCGCGTCAATGCAGGATAACGAAAAAGCCCCCAGTCTATGCTGGGGGCTGGATTATCTTCTTACAGGGTTACGCTTACATCATCGGCATACCGCCGCCGGGGCCTCCAGGGCCTCCTGCGGGCATGGGGGGATTCTCCTCAGGAATGTCAGTGATCAGCGCCTCGGTGGTCAGGATCATCGCAGCAATCGAAGCCGCGTTCTCCAAAGCACCGCGGGTCACCTTGGCAGGATCAATAACGCCATCCTCGACCATGTCAACGTAGCTCTCGGAGAGGACGTTGTAGCCAATGTTGACATTGCCGTCTTCTTCTTGCTTGCGGCGGACAGTCTCCAAAATCACGGAGCCGTCTTTGCCAGCATTGGCAGAGATCTTGCGCATCGGCACCTCGAGGGCATCGCGGACGATCTTGACGCCGATTTGAGCATCGGGGTAATCCATTTGCATGTCATCCAACACATTCATTGCGTTGATCAGAGCAACACCACCGCCGGGGACGATACCCTCTTCAACAGCCGCGCGTGTGGCCGAGAGAGCGTCCTCAACCCGGTGTTTCTTTTCTTTCAGTTCGGTTTCGGTAGCAGCACCAACGCCGATAATGGCAACGCCGCCGGAGAGTTTCGCCAGACGTTCTTGCAGTTTCTCGCGATCGTAGTCACTGGTGCTCTTCTCGATCTCATTGCGAATCTGGTCAATGCGGGAGCTGATCGCCTTGGAATCACCTTGGCCACCAACAATGGTAGTATCGTCTTTGGTCGAAACAACACGCTCGGCGCGGCCCAGGTCGTCGATGGTCACGCTGTCAAGCTGACGGCCCATATCTTCGGTAATCACGGTGCCGCCGGTCAGAATAGCGATATCTTGCAGCATGGCCTTGCGGCGGTCGCCAAATCCGGGGGCCTTGACGGCCAACACATTGAGCATACCGCGCAATTTGTTCAGAACCAAGGTTGCCAGCGCTTCGCCGTCAACATCTTCGGCGATGATGACTAATTCGCGCTTGCCCATCTGAACCATTTTCTCCAGCAAAGGCACAATGTCCTGAGCAGCGGAGATTTTGGAGTCGTGGATCAAGACATAAGGCTCTTCAATATTCGCTTCCATCGCCTCAGAGTCGGTCATAAAGTAAGGCGAGAGATAGCCACGGTCGAACTGCATACCTTCAACGTATTCGGTCTCGAATTCGAGCCCTTTGGATTCTTCAACGGTGATCACGCCGTCTTTACCAACTTTGTCCATCACGTCGGCGATCAACTCGCCAATAGCACGATCCTGCGCCGAAATGGATGCCACGTTGGCAATCTCTTCTTTGGTCTTGATCTCAATCGATTGCTCGCCAATCTCTTCAGAAACGGCTTTGGACGCAGCCTCAATACCGAGCTTGAGCAGCATCGGGTTGGCGCCAGCGGCCAAGTTCTTCATGCCCGCGCTGACGATAGAGTGGGCCAACACAGTCGAGGTGGTCGTGCCGTCACCGGCAATGTCGTTGGTCTTGGTGGCGGCCTCTTTGATCAACTGGACGCCCATGTTCTCGAAGGGATCTTCGAGTTCAATCTCTTTGGCCACGGTAACGCCGTCATGGGTAATTGTGGGGCTACCAAAACTGCGGTCCAGGGCAACGTTGCGCCCCTTGGGACCAAGGGTAGTAATCACCGCGTTCGCCAGCACATCCATGCCGGCCTGTAATTTGCGGCGAGCATCTTCGGAAAACTTCAGTTGTTTTGCCATACTTTATACTCCTTACTTAAGAATTGATTTCTTTACTCAAGAATTGCTAACAGATCGGATTCGCTCAGAATCAGAACTTCGCCTTCGCCAACATCGACCTTTGTGCCGCCATACTTGGCATAAAGAACGGTGTCGCCTTCAGACAGTTCCGCAACAACTTCGGGCCCAACCGCCAAAACTTTGCCCTGTTGGGGCTTTTCTTTGGCCGTGTCGGGTAAAACAATACCACTGGCAGTTTTTGCTTCCTGCTCAATGGGTTCTACAACTACTCGATCGTCAAGGGGTTTAATTGAAATAGACATGCATACCTCCATAGAATTAGTTTTTAGCAGTCCGATTTGTTGATTGCTAATTTCCGGCTGAATCATAATGAGATTCGATCTGAAAGTCAAGCAGCTTAGGGAAATGTATATAAGATTCTTATAAAACTCTGATACTTGCGGAGCGTCTCCCCCACTCGCAAGTTGGTACCGCTATGGGCTGTTCGTACCGTTTCCTCAAGGAGCGGGCGTCTCCGCGATCAAGCGGCAAATCGCCTCGTTCTCCTCCACAATCGCCATCAGGGTGGGATTATCACCATACACCCGGCGCACCTCGGCCAAGACAGGCATCGCGTCGGGGCAGTAGTTGGAACCAGGGCGGCTCAAAGCAGCCAAGACAGAGGCATAGCGGGCATAGTAATAAGCCACCTCGAGGTTCGTCAGATCCAACCCATCCACGGCCACCTCACCGGCCTCGTTCTCCTCCGCGCTGCATCCTTCCACGGCGCATTTCAGCACCGGCATGGCTCCCTCGTAGTTGCGCGAGCGGACATAAATATCGCCAAGCTGACCGTAGGTGTTCGCGTTAGTGGGATCAAAACTCAAGGCTTCTCGAGCATTCAACGCAGCGACAAAGAATTCCCCCATGCGCGCGTACGTCTTGGCAATGGCAATATAAGGAATTGGATCTTGAACGCCGTTGGCATCATTAATTCGCACCGCCTTTTCAAAATATTCTAAAGCTACCTCGTAAACGGCCAACTCGCGGTAGATCACGCCGATACGAATATAAAAAAAAGTCAAGTTCGGATTGATCGCAGCAGCTTTTTCATATTGTTCGATGGCGACACGATATTGGCCGAATGTTTCTAAAACGTATGCGTAGACACGGTGGGTATCCATCAATTCCGGAGCGATGTCGACAGCCTGGCGAGCATGCTGCTCGGCCTGGGACCATTTGCGCTGATCGAGTAAGACTTCGGCATAATAAGCCAGGGCCAGGGCATTGTTAGGATCCTGGTTGTAGGCCTGGCTGGCCTGTTGCTCCGCCTCGGTCAGCCACTCCAGGCGTTGTTCCTCGCTCGGCGCCAACGATGCGCTCCAGTTCAACGCCAAAGCATAGATCGCCCGCACGGTGCTGTCCTCGGGAGCAAGCTCGACAGCCCGGGCGCTTTCCTGTCGCGCTTCGGCCATTCGTTCGGCCTTGTCATCTGAAGAAGAAAGCAAGCTGGTCGAGTAAGTCAACAGGCGGGCCAATTCTGCTCGCGCCATAGCATTATCCGGGTCCAGTTCCAAAGCGCGACGGTAGGCATCGATGGCATCGGTCTCAATAGGATCATCGATCTTTCCGGCATCGAAATAGGATTCCGCAATCATCAAATAGGAATCGGCGGTGCGTGTGGCCGTCGGGGTGGGCAAAAACATCGGTGCGACAAGATCATCTGAGCCCGTTCCTATTTGTGTTGCCAGCCAAATGCCGCCCGCAATTAAAGCCAACAATACCAAAACGCGATAGATATTTGATCGCGGTTTCTGCTGACGAAATGTGGGCCGCTTCCCTACCAGGTTTCGATCCATAGTCTTTTTATGGCGTCGGGGTTGGCTCGGCTTCGGCTTCCGTCTCCATTTCCGCATTCGTTTCGAGAGCAGCTTCGTCCACATTGGCCTGGCACATATCCAACCCGGCGTTGGCATTGAAAACAGCGATTTCGTTGTCAGGGACAACCGACAGCATGGTTTGAAAAACAGGCACTGCTTCGTTGCAACGATCCAAACGCGCCAAGGTCAAGCTATATAACGAATAGATCTCGATGGTGCGTAAATCATAGGAAAGCGATAACCCCTCCACAATGTGCCCATCCTTCGTCTCACCCCCCTGCACGGCCAGGGATAGGTGATCGAGCGCCTGATTCAACTGGTTATTTTTGGCCAGCATGATGCCCAAATTCCCTTGAAGCTTGGGGTTGCTAGGATCATCTTCGACTGCTTGCTGGGCATATTGAGCAGCCTGAGCAAACTCACCAATCACATAATAGCTGCGCGAGGCTTCGTATTCCGGCGTCGGATCGGAGGGGTTCAGCGCGTTGGCCTGGTTGAAATTTTCTACTGCCAAGTCATATTCATCCAGCGCTGTATAAATGTACCCCGTCATCATATAAAGACTGGGAATTTTATCGTTGATCGCCAGAGCGGCCTTGTACTCTTCCAGCGCCAATTCATAATTGCTGGTCCAATACAAGACATAACCGCGAGCGCGGCGAACTTCCAACCTGTTGGGGTCGAGTTCCACCGCCAAGCGCGATTCTTCTGCCGCCCGCTCATAATCACCCATATCCGCCAGGATCTCGGCGTAGACAGCGTGAGCGACGGCGCTGTTCTCATCCAATTCCAGCGCCCGCTTGATCGAAGCCTCCGCCTCGAGATAATTGCCCAGGTAATCCAACGCCCAGGCATGCATGGCGTGGGCAATCGGGTTATCGGGGTTGCGCAGCAAGGCCAGTTCGGTGTTTTCAAAACCTTCTTCGTAACGCCCGGCCAAAATTTGGGTCCGCGCCAGTTCGACATAAGTGGCCGGATTCTTTGGATCGACCAGAATAGCCTCTTCGTAAGCTTCGATCGCTTTGGCCAATTTCCCTTCGTTAAAAGCAGTCCGCGCCTCGTTGATAAAAGCCTCCGGGCTGCGGGTCGGTGTGACCGTGGGGATGAACAGGGGAGGCGTCGTCGGCACTACAACTTGGTTAACATAAAGCACTACCGCGATGAGCAACAAAAGCACAACAACGCGCCAAGGTCTCGAGAACCGTGGGCGTTTCTTTCGCATAGACCATTTACTTCCTCGTAGATACATATCAGTCATCTTACCATCCTTCTGAAAATAGAGTCAAGTCGCAAAAAAATGGCTCACATAGACCCCTAAGCGTACTTCGGCTATAATGCCAACATGCGATTTGATGTTTTTTCCCTACTTCCGGATACACTCAAAGCCTACTTGAACAGCAGCATTCTTCAACGCGCCCAAGAACGAGGGCTGGTCGAGTTTCACGTCCACAATATTCGCGATTGGACCACGGACAAGCACCACGTTACCGACGACACCCCTTACGGCGGTGGTGGCGGAATGGTGATGAAACCGGAGCCGATTTTCGCTGCTGTGGAGGATGTCGCCGGCTCGCCGCCCGTCTGTCCGGTGGTGCTGCTCACGCCACAGGGACAGGTGTTCAACCAGATCACGGCGCGTGAACTTGCCATGCAGCCGCGCCTGGCGTTGATTGCCGGGCGTTACGAGGGCGTAGATGAACGCGTCCGCCAACACCTGGTCACGGACGAGATCTCGATCGGCGATTACGTCCTCACCGGCGGAGAACTACCTGCCCTGGTAGTTATCGACGCGGTCACCCGCCTGATCCCCGGCGTGCTTGGCGACCCCGACGCTCCCAGCCAAGATTCCCACGCCGACGGCCTGTTGGAGCACCCTCACTACACCCGTCCTGCCGAGTACCGCGGCTGGAAAGTTCCCGAGGTACTCCGCGGCGGAGTCCACACCCAGATCGAAACATGGCGGCGGCAACAGTCCCTGCGCCGCACCTGGGAACGGCGTCCGGAGTTGCTCGAAGAGGCCTATCTTTCCGAGGAAGACCTCGCTTTCCTTGAGACGCTGAAGCATGATGAGAAGTAAAAGCATTTCGGAGTTGGTTATTCTCATATCCTCGTTAGTTACGCAGAGACTCTGCGTTCCTGCATGAACTCCTCAGAGACGATAAACAAACATGAACTTAAAGCCAGCCATCCTCTACACCGATGAACATCTCTTGGTCATCAACAAACCGTCAAGACTGTTATCCTTGCCCGACGGCTACGACCCCGATAAGCCTTACCTGCAAAGCATACTGGAACCGGAGTATGGCCGCCTGTGGATGATCCACCGTCTCGATCGTCTGGCCAGCGGCGTGCTCGTTCTCGCCCGCAGCGCTGATGCACACCGCGACCTCAACGGCCAATTTGCCCGCCGCCAGGTGACCAAGATCTATCACGCCTTGGTCAACGGCCAACCCGAATGGGAGACCAACACGGTCACGCTGCCGTTACGGGCCAACGTCGGTCGGCGCAACCGCACCGCTGTGGATCACCGCAGGGGCAAATCGGCCAGCACCAGGCTGCGGGTCTTGAAGATCTTCGAGCAGCACACCCTCGTGGAAGCGCGCCCTAGCACAGGCCGTCGTCATCAAATCCGGGCCCATCTTTACGCCCGCGGCCATACAATCCTCTCCGATCCATTATACGGCGCCGGAGAGATGTCACCGCTGATCGACCGCTTGGCGCTGCACGCCCACGCCTTGCAGTTTACCCACCCCGAAACCGAAGAGCGCGTCTCTTTCGAAGCGCCCTACCCCGCCGATTTCAGTGCGGCGCTGCGCAAATTGGGCGTTAAATAATTGAGAGCCGGGTTCGCCGGCCCGGCTCTCTCTAAGGAGGAGAAGAAGAGAATTTTGCCCTTCGATAAGTATAATAGCAACTTCTCCTCCCCGTTGCATGACGCAAACCCTACGATCACCCTACGCGAACCTATCACTTCCATTAGAACTGTATAAGAATCGAGAAAAAGAGAAAATTTGGCATCTCGCCTGACGTTTTCCCCCAATTTACT
>CAZXXW010000101.1:0-13872 GCA_964644835.1 uncultured Anaerolineales bacterium
ACGGGAGACAGTGGTCTCGTGTACCCCGATGATGTCGGCCATCTGGCGGGTTTCTTTCTCCTTGAAGCCCCGCTGGGTGATCCAAGGGGTGCCCATGCGCACACCGCTGGGATTGCTGGCCGATTTGTCGCCGGGGATGGTGTTTCGGTTAGTGACGATCCCGGCCACATCGAGGATTCGGGCGGCCAGATCACCGCTCAACCAGGCGCCATCCTCGCCGCGGATCGATTTGGCGTCGATATTCATCAGGTGGGTGTTGGTGCCGCCAAAGGGAATCCGGAACCCGCGTTCCTCCAGATGTTCGGTCAACACCTTGCAATTCTTGACAATTTGCTTTTGAAGCTCTTTGAACTGGTCGGTTTGGGCCAGCTTGAAGGCCAGGGCCATCGCTCCAAAGACATTGACATGGGGGCCGCCCTGTTCGCCGGGGAAGACAGCTCGGTCGATGGTCTGGATGATGTCCCGGTCGGTGCTCATCAAGATGGCGCCGCGCGGGCCACACAGGGTTTTGTGCGTCGTCGTGGAGATGATGTGGGCATGGCCGATCGGGCTGGGATATTGTCCCGCTACGATCAGCCCGGCTACGTGAGAGATGTCGGCCAACAAGTAAGCGCCTACCTTATCGGCGATCTCGCGGAAACGGCCCCAGTCCAATTGCCAGGAATAGGATGAAACCCCGGCGATGATCATTTTTGGCTTGTGCTCCAGAGCCAGGCGCTCGACATCGTCATAATCGATCCGTTCTGTCTCCGGGTCGACTGAGTAGGAGACAATGTTGTAATACTCGCCGGAGCGGTTGACGCGCGAGCCATGGGAAAGGTGGCCGCCGTGGAGCAAGTCCATCCCCATGACGGTTTCACCGATCTCAACCAGTCCGTGGTAGACAGCGTTGTTGGCCGGTCCGCCGGAAAGGGGCTGCACGTTGACGTAAATGTCAAGGGCGGTCTTGCCGTTGGCGGCAAAGGCTTCCGCCGCGCGTTGGCAGGCTACCGCCTCGAGAATATCGGCGTATTCGACCCCTTTGTAGTAGCGATCGTCTGAGAACCGCCTGTATTCGGGCAAGCGTTCGTCGTAGTCGAAAAGCTCTTTTTCGCTTAGACCGCCGGTAAAGTCATACGAATATCCCTCTGCGTAGATGTTATGAAAGCCAGAGCCTAATGCCTTGCGCACTGCCAGGGGAGCAGTACTCTCGCTGGGGATCAGAATCAGGCGACGATATTGCCGTTCTTCTTCAATGTTGATCAATTCGGCCAGCTTGGGATCAAAATCGCCAATCTCACCGCGGAATAGAAAATCTTTCATCTTGTCTCCTGTTGGTACATGAGTTGTGTTTTGTAGCGTTCAGGGATGTCACTCTCGGCTTATACGTATAGAGCGAGGGAGTAGACTTAGCAAAGCTAAGTTGGAGCGATTGAAGGGACTCCCAGGCTTCAGGACAGGATATGCTTTACCGTTAAAACTGCATCAGCGATTTGCTGATCCATACGGTGTACGCCCAAGCTCTGTGCGCCTTCGGCGTAGCTTGCCTGCGACAAGAATAACAATCCCCCTGAACGCTTACCTTTATTAATCCAAATCTACTTCAGTCCGCCGAAGGCGGATTGTGGTGAAAACCACCGCCTTTCAGGCGCATTCTCTTCCAGGCGGCGGTTTAGTCCGCCGCAAGAGAAACCTACCAGCTTTAGCTGGTAGTGGTTTAGTTTCTCGCTGCTATTATATGCCTAAAATCGAAATTGCAAAAGGTGAAGTTTTGTCTCCGACACGAAATACTTTGATAGGATCGGGGGGCATGGTATCATCTTGCTTCAGTGATCAAATTGAAAACCATTCTTCTGGAGTTCCGCGTGCCTGACCTTCTGCTTTATAATGGAAAATTGCATACCCAGGATTCCCGTTTTCCTGAGGCTAGCGCCGTTGCCATACAGATGGGACGGATTCTCGCAGTGGGGGCTGATGAGACCATCCGGAACTTGGCTACCCCTGAAACGGAACAAATCAATCTCCAGGGGCGCCGGGTGCTGCCCGGCTTGACCGATGCTCATTTCCATTTTTACGATTGGGCATTGGGATTGAGACGTTTGTCCCTGACTGGTGTCGATTCCCTCGCCGACTTGGAGGAGCGCTTGGTCGAGATCGTTAGCCAGACGCCGCAGGGGGAGTGGATCTTGGGCCAGGGATGGAACGAGAGCCGCTGGCCGGGTGGGCGCATGCCCACCCGCACCGATTTGGATGCTGTGTCGGGAGATCATCCCATCATCCTGTGGCGGAATGATCTCCATCTGGCAGTGGTCAACACCGCCGCGCTGCGAGAGGCAGGCATCAGCGCCGAAACCCCCGATCTGGCCCAAGGCGTTATCGGCCGGGATTCGTCGGGGCAGCCCAACGGTATCTTGAAGGAGTTGGCGATTAATTTAGTCACCAATGTGATCCCTCCGCCATCGGAAGAGGAGACCGTCTCGGCGATGCAGGCGGGATTCCCGATTCTGCACCGCTGGGGGCTGACCGGGGTTCATGATTTTCGCCTCATGGGCGGCGCCGACGGCCCACCGGCGTTTCGAGCTTACCAGCACCTGGCTGCGAACGGTGACTTGAATCTGCGCTTGTGGATGCAGCTTCCCGGCGAGCTGCTCGATGAGGCTGTTGCTCTGGGCTTGCGCACGGGAATGGGCGATGACGTTCTACGCGTTGGGCAGATCAAATTATTTTCAGACGGCGGCCAGGGGGCGCGCACAGCCTGGATGCTGGCACCGTATGACGATACCGGCGATTGCGGCATGCCGCTGACTCCGATGGAGGAGATTGCCGAAGCGATCCGCAAGGCTGACGCGGCCGGTTTGGCTGTGGCCGTCCACGCCATCGGCGACCGGGCCAACCGGGAGTTGGTCGATGTCTTCGAGCAAATTGAGGCGCATAACTCGCCGGGTTCTGTTCTTGCCCCTGATCGCATCGAGCATGTCCAGGTGATTCACCCCGACGATGTGCGCCGCCTGGGGCGGCTGAACGTGGTTGCTTCGGTGCAGCCGATTCATTGCCCTGACGATATTCCGATGATCGAAGCATCGATTGGCGAGCGCGGGCGCCGGGCCTATCCCTTCAGGGATATGCTCAAAGCCGGGATCAGCTTGGCCCTGGGCACCGATTGTCCCGTCGCATCGCCGAATCCGTTTTGGACTATCCACGCCGCGGTGACGCGCCAGGGGCGAGATGGAACACCACAGGGGGGCTGGTATCCCTCCCAACGGTTATCCGTTTCCGAAGCTGTCTGGGGTTACACGATGGGGCCTGCCTTTGCCAGCGGTCAGGAGGCTGTGCAGGGGAGTTTATCCCCGGGCAAGTTCGCCGATTTGGTTGTGCTCGATAGCGATATTTTTGAGATTTCCCCGGAGGAGATTCCGGATACCGAGGTGGACATGACCGTGTTTGCCGGTCGGATCGTCCATCGTCGATGAGTTTTTTCCGGCTGCCTGAAAAGCGGCCGGTGAGTGGAGGTGGCAGGATGACTGAAATGGTCAGAGTGATAGTAGAATGGAGCGCCGGCATCATCGAGATGCTTGGAATTGGCGTGATTACTTCGGTTGCTATCTATGCGCTCTTTTACTCGCTCTACAGGTTGATAAGAGGCGAGATGTGCGGAAATGTCTTGCAACAAATCCGCCAGCAATTAGGTGGGGGCATTTTGCTCGGGCTGGAGTTTCTCATCGCCGCGGATATCATTCAAACCGTTGTGATTGAGTTGACCTTCCGGTCGGTGGGTGTGCTTTCAATCATTGTGCTGATCCGCACCTTCCTAAGCTTTACCCTGGAGTATGAACTGCAAGGCGATTGGCCATGGCAGCGAGAATGCATCTCAGTTGAATAACGCTTCAATCTCGAAGCGTTTCTAGAATTTCGAAAAACCTGTCTACCACCCGGGGGTCGAAGTGTTTGCCCCGCTGCTTGCGAATGTATTCCAGAGCTTTTTGCTCCGTCCAGGCCTCCCGGTAAGGGCGGTCGCTGGTGAGAGCATCCCAAACGTCGACCACAGCGAAAATGCGCGCTGCCAGGGGAATCTGTTCCCCTTTGATGCCGAGGGGGTAACCGCTACCGTCCCATCTTTCGTGATGATAGTGGGGGATATCCAGCGCCGGATGAAGATAATCGATCGATTTGAGCATTTCATAAGCGTAGGTTGGGTGTTGGCGCATGATCTCCCACTCCTGCTCATCGAGAGAGGTGGGTTTTTGCAAAAGGCTGTCAGGGATGGCAATTTTACCGATGTCGTGTAACAGGGCGCCGCGGCGGATGTGGATCAGTTTTTTGCTCCTTATTCCCAATTTTTGGGCTAACGTTAGGGTCATTTTGGTGACCCGGCGGCTGTGGCCCTCGGTTTCCATGTCGCGATATTCCAGGGCACGCGCCCATCCTTCGAGCGTATTATCGTAGGCCAGGGCCAACTCCTGATGGGCATGCTGCAAATTGCCGAACATGTTGATGTTGTCGATGGCGATGGCGACCTGCCCGGCCAAGGTATTCATAAAATCCAACCAATCTTGATCGGGTTGAAAGGCAGACCGATAGAATATTTCCAGCACGCCGAGGAGTTGACCTTTGGTGATCATCGGCACGCCGAAGTAGGTGGCGAAGCCTTCATGTTTGAAATGAGGGGAGTCTAAAAATCTCTTTTCTCGAGGGTCGAGTTTCTTGGCCTCGATCATGCGCCGTTCCAGAGCAACTTGGCCGGCGAATCCCTCTCCCAAGTTTAACTCAGTGCCTTCCACGGTCGGATTGGTTTTAAATCCCAGCCCACCGCCGTATTCAAGGATGTGTAGATCAGGGTTATAGAGAAGTACACAGGTAGCATCGACATCTAGTTGGGAGATGACCTGGGCCAAAAGAATTCGCAGGAGCATATTCAGGTCGAGCACACCGCTGATCGCTTTATCGATCGTCCGCAGAGATTGCAAGCGGTCGAGGTGTTGTTTGGTTTCGTCAAGAAGCCGGGCGCTATGCACCGCTCCGGCCGCGCTGGTGGCGAAGAGAGACAAGATTTCGCGATCATCTTTGGTGAAATGGCGAACTTTGGGAGCTACATCACTGATGACCAGCACACCGATCAATTCCCCGGAATAGAGCATGGGAACACTCAACACAGAGGTGAAATCTGCTTGGATGTATTCGGGGGCGCGATGCTCCCAGGTGCGATAATCTTTGACCATCATCGGTGCTCTGTTTTGGGCGACGCGCCCAACAACGCCCTGGCCGATAGCCATCCGGGCGCCAATGCTCTCACTGTAGCCATTTAATTGCCCATCGATAGCGGCCATTTCGAGTTCGTCGCGTTTGGGATCGTGGATGTAAAGCCAACTGATCTCAGTGGAGAGGAGTTCCTTTGCCTTTTTGGCGATCGTGTTCAAGAGCCGCTCCAAATTCTGTTCGCCTGCCAATTCGTGGCTCATCTCGTATAGAATCCTAAATTCTTCGGCCCGACGCTGAGACTCGCTGAACAGGTGGGCATTTTCCAGGGCGATAGCGGCTCGATTAGCAAAGGACTGGGCAGCCTGCACTTCCTCTTCCGTGAAGGGCAAAATCTGGTAGCGGTCGAGGGTGAACATGCCGATGGATTCCCCTTTTGCAACCAGCGGGATTCCCAGCCAAGAATGAATATGTCCCATCATTGTGGTGTACTCTTGTTCTCTAAAGTGAGGATATTCCCGGGTGATATCGGCAAAAGCCAACGGTTCTTGCGTTTGGATCACTCGATTGTTGGGGAATTGCGTATAAAGGGGAAAAGATAGAGTCTCTTTGATTTCTTCCGCCTGTTCGAAGCCTCGACAGGCCACAATTCTCAGACAGTCTTCTCCCAGCATCTGCACCGAAATAGAATCATAGGGGACGACTTGTTCCAACTCGGACATCATGATGTCCAGGATTTGATCTGCTTCCAAGGTGGAATTGATCGCCCGCTCGATTTCGCGCAGGGCCTGGAGCTGGGACAGATGTCTCTCTACTTGCTCCTCTGCCTTTGCCCGGGCAGTGATGTCCCTGGTGCTGCCTTGAAAGCCTTTTGGTAATCCATTTTGATCGAAAAGAAGTTTGCTAATGATCTCAACGGGAATTACCTCGCCATTTTTGTTAACTATCTCCGATCTGATGTTGATTTCCCCAAACTTAGCGGGGTTTTTAATCGCTCGGAGCGCTTGCCTCGCCATCTTGAAATATTCTTTTCCGGTAGCATAGTCAGAGAGATTTGTTCCAACCCACTCTTCCGGGGGATACCCCGTTAAGGCTTCGATTGAAGGGCTAACATAGGTGAGATTCAAGCGCAGGTCCATTTGCCAAACGACATCGATGATGTTATCGATCAATAAGTTGAGATGGCGTTCACGCTCTCGCAGAGCTTGCTCGACCTCTTTGCGTTTGCGGATGTCCTCTAGGAGAGCTTTTGTCGCCTCATCCACTCTCGCTTCTAAGGCCACATTTGCAAGGGCAATTTCTTCGCTTTTTCTGCCTTGCTCGTAATAGAACCGATTAAGATAAGCGATAAGGTGAAAAATAATGCTTGTGGCCAGATAAACAAGCACATGCCAAACGCTAAATGTGCCAAAGACTATTGCATCAGCCGCGATTGTGGCAATCGTGAAAACGATGCTTGTGAGCAAATGGTGCAGGCTGGCAATCGCAATCGCCAAAGCTGCGGCCACGCCAAATATGTGCGGATCTGTCATCCCGCCGAGCAAGATCAGGGTCAGGATAGCGTAGCTGACCAGGCGCCACCAGCCTCTCCGATTGAGGTAATAGAAAATCGAGACGCTGCTGATAACGATCAAATCGATGATAACCATTTGCTCTTCACCCACTGCCAAGCAAACCAAGTTGTATAACAACACCGCCGCGGAGATCGGAAGCAAACCCGCCAAAACGTAGGTAATTAATACCCGCTCTGGTCTTTTTTCTCGATCTGCCGTCCAAAGAAATTGATTTACAAATCTTGGTTTCACAGTTCCCTCCTTTGTTTTCATGGGATCGTTTTCAGGGTGGAAAGGACACCGACTGCCCCGGGGCCGGTTCGATCATCCTTGCTTGAGAGCGTCGAGATACATGAAGAGCAACTCGAAATCGAGAGGTTTATTCAACACAGCGACGACTCCCTCGGTCACGCTGGCTGTGATCAGATCGCTGGGAGCATATGCGGTCATCAAGATGATAGGAATGTTGGGGTGATGGTGTTGAACGGCCTGAAACAGTTCCACGCCGCTCATACCGGGCATTTTGATGTCGGAGAGGACGCAATCAAAATGATGATCCTGAACTAACCCCAAAGCCTGTTCTCCGCTATTGGCGACCTCGCTCTGATACCCTTCCAATTGCAAAATTTTAAACAGGGTTTTGACCATATTGTCGTCATCATCGACGATCAAGACGCGGTGTGAGGCGTTCATCGCTTCCCCGTTACTTCGCCTGTGGGCAAGAAAACTCGAAACGTCGTGCCCACATTGATTTCGCTGTCCACTTCGATCCGCCCTTCGTTCGCCTCTACCAGGGACTTGGAGATGGCCAGCCCCAAGCCAATGCCTCTCGGTTTGGTGGTAAACAACGGTTCGAAGATCTTTTCCCTGTTTTCCGGCGGGATGCCTGTTCCCGTGTCCCGAATAGAAATCTGTGTACTGTTCTTTGAAAACAGTTTACTGATCACTGACAACTTTCCCCCCTCGAGCATGGCTTCGTACGCATTGGAGATCAGGTTATCGATCACTTGGGTGATTTGTTCGCCATCGACGAAGGCAGGGGGCAACTTTTCGGATACGTCCACGTCGATGGTGATATGTTCCGGTGGTGGATTCCGTTTAAGGTAAGTACGAATCAAATTCGAGAGATTCACGGGGGCCCGTTCCGATGTTTTGATGCGGCCAAAATCGAGCAAGTCAGAGATGATTTTGGCCGCGTTTTGAGTTTCCTCATCGATCATCTCTAGCGATTGCTTGATATCTTCATCAGCGTCGGTCAATTTCAGGTTCAAGTAGTAGACCGCGTTGTTGATCACGCTCAGGGGATTGCGCAACTCATGGCTGACGCTGCCGGCCAGCTTCCCCAACGCGGCCAGTTTTTCCTGGCGAATCAGTTGCTCCTGAGCATCACGCAAGTCTTGTGTTCGCTCGGCGACCATTTCTTCTAATTGCTCGGAATGTTGTCTGATTATTTCTTCTGTCCGTATGCGCTCGGTGATATCCTGAACCAGCGCTAAAATCACTCTTTTTTCTCCCAGTTGGACCACAGAAGTCGATAATTCAGCGGGAAAAATGGTTCCATCTTTGCGTTGGTGATCAGCAGAGATTGTGTAAACATCACCCGGTTTCCAACTCTTCCACAGCTTCAGGATTTCATCTTTTGGCAGATTAATGCTGTTCTCGGAGTTCGAGTGAAGATCAAAGACAGATAATTTGACCAACTCCTTCTCTGTATATCTCAACTGTTTACAAGCTGTTGGGTTGACGTTGATAATCTGCCCATCAAGTTCGTGCATATAGATACCTAGTGGTGACTGATTAAACAGCGATCGGAATTTTTCTTCGCTTTCTCGCAAGGCCTCTTCTGCTTGTTTTTGCTCGGTTACGTCTTGCATGATTCCAAAGATGCACTTGGGTTTGCCCTGCTCATCGCACTGGACTTCGGCGGTTTGGTGGATATGAACCAATCTGCCATCCGGTCGAATGGCGCGAAAATCTATTTCGGCAGGTTCGGTGTTCTTGAAAAGTTGGCCGACAAATGCTTGATTCCGGCCCCGATCATCAGGATGAATGATGCTGGTGATATTCTCAAACGATAACTCAAATCCCCTATCGACACCAAAGATGCGGAAGATCTCATCCGACCATGCCAACGTCTTTCCCTGGACGTCCCAATTCCAATTGCCTACATGGGCGATCCGTTGAGCCTTGGCCAAATCCATTCTGCTTTTTCGCAGCGCCTCTTCTGCCCGTTTGCGCTTGGTGATGTCTCTCAGAATCGCTTGCAAACCAACTGGCTTGGAGCCCTTTTTCATCAAGCGGAGATACGCTTCTCCCCAGCGCTGTGTGCCATCTTTGTGCACCCAGATGAACTTGAAGTTTCGAATCGGCTTTCCCTGAATTGCTGAAGAAAACAACTTCAGGTAATTAGGAATATCCTCAGGCCGTACGGTGGGAAAATTGGAGATATGTTTGCCGATGATCTCCTCCCGGGAATACCCGGTCAGTTCCAGAAAAGCTGTGTTGCACGCCGTTACGATGCCTTTCAAGTCGCTTGTCAAAATGCCAAGCGGGGCCAGTTCGACGATATCTCTGTAGCGCTGTTCGCTCTCTCGGAGGGCGTTGTCGGCTTTTTCACCTGTGATGATTGCTTGTTCTTTCTCTTCGATTGTTTCCTTGATGCTTGCGATCATCTCGTTCACGTCAGCGAACAACGACGCAAATTGACCATCTTCTTCTGGAATCGGGATGCTTTCAGAAAAATCTCCCTTGGCGTAGCGACGCAAATAGCGGGACAATTCTTTCAATCGAGCTGAAACGTGTTTTTGGTAGTTCTCCAAGCTCGTCTCATTCATGGGATGACTCATTTTCAACATGGTTAATTGGCAAGGAATCTGTCGGACCCTCTGCTCTGATTATACCTGAATACGTATCAGTCCATGTTCAGAATATGTGCGGGCAAGCAAACACTGCTAGAACTGCCAGAACCATCTCAAAACCGACATGTGGCCGAAGCGCACTCCTATCGATTGCCTTACAGGAAGGGTCGAAACAATATATCCAAAATTGTATCTGCTTTTTTGTCGGTATATATACGGAAGGACAGCGATTAATGTTAGGGTTAGGATGAAGGATCGTAAGCGTTCAGGCATGTCACTCTGAGGGAGTGTGGCTCAGCTTCGCTGAGCTGGAGCGACCGAAGAGTCTCCCAGGCTTCAAAGGTGGAGATTCTTCGCCGCTGGAAAAGCATCAGCGGCTTGCGAAGCATGCCTTGCCCGGTGGGCACGCACAGCGCGGCAAGAATGACGCCCCGTGAACGCTTACGAAAGATCTACTAGAAACGTAAATTGCATTACGCAAGGACAAGAGAAAGGAGCAAAACGTGTTTCTCGTTGATGTGTTGTTTGCTTTAGTTTTTGCCTTGTTGCTAACAGGGATATTCACCGCTGCATTTCGTCGCCGTGGGCCCTGGGATATTTGGTGGGGCTTTTTGCTGATCATCTTTTTGGGCATCTGGGCTGCCGGTCTCTGGATTACGCCGCTTCCCTTTGGCCCCACCTGGTTGACTCTCTCCTGGCTGCCTGCCCTGATTGTCGGCGTTTTCTTGGCTTTGTTGCTGGCGGCTGCAACGCCTCCCCAACCGCCGAGGGCTCCCCGAACGCGCAGAACTGCTACGCGAGGAGGAGAAATCGAAGAGACGACTCTGATCGCTTTGGATGTCTTCTTTTGGGTACTGGTGGTCGGCTTGGTTGTGTCGATCATTTTGGCCTACCTGTGATCGTGAAAGCAGTTTCTGATCAGCAGGCTGATGAAGATACCGGCGGTGCTTTGATTGCTAGTTGAGGATCGATTCGAGTTGAAAGGATTATAAGTATGCCTGACGAAAACAAAGAAAAACCAAAACACCCCTACACGGGAGAAGAAAAACCCCCTAGCGAAGATGCCGAAGATGTTGTCGAAGTTGTTCCTGTAGACGCGGACGAACATGAGGGAGAAGATTATTTGCTCGAAGAGGAAACCACCATGGACGCGATCACCGCCGAGGAGGCTCCTGACGCTGTTGCCCATCGATCCACCCGCCACACCCGGGAAGAGCCAATCGAAGAGGAGTTTGAAGAGCGGCAGCAGCTTGCCGTCAGCGGAAGGGAAGAACTAGAGCAAGAATTGGAAGAACACCACGCCGAATCGCCTAAGCGAAGTGGAGGCGACATTGACGCGGCCTGGGAGGATGCCGACGCGGCGGGCGAAGAAACCGTGGGGGGGACAACGCCCACGCCCGATCAGGATATCGTCGACGAGCTGGGAGAAGCCGTCGGAATCACCTATGAAGAAGGCGAGCCTCTCGATACCCAGACGAAAATCAACCAGCGCGATAGAGAGCGTTGGGAGCTAGACCCGGATGCAAGACAGGAAGAACGTCAACCCCCTGAGGTCAGAGATCAGTTCGAGCAAGAAGATGACCAACAAGAAGAGGAATGAGCGCCGCTTCAACTTCAACCAGGAGCAAAATATATCCCTTTTTATAACCGAGGCCACACCGGGATACATCGACAGATTCACCCACCAAGTGGTAGGCTAAAAATGTGCAATTCAGGTAGTTTTCTACCTGAAAAACGAGAATAGTTTGTTCAAAGGCTAATCTGCAAAGGAGGTAAACATGGCTTTCCGCTATCCAATTGAGTACGAAATAGAACCCACAGAAATCGATGTCGGCACGAATTGGCTGACGATCACACTGAAAAATATCGGTTCGAAAGACTTGACCGGCCTCGATGTACGCCTGAATTCTTTCGACACCTACAATCTGATGGCTTTAGGCTCCGGTACCTATATTCCCATGCTGGAAGAGGACGAAGAACGGGAAATTTATGTCAAGGTGTCCGGCAGCCAGTCGACCAGCGTCTACGTCACCATCGACGGGTGGCAAGATAGCGACCGGTTCTTCTGGGAGTCGCCCATGATTCCGATCACCGTGGGCAAAAAACCTGCCGAACTGGTCAACGTATTTGCCATGGTCAAACCCTATCCCGTCGTCGGCGATATGATCCGCTGCGAAGCGAAAGTGCGCGGGCTCGCCGGTAGCTCCGAACTGGAATTGGATTTCTGGGCCGATTACGACGGCAATTTCGAAAAGCTGGGCGAGGTACAGACCAAGCAGCTTTCTTCTGATGAGGAAGCAACCTATGCGGCAGAGTTCACACCTGAAGAGTCGGGCCTGTATACCATTTACGCCTATCTCTACGATAGCTCTGGCAAACGCATCGGGCGCGAAATCGACAAGGTTTTTGTGACCTGAAAGCTTCTCTAGACTTTACAAAAAGCCACCCTGTTGACGGCAGGGTGACTTTTGGAATATCAAAGACAATAACAGGAGGAAACATGTTAACGTTACTCACCCGTAATTGGTGGCTCGTTGTCTTGCGCGGCGTCTTGGCGATTCTTTTTGGGATTGCTGCCCTGGTTTGGCCCAATGCAACCGTGCTTGTGCTCGTTTTGTTGTTTGGCGCCTATGTGTTGATCGACGGCATTTTCGCAGCAATTGCCTCCATCCAGGGGCGCCGTCATTATCGAAACTGGTGGGTGTTACTGCTCGAAGGGATTACGGGCCTTGTCATTGGCGTCCTTACCTTTATTTGGCCCGGTATCACCACGTTGGTGCTCGTCTATCTGATTGCGGCCTGGGCGTTGATCACCGGCATCTTTGAGATCGCCGCTGCCGTTGCCCTGCGTAGAGAGCTATCCGGCGAATGGATGTTGGGTCTGAGCGGCTTGCTTTCGATAGCTCTTGGTGTGATTATCTTCCTGCGTCCCGAAGCGGGCGTGCGCGGCATCATCTGGGTGATTGGTCTCTTTGCGATCTTGTTTGGGATTTTGGTCACCGTGCTCGGATTTCGTCTGCGCGGCTGGAGGAAAGCCTGACGGCGCGGCAGGACTCCCTCGCCGCCTGATCCTGACCAACCGGCGCAGTGATCGTCTCGGAGCCGGTACATCGCCGGGAAACGGTATAGTGCTCTTGGAGCAGCAGCCAGCCTGCAAATGTATCCAGATATGTATCTCCGGGCCTGTCTGTATCTATCAACAAGTCGATAGACTTTTGCTATTCTAAATGTAGATGAATTCAAATCAGTTAATCTCACTCCTGAAAGGATAAGACGATGTCCCCCATGCGATACAAGACCGTAGATGATCTAAGCAAGACTCTCAAAGACTTTTTGCCCGGCGATGCCCAGAGAATATATGTTGATGCCTACAAAGAGAGTTGGGAGAATTACAAAGAGAAGCGAGGCGGTGAAATGGAGCGTCATGGCGTAGCCCATCGAGATGGGATGCAAGCCGTGATGCACGAATACAAGCTTGATCAAAGTGAAGGCGAATGGCACCGCCGCGGCGCAGAAGAAAAGGAAGAGAAAGTCGATCAAAACTTGCTCGAAGAAGTTCTCAATTTCATCGAAACCGAGATCCTCCCCGGCGAAGATTCCGAAAACTAAGCGTAAGCTATCAGTTTGACTCCGGTTTGTTGCCGAAGAAAAGCGCGCCTTGACAGCGTCGTTGTTGTTTCCCCTTTCTGGCATGGCTATCCAATAGAAACCATCATTACCAGAAAAGCCCTGGCGGTTTTTTGCCAGGGCTTTTTGCTTTTCCAGTTGAGAAAAACGTCAAAGAGTGTCTCTACATTCGAATTTCTATTCGAAGTGGTGGTCGGGCAAGTTTTCGATCGTGTTTTTGTCCACATAAAGCTCGATTTCATTTTGGCCGTATTCCTTGATCCAATTGACCGGAATGAGCTTTTCGTGCTCGACCAGCAAGCCTTTGGAGATGATGAAATGGGTAGCCCGGTCTGTTTCGGGGTCGAAGATCACTTCTTCGACGTTGCCAACATGCTCGCCACCCAGCGCGATTACTCGCGCCCCTGCTTTGACCGGTTTGGTCGTCAGCGGGATGTTCCTTTTCTCGACAGGCATTTTGACAAAGGGGTGAGGGAACAAGCCCGCAAACCCGATCGGTGGATAGGAATACATCGGGACGAGTCTCTCGTCGATCTGCTGGCGCCCGGGCTGGTCGATTTGGACGAAATGTGCTTGCTTATAGGGTGGCAGATCGTCGATATCACCTTCAAAGTGGTGCAGTTTGACTTGCTCTTCATCAGTTGTTGCTATTAAGCTGATTG
>CAZXXW010000102.1:0-13849 GCA_964644835.1 uncultured Anaerolineales bacterium
GCTACCCCCAAAACCGGCGATAAGAGCTTCATCGTTCGCCCGACGACATCTGGCCTAGCGTTGCGCACGATGCCAAAGGTTGCCGGTCACACGTTGATCAAACGTTTGCCTGCAGGCGCGTCGCTGATCGTCCAGGAACCGATTGCCAACGCGAAGAAGAAAGTCGGCGTGGGCGGCAAATGGTTGAAAATCAAAGATGTCACCGGCCAGGTGGGCTACGTTGCGGCTTGGTACGTAACCCCCGACGGAGAGCCTGCTCTGGGCGTGCGCAAAGAGCAAAAAAGCGCCAAACCAACTGCCGACGACGAGGTGGTGCTCCGCACAACCACAGAAAACGTAGCCCTGCGCAAAGAACCGCGCGTCGCGGCGGACACTTTAATCAAGCGGATGCCCGAAGCAGCCGAGTTGCTTGTTCTCAACGAAGCCGATGAAGAGAATATTGGCACCTATGGAAAATGGATCGAGGTGCGCGATGTCGAGGGAGATGAAGGTTACATAGCCGCCTGGTACGTGGTCAAGCGCTGAATCAGCACCAATTATGAACATCTAGCCGCGCCCAGGTGCAATCTGCTTCTTGGGCGCAGCTGACCAACACAGGCAACGATCTCAAGGGGGTGTCATCCGCAAAGCCAAATAAAGTGTATCGATAGCGACGCCACGGTCGTTCTTTAGCACCTTAACCACATCAAAACCTAGCTGATCAAGCAGCTTCAAGTGATATTCATTGGTAGACCAAGTTCTTGTAATCCAATAAGAGCTGGGATATTTGTTCGAAAGTTGGTTTAAAGCAAAATGGTACATCGTCCGGCTCACGCCTCTATTCCTGAAATCCGGATGAGTGCCAACGGTTGTAATATAATTACAAGGCGAATAATGATCGAGCGCGGTGAGGAAATAAGCTGCTTTGAAGGTAAAGATACCGACGACTTTCTCTCCGGCCTTTGCAAAAACGATCACTTGTTCCATGACCTCATCGACATATTCACCGAGCCGGTGAGCAGCGGCATCGAAGGAAGCGGCCAAATTCGTAGCAGAAGAACTACCTCGTCCGGAGAGCGGCGGGATGAACTCGTGATCAATACGCTTTAAAAATTTGTAAACCTTTTGTCTGGCATCATCTTTTTTTTGATCGACGAGAGCAATACGGATATTCACAAACCCAAACCTCATCCCGAATACATTTTCAGCCCTAGAACTGTAAATCTATTCGCCTTCATCATAATCAAACCAAATTTTTTAGGATTATAGCATCGCAGTATTATAAACGAACACGCATCAGTCACGTGTTGAGATAAATTTCGAGGAGTAAATCCGATGACAAAAATTATTTCGATTCATTCCTTCCGAGGGGGAACTGGCAAAACGACAATTTCAACAAATGTCGCCGCACTTTTAGCTAAAAGTGGTTTAAAAGTGGGTATATTGGATAGTGACATTCAGTCGCCTGGAGCCCATATCCTTTTTGGCTTGTCCAGTGATGATATTAGCCATGCGCTTAATCATTACCTCTGGGGAGAATGCGAGATTGAAGATACTGCTCATGAAATCACAGAGAGACTGGGCGGTACCGCCGAAGGAAAATTATTCATCATCTCATCAAGCATTCAAGCCAGCGACATCGCTCGGATCTTACGCTACGGCTATGATCAGAAAAAAATTCAAGACGCTTTAACCCAAATTGGCCAGGCGCTCGAACTAGATATTCTCGTCGTCGACACCCATCCCGGTTTCAATGACACCAATCTTCTGATTGTGGCTTTATCCAACACGTTAGGCGTGCTGCTCCGCCCTGATCAACAAGATTATCAGGGAACCAGCGTAACGATGCAAGTTGCGCGCAAATTGGAAGTTCCAGCGATAGAATTGATCGTCAACAAATCCCCTTCTCTTTTCAACCCGGACATGGTGAAAACAAAAGTCGAAGATGCCTATGACGCCAGCGTGGCGGCACTATTGCAACATTCCGATGATGTGATGGCCTTGGCCGGAAACGGCATCTTCGCCCTGGAAAACCCCGATGATCCATTCACAGAGCAACTCAAGCAAACCGCAGCGGCATTAGCAAAGGAATAAGGATGAAAACATGGAAGAGATAAAGAATTCTCAGAATTTTTGGGAAAAAATCCGGTTTCGCAACTGGCGCATCTTCACAAAGTTGTTGGTGGTTCTGTTGATCTTGACTCTGATTCCAATCGTGCTGGTGACCTATTTCAGCAGCATAACCAGTACCGAGGCGCTTACCGAGCAACAATTGATCAATCTAGAACGATTAGCTTATAGCACCGCCCAACAAATCAATCAATTATTAGCCGATAATCACAATTTTATACGCTTAACGGCATCATCCAATGAAGTAAACGTCTTTTTAGAAGATTGGCAAAATGTCAAAGCCGAAAGTTCGCGCCCCCTTGTCAATCAAAAGATCGAAGAGGCTTTGACGGCGAACGACACGATCAACCTGGTCAGCGTCTTTGATCAAAACGGTGTCGTTGCTGCCCACAGCTCTCCGGAGTATATCGGACAGTCTTACAGTTTCCGCGAGTATGTCAGCACAGCCCTCCAGGGCAATGAGTACATCTCCGGCATCCTCGTCGGTGTCACCGATAACCAGCCCGGACTGATTGGTTCTGCACCCATCTACCGGGACTCACAAGTCGCCGGGGTGCTTTCAACCCGCATCATGGGGCACTACATCACAGACATTCTCGCGAGCACCATAAAAATGGAAGATGTCGAATACATCTACGCAAAATCATCGGAGTTGAATATTTATCTGGTCAACGGCCAAGGGATCATCATGAGTCACTCCGACGAGGATTCGGATTGGCTTTACCAAGCCATGGGAAGTATCAGTGAAGAGGCCTTAACAGAAATCCAAGAGACAAAGAAGTTGGGAGGGGTTTGTCCCGACGGGAGCGAAGATTGTGATGCCAGCGAGAAAGTCGCTCGCACGCCAGATGAACTCAAAGGCCTGCAACCGTTAGCAGACCACGTTCTTGGCGCTATGGAAGCTTCTGAACTGAACAGTGTTGGATATTGTCGTCCCGAAGATTTATATACAGAACAAACCGACCCAGAGTGGTGCTACGGTGAAAACTACGTCGCCGCCTATTCACCGGTGAAAAATCCGGTTGCTGAAGGGAATCTATTCATGGTGGTGATCGATCAGCCCCAAAGCGTGTTCCTTGAAGAGGTTAACGCCTTACAGAGGCAAGGTACCGCTATTGCTTTAACAACAGTAGCGATAAGCATCATCATCGCCATTGTGGTGAGCCGGACGATGGCAAACCCAATCAGACGGCTGGCGCAGGCGGCCAAAGATGTTGAGGAAGATCTTCCCTTCGAGCCTGAGGACATCAAGGAGGTCCTTAGTCTAGGCGACGAAATTGGACATCTGGCCCGTGTGTTCAGCAACATGGTTTTGGCTCTGCGAGCTCGGATGGCAGAACTGCGTACCATCTACGAAATCGGCAACAAGATCAGTGATAGTGTCGAGTTAACCGATACGCTCAGCGCGATCATCCAATCGCTCAATAATGTGATCAATTTCGATGCCGCCGAGATCTGCATCTACGACTCGAAGCAAGATCATCTGCTGCTCTACTTGACCAACGAGAGAATCATGAGCGACGATGAGACAGTCCAAAAACAGGCATACTCCAAGCAACAAGGGTTTTTCTCCCATTTATTCAAGGATCGCGAAGCCCTGCTTGTCCCCAACATTGAGAAAGCCGAGGGTTCCCTGAAAGATGAACGCTCCTGGAGCTTGCTTGAACCAAAATCCTATCTGGGGATTGCACTTCGTGAAAAAGGCGAGGTTGTCGGCACGATCGAGATGGTCAGCAAGAAAGCTGATAAATTTGACGAGAACAACAAACGAGTTCTAGAAAGCGTCTCCTTACAAGCAGCGGTCGCGATCGCTAATGCGCGGGAGGTCAAAGAGAGAGAACGACGGCTCAAGAACATGGAAATCGTCGTGGATGAGACCAAGGTAGCCGAACAGGTGGATGAGATCATCAAACGTGACATCTTCAAAGACATCCAAGCGGATAAACAATCTGAAGAAAATGAGGAGACGAGGCAACCATGATCTCAACGCAAGAAAAAATCGACTTTTTGAAGAATGTCTCCGCTTTCAGAGGCCTGAAGGTCAACCATTTGAAAACACTTGCCAAGCTCTGCAGGGAGCAAACTTGCTCTCAGGGGTGCGTTATCTTTCATCAAGGGGATACAGATGGAGGCTTGTATATCGTCGTTGAAGGTCAGGTGGTTCTGGAGAGAGAGCTAGAACAAAGCCAAGATTCTGTGTCCATGAATGTGGTTAAGCCCCGGGCCAGCTTTGGAGAGATGTCTCTGTTCTATGATGCCCCACGCTCTGTATCTGCTACGGCGCTTCAAACGACACGATTATTGCACATTGAAAACGATGATTTCATCGCTTTTGCCAGCCGATATCCTGACTTACTGCTTGAGCTCAACCGCGCGCTCAGCCAACGGCTGATCGAGGCCTATGACAAGATTTCGGAATTAATGCGACTGAGAAAGCCGCGCGAATTACGCAATTTATACGATAAGCTAGATTTCTAGAAGGGGCTGGTAGCAACAAAGCGGCAAACAGCTCTGAACCCGTTCGTTCTTCCTTACAAGGAGGTAATCCTGAGATGGCAACAGCATTAAATCCCAAAAAAGAGAGATTTTCCATGGATGAAACATCACGATCAAACAGAGTATTAGAAACAGCCTGGTACCGTTATGCACAACTGGATGCCAATGCGATCAAGTCACAAAGACAGTATATGCGCTTAAAGCGCGCGATAGCTTATCTGAGCATCTTGACCGTTTTATTTGCTATCCTTGTGGATCATTACAGTCCCAACATGCCGAGTTGGGGCCAATTGATCTTTCGGGTTCTTCTGATTTTAACGCCAATCGTGACATCGATTGTCGCCTCTTTTACGAATAAATTCCAGCAAGGGCAACGATATCTTGCCTCACGGTCAGCAGCCGAGGAAATACTCAAAGAGATTTATATCTATCGTACGGTGCTGAAGAATTCTAAGGGCCGGGATAAATGGCTCAGCAATCGGCTGGCAGCGATTCTTCGCAAGTTGTACCGGTCCGTAGGCGGCGAACTAATCCTGGAACCCTATCAGGGCGACCTACCCCCTTACCACGATCCTTCCAAAGAATATAGCGACCCGGGATTCAAAGACCTAAGCGGAGAGGAATACATCAACTACCGGCTTGATGATCAACTTGCCTGGCACATCAAGAAGAATTTGAAGTTGCAGCGCGACCGAAAACGAATCCAATGGCTAATTCTGATCTTTGGAGGAATTGGTTCCTTCTTGGCTGCCTGGGGCGGTCCCCTGGTTTTATGGGTTGCGTTCACATCCGCAATCGCATCTGTGCTGATCGGCTGGGAGGAACTGCGCGGGCTGGATTTGAAAGTGGCCAATTACAGCCAGGTCGTCTTGGAATTGAATATCATCCGCGATCATTGGCTGATGTTGTCTGAGGAGGAACGAACCCAGGCCGAAGCCAATAAGATCGTGCGCGACACAGAGAATGTGCTCTGGAATCAGAATACAGAATTCATCAATGCAATGCGCAAAGCCTTTGCCGATGCCGAGGGCGATGAAGACGAACTGATTCAGCACGCTTTAGAAGAGGCCCAGGAAAGTACAGAGCAAATCAAAGACAAGCTCTACGCCGAAACCGAAGATTTGATCGACGAAGGTGCGGATGCATCCGTAGAAAAGCTGGAAACCGCCATTGAGGATTCCGTTGAGCCCTTGCACCAGATGTTCGCCGATATGCAGGCGATTAGGGAAGAAGAACTGGCCAAACAGGCTGCGGCGGAAGCGGAAGCCGAAGCAGAAGCGAAAGCGGCCGAGGCCGTAAGTGTCGAAGAAACCTTCGTAGAAGAAACATTTGTCGACGAGAACTTCGAAGACGAGGTTTTTGATGATGATGAAGACGTCGAAGATGAGAATTTTGTTGACGAGAATTTTGATGACGACTTTGCCGACGGAGATTTCGACGATGAAGACTTTGTCGATGAAGACTTTGGAGAGGGCGGCGAAGAAATCATCGGCGCAAGTGAGGAGTTTCTCGATGATGATTGGGAAGACGAAAACGGATAAAAGTATCTGGACCTTTCCCCAAACATAAACCAGTGTCAACGAGGAGCGAGCATGACCAACATAGGCGATAAGATCAAAGAGCTGTGGCGTTCAAAAGAAAACGAGACGAATGAAACGAAGGATCAGATAGCACAAACAACGGATAGTTCCGAAAAAGAATTCGAAGATGCTGCTATAGAAAGTGCCATTGAGACCGTAAGAAATAACGTCCAATCGGCGGTTGAAAATGTCGTTGAACAAGCGATCGATGAAGCTAAAGAATCAGTAAAAGAGGACATCGAGGAACTTGTTGAAGAAGCCCAACAATTGCAAGAGACCTTGATGGTCGTCAGCGAGGATAAGCATACAGAAGCTCGCGAGGCGAGGCCGCATGCTTTTGTGGTCATGCCTTTTGGCAAAAAGGAAGGCTTCGATGGCACGGTCATCGACTTCAACGCCATTTACGAAGACTTGATCAAACCTGCCCTGGAAGATGCCGGGTTTGAACCTTTCCGCGCTGATGAAGAAACAACAACCGGGGACATTCTCACCGATATGTTCCAGGAGTTGTTGCTGGCAGATTTAGCCATCTGCGACTTGAGCATCGATAATGCCAATGTCTTCTACGAATTGGGCATCCGGCACGCGTTTCGCAAGCGCGGCATCATCCACATTCAGTCGGGCCGGGCATACATGCCTTTCGACATTTTCAACGTGCGCACGATCCCCTACCACACCAATGATGAAGGTTTACCCGATCCGGAGTTCCTAGAAAAGGATATCCAGAACATCTCACGCGTCTGTCGTGACACCTTGGCCTCCGACCAGGATACGATTCACAGCCCTGTGTTCAACCTGCTCACCGGACTAGAGGAACCAGATCGCAAAACACTGCGCACACCACTGGCGACCGGATTCTGGCGCGAGTACAACGAGTGGAAAGAGCGCGTCACCATCGCTCAACGGCAAAAGCGCATCGGCGACATCATGCTGTTGACGGAAGAAATCAGCAACCCTCTGATCAAAGAAGAAGCAATTGGAGAAGCAGGTAACGCTTTGCGGGGGATGGAACGGCATGAATTAGCCCTGCAGCAATACCGGCAAGGCCTGGAGTTGAACTCCAAGAACATGGAATTCCGCCGCCAGGAAGCCTTCCATCTCAACCGACTCGACCGCGTGGATGAGGCGATCGTCAAACTCGAAAATCTACTCAAGGAAGAGCCCAGCGACACCGAAGCGATCGCATATCTTGGCCGCATCTACAAAGACATGTGGACGGACGCCTGGATGAGGATCAGCGACGACGAGATGCGCATCAAGGAAGCATTCGAAGCATCTCATTGGTTGGTGAAATCGATTGAAACCTATCTCAAAGGGTTCTACTACGATCTCAATGAGTATTATCCCGGCATCAACGCGCTGACCCTGGCGATCATCCTCGACCATCTTGCCAAGCAGTACGATGAAGGAGATGACCCCGACGTTCAACGCGTGCGCACTTTGCTACCCGACCTGAAGGGAACCCTGCGATTCGCCCTTGGCAACCTAACCAAGCTTGAATCCAGCGATTATTGGACGCTGGTATCGTTCGCAGAATTGATGGTGATGACCGCTGAAGATCCCAAAGTCGTCAAAAGAGCTTACAAAAAAGCGCTCACCGCAGCCCGCAAGAACGTCTTTTATTTACAGGCCTCCATCGACCAGTTGGGCATTTTGACATCCTTAGATCTGCGACCAGAATATGTCGATGTAGGCGTCCAGGTTCTCAAGGACGAAATCCGTCGTATCCGCAAAGAAGAACCCGATGCTGAAAAACTCGAGGAGGAAAAGAAGGAAACGCTTAGTGAGGAATGGGTTATTCTGTTCACCGGCCATAAAATCGATCAGAACGGTGAGATCGAAGAACGGCGCTTTTTGCCAGAGATGGAGCGAGAAGCGCGCAAACGCATCGATGCTGCTTTGGATAAATTTGAGATTGATGATAATGACATCGGTGTCACGGCTGGAGCAGCCTGCGGTGGAGAGATCATCTTCATCGAGGCCTGTCTGGATCGCGGCATGGATGTGGAAGTGCATCTCCCGTTCAGTGAGCCTCAATACATCAAGCAAAATGTCAGTCCGGCGGGCGATCAATGGGTCGAACGTTTCTACAATCTACGCAACCATCCCGACGTCAAAATCAATTTCCAACTCGATCATGTCGGGAAAGTAAAAGCCGGCGACGATGCTTATAAACGCAACAACCGCTGGGCCTTGTACTCTTCCTTGCTACTGGGGATCGATCGCGTTCGTCTGATCGCTTTGTGGGATGGAAAGAGCACAGCCACCGACCGAGATGGCGAGCTGGTCAGCCACATGGTCGAAGAAATGCGACATGTGGGCGGCTACGTGGAACACATCAACACAACCAAATTCGATTACTGGCAAGCTGGCGGCAAGGTCGGGGAGGCGTTAGACAAACTCGCCGGGCTATAAATTGGCAATTTAACCCTGGACAAACAAAAACAGGTCACCGCGCTGGTGACCTGTTTTTGATTCGAACTGGCGAGAAGCCTATATCACACCGACTTCTTTGCCAACCTTCTCGAAGATTGCCAGAACGCGGTCAAGCTGCTCGTCTGTATGGGTGGCCATGTAACTTGTCCGCAATAATTGCCGCCCAGGGGGAACAGCTGGCCGCAGCACCGGGTTGACATAGACGCCGGTATTGAACAAGCCCCACCACATTTGAAGCGTGCGTTCGTTATCCCCGATGATGATGGGGATGATCGGCGTCTGAGAATCGCCAACATTGAAACCAAGAGCGCGAAAACCTTTATTCATCCGATCGGCAATCTGGTTGACCCGCTCGATCCGTTCGGGTTCGTCGCGCATGATTTCAAGCGCGGCATAGGCAGCAGCGACGTTGGGAGCGGGGATGCTGGCGCTAAAGATCAAGGCGCGAGCATGATGTTTGACGTAATGGATCACGTCTTCGTCGCCCGCGATGAATCCACCCAAGGAGGCGAAGGATTTACTGAACGTCGACATGATCAAATCGACGTCGTCGACCATGTCGAAGTGAGCAGCGGTTCCATGCCCTCCGCCCAAGACTCCCATCGCATGGGCGTCATCGACCATCAAGCGGGCACCATATTGTTTGCATATCGGCACCAATTCGGGCAAGGGAGCAATATCGCCCTCCATACTATAAAGGCCATCGACGACGACCAATTTCCCTTTGTCTTCCGGGATTGATTCAAGGATGCGCTCCAAGCTTTCGGGATCGTTGTGGTGAAAACGCTTTGTCTTTCCCCAGGAAAGCTTAGCACCGTCGACAATGCTGGCATGGTCATCGCGATCGAGAATGACATAATCGCCCCGCCCAACAAGGGCGCTGATGGTTCCAAGATTAGTCTGCATACCGGTTGAGAAGATTAATGCCGACTCTTTGCCTGCCCATTCGGCTAACTCACCTTCGAGCTTTTCATGCAATTCAAGGGTTCCGTTCAAAAAACGGGAGCCGGTACAACTGGTGCCCTGTTTTTCGATCGCTTCTATGGCGGCTTGTTTCACTTTCGGATGGGTAGCAAGCCCTAGGTAGTTATTCGATCCACACATGATCAAACGGCGCCCCTGAAAGACCGCTTCGGTACTTTCGTTTTTGCTCAAGGGGATGAAAAAGGGGTAATAACCGGCCTCGATAGCCTCTTTTGCATCTGTAAAATCTAAACACTTTTCAAAAATATCCATAGATTTCCTTTTTGTGTTGAACTATTTAATCTTTAATTGCTGTCATCGCCTGATTTTGCTCGAGCGACGAAAATATCCATGATCTTATAAACCAGATTGCCCAACAAGCCGTTCAGGCGGTAGAGCAATTGGGTTTCAAACCCGGGCAAGATCAGATAACGGCCCCGTTCAAGGCCTTTCAAAATAGAATTTGCCACCTCTTCCGCCGACATCACATTGACATTACCGGCCAAGACTTTGGTCTCCGGGGGTTTCAATGGCGTTTCGTAGTCGAGCATGGGTGTATCCGTATCGGGAGGAAAAACAACCGCGACGCCGATACCGTGAGGCTTCATCTCGGCCCGGAGAACATCGGAGAAACCGCGTACAGCGTACTTAGATGCGCCGTAAGCGCTATACCCAAATGTTCCTACAAAACCTGCCACCGACGATAAATTGACAATGTACCCCGAACCGCGGGCAATCATACCATCTAAAACCGCTCTGGTCGTATAAACTGTGCCGAAATAGTTCACATCCATCATTTTGCGGAAGGTTGCCAGATCGATTTCCTGAACATAGCCAGGATAGGTGATTCCGGCCGAGTTGATCACCACGTCGGGTAGACCCACAGTTTCAGCGACCTCGGCGACCGCGTTTTCAATTTGATCGGAATCGGACACATCGGTGCAAACGTAGCCGCATTGCTGAGAAGCGTCCTTGCAGGCAGCCTGCACGGAGGCCAAGGCCTCGTCGAGCAGGTTTTCACGACGGGCCAGCAGCCAAACGTGAGCACCGCGAGCGGCGAGCAAACGCGCCACGGCCAACCCAATGCCACTTGAGCCTCCTGTAACGAGAGCAACTTTATGATTGAAATCTTTGATTCTCATACCTTAACTAACCCTCTCGATTTACAAAGGTAACGAAATTAATCTTCCTCGCTTTTGCCCCTTAGCCATCCCCAGATGGCTGCCAACAGAACAACGAAAAGAACCAAGAAACTGCCATAGACAAAAACCCACTTGACCACCGTGAATCCGGCAGCAAGCCAGGCTACAACGGTCATCCGCGCAGGGTAGCGCCACATCACCGCAGAGGTGCTCACATTCTCGAAGTAATCGAAGAGAGCGCCCAACAGCGGAACCAGGTTGAGACGCTGCCACCAACTCCCCGGTGGAAAGGCTTTGCCAAGCAGCCAACTGATGTTCGTGATCAAGAAGCCGGCGTAGACCAACGGGAAGATCAAGTCAAAGGTGAAGCGCGCTCGAATATACGCTCGGCGTCCCTCCGGGCCGTAAGCCTCGGCGAAACGGTACAATCGGAACGGCGCGTAAGCCAAGGTTGTATCCGGCGATCCTGCGGGGTGACCTTTGGCGGCTTGGGCGGGTAAAACCAGCGCCATGAAGAGCAAAAACACGACCAGAGCGGCGAGGGCAACCCAGCCGGAGGAAAGATCGTGCAGCCAATCTGAGATTCGACTTCCCATCAGCAAGCCTCCTTGATTAGGCCCAAAATTCGGGGTGGTTCATCATCATGCCGGCCAACAATGCCAAAAAGAGAATACAGAGACATAAAAAATGAAAACTGCACCCAGGTTTGGGTGGTTCTAGTTCTGCTGTCGTGTCCGCTTCTCTTCAGCCAGGTTGGCCACGTCAGTCAACCGGCTCCATACTTTGCTCAACTGTTCGATCGGGCACGGGCCAGATCTCTTCTTGCGAGCCTTTAGCCAGGTAAAAATCGCCGGCGCGCACGATCAGGACGCCCTCACGGGAATGAACGGTAACTTCTTGATCAGGATCCTGTGTCACCGCCGTCAGAGGCACCAGTTCCACGGTTGTCTTTTTGACATACGTGCCCGGCTCGACTTTTTCATAAGTATCTTCAAAAATGTCTTTCTCCACCACCCATTGATCGTCGAGATCGCCCTGTTCGTGGACAATGTAATCCCCCGGATGAGCGGTCAACTCATCACCCCAGGGCGTTTTGACCACTTTGGTCTGCGGCTCGCCAGCATCCGGCAAGAATTGATCTGCCTCACGTCGAGTGGTGTAACAGTAAGTTTTAAAATCTAACGTTTGGATAAGAGGATCATCAGGTCGAATTTGAAGTGAAGATGTCATCATAGCAATTCTATCTTGTAGGATAAATCTGACTTGACGAGGGGATATTATACAACACGCCCGGAACTCGCGCCGATTCGATGACCAGCCAACCTCACTCGGAGGCTGGTTCAAAACCCCCGAGCGAGGACCATGCCCAGGGCAAACAGCAGCGCATAAACGAACTCCAACTGCCCCGTCCGGGCGAGGGTTTTGTTCAGAGCGCGCCCCGTTTGGGTGTAAATCTCACGAAAACGCCGTAAGGCCAGGGGCAGCGACAAAAAGGCCAACCCACCCCAGGGGGGCATCTGACCCTGGAGCCAGGCCACGACGAGAATCAGGTAAGCGCCAAGGACGCAGACGAGATACTCAATGCGCGTGCCCGCCACCCCCAGCCGGACGGCGAGGGTGTGCTTGCCGGCGCGGCGGTCGGGCTCGATATCGCGCAAATTGTTGACCACCAGAATACTGACGGTCAACAGCCCCATGGCAACGGAGAAATACCAGGCCGGCGGGCTGACGGTTTTGGCCTGAACGTAATACGTCCCCGCCGTGGCGGCCAGCCCAAAGAAAATGAAGACGAACAGGTCGCCAAGACCGTAGTAGCCCAGCGGAAATGGCCCACCGGTGTAGGCAATCGCCGAGAGAATCGCGGCAACACCGATCACCAGGGGAACCCATCCGGCATGCAGAATCAGATAAAGGCCGACCAGGGCAGCCAAGCCAAAAATGACGATCATGCCCCTTTTGACCTGCGCCACGGCGAGCATCCCCGATTGGGTCACCCGCGCTGGGCCGAGGCGTTCGCCTTCATCGGCGCCGCGCTGGAAATCATAGATGTCGTTGGCCACGTTGGAGCCAATCTGGAGCAGCAGGGCACAAAGTAGAGCAGCCAGCGCCGGAAGGGGGGCAAAACGGCCATCCAGGTAAGCCAGCGCCGTCCCCACGATGACGGGGGAGGCCGCAGCGGGCAGCGTTTTGGGGCGGATGGCCAGGAACCAAGCCTTGGAAAAGGATGGGTTAGGCTGAGGATTAGGTTGAGGGTTCATAGATTTTTTGACAGGATGGACAGCATCAATCGAAAAGCCTTTTGGTGTTAATTAAGGTAAGATTATAACAAAGATGAAAGTCTATAGAATGAATCTGATTGAAAGAATACCGGCTAAATTTTATCAGTATGTGGAGGTTACGATGAACGACAAGATTAAAAAAAGCGACCAGGAATGGCGCCAGGAATTGACCGAAGAGCAATACCGCATCACCCGACAGAAAGGCACAGAGCCGCCCTTCACGGGCAAGTACAACAAATTCAAGAAAGAAGGCATTTTCCGCTGTGTGGCCTGCGGCGCGCCGCTGTTCAGTTCGGAGACGAAATACGATTCCGGCTCGGGGTGGCCCAGCTTCTACGCCCCCATCGGCGAGGACAACGTCGAAACAGAAAAGGACACCAGCCACGGGATGAGGCGCACCGAGGTGCTCTGCCACCGCTGTGACGCCCACCTGGGACACGTCTTCAACGACGGCCCCCAACCGACCGGGCTGCGCTACTGCATCAACTCGGCCGCGCTCGACTTTGACCCGGCGGAAGAGGAGTAGGATAATCGCATTTGCAAACAATCAGCGCACAGCGTTGCACTCGCTTCGCCGTGCGCACCTTGGCAAGGGCTCTGCGGTGCAAAGTTTTTTTCAGTGGTCAATGATTTCAGGTGCAATGCACGCTTTGGACGTGCAGCGCACCCGAAATCAGCCTGCAAAAGTGCGTTGCACCTGGATGTGCTGGCCGAAAACGGTGGTTTCGACAAACTCAACCAGCGTTTTCGGCCCAGTTCGCTGATTTCGACAGGCTTCCCCCTCGCTCTGCACGCCTGGTAATATGGGATGAGAGGATGAAAAAAGCAGTTGCCATGACTTACC
>CAZXXW010000103.1:0-13747 GCA_964644835.1 uncultured Anaerolineales bacterium
GAGCCGGTGGCCGACCACCTGGCCCATCCCGCCGGGGGTGAGCACGCTGTTGCGCGTTTCGCTGTTCAGGTCGGTGAACTCCAGCAGGCTGGGCTTGGGCCGCGTTGCCTCTTGCTTGGCCGGTTGGCTTCGCTCTCTAATCGCCTTGCGGAAGCGTTTGCCCGGGCTGACCGACGCCCGCACCTGGTGGCGGCTGGGGTCGAAGCTGTCCGCCTGGCCGTTGAAAATACCCTTGAGGCTGGCCCCGTAATTGGCCCCGGGAGTCAGCACACTCATCCCTTCCAGAACCATATTCTCAATCGCGGTGTGATAATCCTCCAGCACGCTGAGAATATCGGCCTTGACCACGGTCGAGCCTTGCTCGATCATCCGGTCGATGACATCTTCCATCTCGGCTGTGCCATTCACCTACACAATCGCCCGGTAATCATCGGGGTCGCTGGTCAGTTGGTTTTCAAACAAAGCATAGTTGATCGTCATGGGGAACAAACTCCTTTCTATCAGAATTGAATCGACGTGAAAATATGTTGGGGGATTATTCGTGTTGGTTTTGTTTGAATACGCGCATCACCTCCTCCCTGAAAGAAAACCACCTTAACCGCAAGCGGGAGGGCGCCATGGTGATGGTCTTGTGAAAGCGGCGCATCGGATGAATCATCGAGGCGGTTTCATCGCTTTTCGATCTCCACCCACATCTGCTCCCCATCCGTCGAGATGTGAATCCAGCCGTGCCGGTCGGTGCGAAGCAGGGAGTAGCCGCCCAACATGTCCAGGGTTTCCCGGTCGGGCAGGCCGGAGGGATCGTCTGGGGCGACGCTGAGCAGCACCAGTTGGGGGTTCAGGTTGTCGAGCCATGCGGGATGGAGCAGCGGGGCGAATCCGCTGTCGGCCAGCATTAAGACGTTGACCGGGCCGATATCAACGCCCATGTTCAGGGCGTGAAAATCGTCCGCGGCGGCGCCGACGGGGAGCACAGCCCGAAAGTGGTCCCAGGCCAGCAGCAGGATGGCGCCGCGCTTTCCAACGGTCAGAAAGCACAAACTCGCTCCGGCGTCCAGATCGAGGCAGTGGCCCGGCTCCGCTGGGATTACGGGAATCTCTCGTTCGGTCAGGTCGGCGCGGAGATAATCGGCTGAGCGGGTGGCACTCTCTGGCCCGGCCCAAATGACCTGATCCGGCGGAAAGCGATCCAGCAGGCGAGGCAGGGAAGCGATGTTCTCGCCCTGGGGGTAGGCGACGACGAGCCAGTCCAGTTGGCGGCGGAAGGGCGGCAAGCGGCGACCAAGCCCATCGGAGAGCAGCGAGGCGCTCGGCCCGCCGTCGACGAGCAGGTTGCGCCCGCCGGGGGTCTGGATCAGCAGGGCGTCGCCGCTGCCGACGTCCAGCATGGTCAGGTGCAGGCGGCCATCCGGGGCGCACAGGGCGGCACGCCAGGTCACCACGGCGGCGATCCCCAGGACGGCGAGGACGGGCACGGGCTTCAAGCCGGTCAGGCGCTCCCGGAAACGGGAGCCTGCCAGAGTGAGTCCCAGCAGGAGCGCGTAGAACAGGATCACCCACAAGAGGCTCAACTCTCCCAAGGCGAGCACCCCGCGGCGGAATTCTCCAAAAAATTCAACAGCCCGGATGGTGAAAAGGACGAAAGGCCAGGCCAGCGGCGCAGTGACGCGGCCAAGGGGCAGCCAGATCAGGCCGAAGATCAGGGCCAAGCCGCCGAGGGTCATGATCGGCGGTTGGACGGGCAGGATAACGGGGTTGGCCAAGAAGGCAGTTAGGGAAATGCTACCGAAGTGGTAGGCCATGATCGGCAGGGTGGTGATTTGGGCGGCCAGGGTGAAAAGGACGAACTCGCCGACCGGGCCGGCCAGGCGTTGGGCAGTGCGTTTGGGAATGTAACGAGAAGCGAAACGGACGAAGGCTTGTGAGAGGGGGTCGGCGTAGAGAATCAGGCCGAGGGTGGCGGCGAAGGAGAGCTGGAAGCCGATGTCCCAGGGGGTATGAGGATTGTGCAGCGACATCAGCGCGGCGGTGAAGGCCAGGGTGTTGATGCCGTGTTGGCGGCGCCCGACCTGGCGGGCAAACAGGGACAGGCCGCCCATGATGGCAGCACGCACCACGGCGGCGTCGGCCCCAACCAGAATGGTGTAGATGGCGATGCCGATGACCGCGGCGAGGGCTCCCCGGCGGGGATTGAGCATCCGCCCGAAGAAGCTGGCGAAAAGGCCGGCCACGATGGTGATGTTGAATCCGGAGATGGCGATGACATGAGAGGTGCCCGTGGCCTTGAAGTCATCTTTGACATGCTGGGGGATGCTCGTTTCGACACCGAGCAGGATTCCGGCGAAGAGGGAGGCTTCGGGATCGGGCCACAGGCGGTAGACGGTGTCCAGGGCGCGCTCTTTGAGGGCGAAGATACCCTTCATCAAGGGATTGCCCGCACCGCTTTCGAGCAGCAGGACAGTGTCGCTGTCCATGATGCTGTAGACGCCCTGGCGGGCGAGATAGTCCCGATAGGAGAAAGCTTCGTTTTCTGAGGGCGTTTCCAGTTCGCCGCGCAGCAAAACGCGGTCGCCGTAGTGGAACGATTCTTCTGGCGGGATACGGGCGAGCAGCAAGCCATGTACGTCGGTAACACTGCGCTTCCGTACGGGTCGGATCTGTTCGGTCTGGATGCGCAGGTAGGTGAACGAGTCGCGCTTGTCAGGGAAATCGACGACGACGCCGGTGACGTCGAGTTGGGTTTTGTCGTCGTTGTAAGCAGCGATGAAGTGGGGATCGCCAAGGTCGGGCAGTGAAGCCTGGTAGCGGGCCGCGCCCAGAAAGAGGATCAGCAGGATGACGGGCAGGGGTACCTGCGGTTTGAACGCTGCGGGGATGGGTAGAAAGGAGAAAAGTGAATCTCGATTGAGACGCCGTTTCACCACGCCGGTGATCACGGTTACGAGAAGAGAAACCGCGGCGGAGATCAGCCAGGTTCGGGTGGGGAGAGCAGCGATGTCAGCGAGAAGGATACCCGTTACAAAGGCAACGGAAAGCCAGAGCAGGGGCATAGCATCTGATGATGGTTTGAATCGATGAAAGCCAGACGAACAGGGTTCCCCCGAATGGGAATTGACCCCTTGTGTTACGCAAACATTATAACATCATAACTTTGAGAATCAATAGTTTTCACCTAGATAAGCACCCACAAATCTTTGCGCGTACGCGTTGAGACTTCGCAAGATTTTGAGACTTCCGAAGTCTGAATTTGAAAAACTACATTACGACCAGAATGGAAAAAGAACGATACCCCCAGCGTTGCTCAGGTAACGGCCAGACGCTCCGGGGAATATTCTTCGTAGAGCTTCTGCTCGACGATGTCGCGCATCCGCTTCAGGCCGCGGTAGATATCGGTGTAGCTGGTGTAGATCGGCGCGATGCCCAGACGGATATTGTCCGGGGTGCGGAAATCGGGGATCACGCGGACGGCGGGCGACTCGGCCTCGATCATCGCCCGGTTGATCCGGTAGGCCTCGGGGTGGCGTAGGGAGACGTGGGAGCCGCGTCGGGCAGAATCGAGCGGGGAACCGATCTCAAAGCCCAAGGGCAGTAACCAGGCACGGGCCAGTTCGATGAGATACTCGGTTTGGCAAACGCTCTTCTCCCGCAGGCGGTCCATGCCTGCTTCAAGCAAGATGTCCACGGCAGGCTCGATCCCCAACATGGAAAGCATCGGGGGCGTCCCGACCTGAAAGCGGGCCATCCCCTCGGCAGGGCTGAAATCCAAATTGAATTCAAAAGGCGATTTGGTCGCAAACCAGCCCCAGATCGGCTGCATCAGCGTATCTTGTAAATCGCGGCGCACGTAAAGAAAAGCCGGTGAACCGGGGCCGCCGTTAAGATATTTGTAGGTGCAGCCAATGGCCATATCGACATCCCACTCGTTCAACTTCAGCGGCACGGCGCCGACAGAATGGGACAAATCCCACAACGACAGGGCGCCGTATTGATGAGCCAACTGAGTCATCGCTTGCATATCGTACATAAAGGCGCTCTTGAAGGCCACATGGGTGAGGGCGACCAGCGCGGTGTTCTCGTCGATGGCAGGGCGGATCGAATCGATTGGGATGGAGACACCATCAGGGGAGGCGACGCACTCGACTTGATGGCCCTGATCGAGCAGATCGATAACCCCTTGGAAGATGTACAGATCGGAGGGAAAGTTGAGTTCGTCGGTGACAATTTTCTCCCGCCCGGGGCGGGCGCGCAGGCCGGCGACGGTCAACTTGAACAGGTTGGCCGACGTCGAATCGGTAACCAGAATTTCATCGGGGTGGGCGCCGACCAGTTCGGCAATTTTGGCCCCGATCTGGGAAGGCTTTTGGATCCAATGTTCGTTCCACGAGCGGATCAACCGTTGACCCCACTGGTGTTCGACAGCCTCCTGAAGTTGCGACGGTGTGGCTTTGGGCAAACGGCCCAACGAATTGCCATCCAGATAGATCAGATCGAGATCGTCGATAACAAAGCGATCCCGGAAGGAAGCGAGGTTATCCTGGGCATCCAGCTCACGAGCAAAGGAAGCATCGGGCGTAAATTCCATCAGACATTCTCCAATGAGAAAGGTTTTTTGGGCAAAAAGGATCTCGACGACGGTGGACAGCAACATCTCTGCCCAATCGGCGTACATTTTGCCGGAGGGGTGTAATTGATCCGAGGCCAGCAGGGAGAGATCATGGCCGGCACGCCAGGAGTTGGGGGTAATATCAATATAACTACATCCCAGCCGATGCGCTTCGCGGCGGTTGACGGTGTTGAAACGGGCAAGTTGAGCAAGAATGTGGGTGCGGTCGCGATCTTGGGCAAAGGGCGTTACGCTCCAATCGGGAATCGAAATCACGATCAAGCTAGCAGGATCGCCCCCAGCCAACTCGATCGACCGAGCGAGCAACTCGTCAAAGTTGCGTTCGTATTCTTGGAGAGGAACGCCATCGTACTGATCGTTGACGCCGATCATCAAGGTGACAAAATCGTAGTGATCGTCGAGTTCGGCCTGCTCCATCCCGTTGAGCAAATCGGCGCTGGTCCATCCGTTTTTGGCAATCACAACGGGGTCAGCAACGTCGACGCCGCGGCCGCGCAGCAAGTCGGCCAACTGGAAGGGCCAGCTTTCGGCGGCGGTGACACCTGTGCCGACGGTGTATGAATCTCCTAGGCTC
The DNA here is from genome assembly GCA_964644835.1 of uncultured Anaerolineales bacterium. Lineage (GTDB taxonomy): Bacteria > Chloroflexota > Anaerolineae > Anaerolineales > UBA11858 > JAYELX01. The sequence goes on from CAZXXW010000103.1 coordinate 5,199, forward strand.
AAGAAGGTGAATAGCTCTCCAGGCATAGGTAGTATTGTACTAGAAAAATCCGTCTCTTGGTAAAAACTTTTCGTAAAAAAAGAGGAAAATGGGGAAGAGTCCGGCAGTTTTGCAAACGTCGCGTCTTATTTGAGTCAATAGTTCTCCACATCTTCAGAGATTAAGGTACACTTGACGGTAACAGTTTGTTTGCGGTTTTCAATTCTCTATGGCAAAATTAGTCGAAACACGCTAAGGATCTATCCAATCGATGCCAAAACGACCCTCTTTTTCTCGTAAAAATATACTGACGTCCCGCTGGGTCCGATTTATCCTTGCGATCATCCTGGGGATTGGCCTGGGCTTATTGTATGGCTGGGTGATCGATCCCCCGGAATACACGAACACATCCCCAAGTGCCCTGCGCCAGGATTTCAAAACCGATTATGTCCTCATGGTGGCAGAGATGTACCAGGCAGAGGGGGACGCCCAAGCAGCGGCGCGACGGTTGACGTATCTTGGCGATCAGGAAGCGACCAACACGATCCAAACGGCAATCGATTTTGCCAACGAGCATACAGACTACCCAGAAGGCGATCTCCGCTTGATTCAATCGCTATTGGAGGGGGTTCAAACCTGGCAGGAGTCCGGGACACAATGAAAAAACAACGCGGCTCCTGGTATCTTTTGACCGGCGTGATCCTGGGGTTGGGATTGGGTTTGTTGTACGCCTGGGTGATCTCCCCGGCGCGGGTGACCAATGTGATTCCCGAAAATTTGGCCCCGGAATACAAGGATGGCTACCGTGTGGCCATCGCTTCGGCGTATCTTGCGACGGGAGATTTGAGCCGGGCTAAAGCTCGGCTGCAATTGCTCCATGACGAGGATCCCGCCCAACTCCTGGCCGCACAAAGCCAACGCTATCTTGCAGCGGGGCGGCCCTACATCGAGGCGGAAGCGCTGGCCGCCTTGGCCGCGGCCCTGGAGCAAAATGACAATTCGGAGCCGGCGCCGGTGACCGCGACCGAGGCGAATCCTTCCCGGCCAACGGCATCCCCCTCTCCGACGGAACAGGCGTCGCTGACTCCCTCGGAAGCGGTATTGCCATCTGTAACGGAGTCCTCGGCGAGTGAGTCCGAGACTCCCGGCCCGTCAGAGACTCCGGAACCGACCGCAACGCGGACGCCATCCCCATCACCGACTCCCAGCAACACGCCTGAAGTCACGTTTACGCCTGTACCGACGCGCACTTTAACGCCAACGCTGTTACCCCCACTTGTCTTCGACGAAAAGTCGCTTATTTGTGACCCGCTTCTAACGGAAGCACAACTGCAAGTTTATGTCAGCGACAAGAACGGAAGGGGAATCGCCGGCGTCGAGGTGGTCATCCAAGAAGATGGCAACGAGGAACAATTTTTCACCGGATTGAAACCTGAGATCGACCAGGGTTATGCAGACTATACTATGGAGCCCGGTGTGGAGTATTCACTGCAGGTCGGCAAGGGGGGAGAACCGATCACGATCGTGGCGGAGGAATGTTCGCAGGATGAAGGGGAAGATTATTGGGGCAGTTGGCGTTTGGAATTTACCACGCCATAGGTTCACGGATCAGCGCGTGTTATCAGAATAAAATCTTCTTTTCGACCTACCAAGGAGCGAAACATGATCCCCATTCGAGATGAAATCCCCACCCGGCGCGTGCCGCTGATCACCTATCTACTGATCGTTCTCAATATCTTGGCATTCATTTTTCAAAGCACATTGACCAACGAGACCCAAGAAGTGGTCTATCAATTTGCGCTCATTCCCGCCCATTTTACATCTGGCATCAGCGTCGGCGACATCACGGACATCTTCACCAGTATGTTCATGCACGCCGGTCTGGCCCATATCGGCGGTAACATGTTGTACCTGTGGATTTTCGGCGATAATGTCGAAGACCGAATGGGACGCGGGCGCTTCATCGTTTTCTATCTAATCGGCGGCATTGTCGCCTCACTGACACACATCGCCACCAATCCCAACTCGCAGACTCCCACCGTGGGAGCCAGCGGTGCCATCGCGGCTGTGCTGGGCGCCTATTTGATCCTTTACCCTCAAAGCCGGGTGCTGACCTTGATCCCCCTGGGATTTTTCATCCGCCTGTCGATGTTGCCCGCTGCGATCGTCTTGGGCATTTGGTTTTTGCTCCAATTTTTCCAGGGCGTGCTCACTCTTGGCGGGCCGGATGTCGGCGGTGTCGCGTTCTGGGCACATATCGGCGGTTTTGTAGCGGGGGTATTGCTGGCGAAACTCTTCGCCAAACGAGAAAAACACGAAACCATGCAACAGTGGTGATTCCGTTTTCTACTCCAACCAGGCCTCGATCGCGCCGAGCTTGGTGCAGATGCGCGCGCCAGCCTGGTTGCCGGCCCGGCAGGCCGAAGCGACATCTTCTCCTCGGACGAGGGCGGCAATGAGCCCCGCGGCGAAGGCATCTCCCGCGCCGGTGGTATCGATAACCTCGACCTGAGGGGCGGGGATCAGTTCGCCACCGGAATCAGCTTCCAACCAAGAACCCTTCTCGCCTAGTTTGACAATCACACTACCCGCGCCGCGCCCTTTCAAGTTTTGAGCCGCTTGGATGGGGTCATCTAATCTCGTCAAACGGAAAGCTTCGAAATCATTACAAAGAAAATAATCCAGATTGGGCATGATCTGCCATAAAACGGCGCGCAAGTCGGGGTCATCCATGCGCTCGTTGAAGACAACATCAAGCGAGGTGGTGATTCCTTGCTCTCGAAGCGTAGCCAACTTTCGACCGATCACCTCATCGAGCAAGCCAGGCAGGACGAAGAATCCGGCGATGTGGAGATGCTCTATGCCGGCTTCCAGTAAAGCTTGCATATCCAAATCCTCGGCAGTGAGGGTGGCATTTGCGCCGGAAGTATGCACAAAGCGAGGGGAGGAGAGATCGCTATCGACGAGCCCGACGCTGATTCCGGTGGTCACGCCGGGCACAGCGTGGATGAAGCGGTTATCCACACCGAGACGCCCCCAATAGTCCTGTAACAATGACGCAGCATCGCCGTTTCCAGTATGGGCGATAAGCCCGGTGGGAACGCCGAGGGAGGCTAATCCAATTGCCGCGTTCGAAGCGCAGCCTCCCGGCGAGACGATCGCCTCGTCAAAGCTAAGTGAATCATGCCGGGGTACATCATCGACGGGATAACAAATAATATCCAAGGTGACATTGCCAAATACGATTACCTGCATAACGGAGTTCCTTTTCTGACTTTTACGCTAACCAATAGACGACTTACATTATTGTAATCTCTGGTCGGTTCTTTCTAAAGCACTTTTTGGGTGGTATAATCAAATAAGAAGTTCTCTTTCTGAAAGGAGAAAGAAATGAAACCTCACTCTTCAATTCGCTCATATCTCTTAGTCGCTCTTTTCGTTGCTTCCTTGGCTGCTTTAGCCATTCCTGGCGTCGTCGTCGCCAAAGAATCACAAGCCAAACCGCCTTATGTAGGTTTGACGGTCAACAACAACAGCCAATTCGATTTCACCCTTTGGCTCTATGGGCCGGAGAAATACAGCATTACTGTCCCGCCTAATTCGAAGGAGTCCATGGTCGTGAAGCGAGGTTGGTACTCTTTCACGATGGAAGCTTGCAATGTTACAGAAGTTGGCACCATGGACCTGAACATCTATCAGATCGTCCAGGTTCCGATCTGTGGCGGCAGAGCCCTTGCCTATGATAAGCCGCATGAAATCGACACGTCAGAGTATATTAAGCCGATCATGATCACCATCCGCAACAAAACGTTTGAGGAAATCGATCTCTATCTACGTACTCAAGATGACGATTACTTCCTTCATTTTGCGCCACAAGAAATAAAAAAGCAGCTTGTGGTGCGATCTAAGGATCAATATGTTTATAGTTTTGTTGCTTGCGATGCCTTGCAATCGGGATATTACACAGCCCGGGTGTCACCACCACTTGATTTGGATTGCGCCAACAAGTGAACCATTTGTCGTTGCTATCGGTATTCTCATCTAAAGAAAACAATGCCCCAAGGACACCTTGGGGCATTGTTGTTTAAGGTTGGTGTCACGGTTGGACGCGCCAAACATGGACGACCGGTTTGCCGCCATCAGCATAAAGCTCCAAGACATAGAGTAGGCCATTCTCTCGATCATAAGCCGCCGCGCCGATGCGATTACGGCGCTGGTCGCCCCAGCCGAGGGTCACCTGGTCCCATTCTGGTGGATCCAGGTAGAGGTACTCGTCGATATCGATAACGGCATAGGGTTGCGGCTCCCAGGATTCGATTTCTCCGGCAGCGACGCGGGCCAGGTCAGCGGGGTTGAAGAGAATCAGTTGGGCATCCCAGCGGGTGCTCCACCAGCCGCGGTAGGAGACACAGGTGCCATCTTCTTCGCTGCAACATCCGGTGAGATCGTCGGGGGGACAAGGCGAGCCATCCGCCAGGCGGCAGATGGTGAATTCATCCACGTGGCTGGGGTCTACACAAGGATGTTCGGGTCCATCGGGGTGGATATAGCCATACCAGTATTTCGTCCCCGTGCTTTTGGTACCGGTGAACAAGACCGCCGTTTTTCCCGCCAGGGTGGTCATCCAGGCGCCGCCTTCCCACTCGTCGGGGTGCTGGTAGCCCTCCATGGCGCGAGCGATGTCAGGCGTGTTATAGACGTTTTCGTAGAGCAGCAGGGGAATTTCTTCGAGCCGCATCCCAGAGGGGGGCGCGCTCCCGTCCTCGTTCCAGGGGGTGTAGGCAAACAGAGCCGGGCCCATGCCGCCCTGCCCGCCATCGCGCATCCGCCCGGTGGCCAGGTAGCGCCCCTGTGTATAGGCATCGGCCCATTCGGCGGGGATATCGAAGAGGTAGCCGTTGGTACTGTACAGGTTCTGCTCCCCGATGAACCAGATCCCTTGCAAGTTGGGAGCCGTTAAATCGGCGCTGACCCAGGCATGAGAGGGCTCGTCCTGAGGCTGCAGGTGCTGACCCCAGGCAAGGTGCAGCAGCGGCCCTGTTTCGGGGCGGTTGAGATATTGCAGCCCCATCTTGGGAATCTCTTCCAGGTTAGTGAAATATCCGGCAGTGACATCCTGAAAATCTTGCACAAATTCGGCAAAAGGCAAATCTTCCACATTGGGCGAGATCACCGGGGTGGGGATGCTCACCTCGGCGACCTGGCTGCCATCGGGCAAACCACCGTAGGCGATACGATCATGACCGGAGATAAAAAGCGTGTTGTTGTCGGGGTTGAAAGTCATCGCGTTGCCACCATACGCAAAGGTTTGGGGTGGGGTTTCGCCGCCAGGCAAGCGGAAGGCACCCTGATAAACAATATCTTCGGGTTGGATTAGATCCGCAGGGAAAACTTGGGAAGTCGGGGCGACGGATTCATCGGTGGCGGGTTCTCTGGTGGATACCTCCGCAGGTGCTTCTTCGATTACATCTTCTGCCGGTTGCTCTGCTGCCAAATCCACCGTCGATGAGAACAAATTGCACGCCAGCAGGGAGAGCATGATTGCCAAGATCGACAAAGTGAGACGGGAGATCGTTTTCTGGCTGAACATGGTATTTTCCTCTTCTAGGTTTTTGGTGACAGCCATGCCAACATGGCTGTCACCTCGATAAAACTGCTTGGATTAATGAACTCTATTGATGCGCCAGTAGATGTGGAAATTGTTCGTCGTCCAAGAAAGCGGGGTGGTATCGGTGCAGATGTAGTCGCTGGATTCATAATGATAAACGTCAGCGCTGTCTCCGTAATTCATTTCGCGAGGATAGGTGATGTAAACCCTCCCGGCGTAGTCATCTGCTGCCATACCGGCGTCATCTTCATAGCCATCGGCCATCAACACCAAGCTGTGATCGGCGGGCATGTCGAACTCGAAGGTGAACCACTCGTTACCTTCGAGAATCCACTCTTCTTCGTCATATTCCCATTCTTCCCAATCGGAGGTATCCACATCCATGGTGCCAGTCCAGGGATGATTTCTTTCGGCAATCCAAGTCACATCGCCGTCTGGGGAGCGCTGACCCACCCACATCCTGAAGCGGTATTCGGCTTCCTGATCCAAGAAGTTTTCACAAGGGTCGCCATAATGAAGCCGGGTGAACTCGACGCGCATCCTGACCGGGGTTTCGTAGCTATTGTTACCCTCATTGATTTCTGTGATGACGTTATCGGGATCGACGATGGCCCGCAGGTCGTGAGGCTCCACGATGAGAGAACCGCTTTGCAGGATCTGCATGCTGCCTGAGGGGATGGTGACACTCTCCCAGGTGGGCAGGGCAACTTGCTCGTTGGTGCTCATATTGACCAGGTTGACGGTGATGCTCTCATCGACCAGGTCAGCAGCGTTGTTGAAAACGTGGATGCGCAACTGACCGGATTCCTCTTCGGCGGTGATGTCGGTGATCGTCAAATCGGGCAGATGCTCCGCCCCGCCGGCCTCGGGGCCAACCAGCACGTCGATCAACACAGTCATGTTGATGCCGTTATCGTAGACGACGTACTCGCCGGGGACGATCTCATCAGGAGGAATGTACCCGGAGCCTTCGAAGGCCCTGCCGCCCCCCTCTTTCCAGATGCTGGCACCGAAGGTCAGAGCTTCACGGGGACCCAATTCGACTTCGACATAATTTCCACTGGGAGCATAGTTACGGGTACAGCCGCTCCCGACGCACGACCAGGCTTCAGACTCAATGGCCGCAAATAGATCGGCGATATTGTACAAACGTCCGGGGTCAAGATAGCGCTCGGTCTCGTCGGTGGCATCGAAGCTAGGCGGCCCGTCGCGGTAGTCAGCAATCAAGGAAACATCATTAGCATAGAAGGTTCCGCTGAGAGGGCCTTGACGGCCGCCGAGGCCTGCCCCGGTATCAAAGGATAGGAACGAGACCATCACGGTGCGCGGACAGGTCAGACCGTCCCAGATGCGGGTGTTGCTGCGCGGCGATTCTCGATCGGGGGCATCGTCCAACTCGGTGAAGGCAGTCATTTCGAATTCCAACACTTCCCCACAGGATGGTTGGAACGCTCCAATATCAACGGAGCGTTGACCGGGTTCGATCAAATCGACGAATGAGCCATTGACATAGAGTTTGAAACCGGTGATCCACTCTTCGGTGCCATCCCACTGCCAGTTCAAAACAAAGGGTCCTTCACCCCTGGGTCCCATCGTGATCGGGTGCAAAATGGGGGCCTGAAAGTCGCTCTCATCACAGGAGGGTGTGCAAATGCGGTATTTGGCCTGGAAAGCCTCACCATCGGGACCGATGCCCGAGGCGAGCAATTCGCGTCCATCCCACTCGTTGGAACCATGGGCAGCTTCATGAGTGCCCAGGTCGAAAATAGTGCCCCAACCGCTTCCCTCGTCGATGTGATCATCATCGCCCTCTTCTGAGGAGGTGAAAACGGTGTCAGCGCCGCAATCCACGAAAACGGACAGGGGCTGATCCAGGACCGTCGCCAGGTGGACGCTGTTGCTGCCGCCGAGGACTGCACCGATATCCCAGTAGCGCTCTCCCTGAGGTTCGAATTCGTAGCGCTGCACGTCGCTATCACCGACGGCCACATAGCACCAGACATTGTCGTAGTTCTCACTGTGCTCGCCGCTGACGCTGAATTCGTAGGCTTCGACTTCCACGTTGACGGGGACGACGAAATCCATGCCGAAGTCGGGCATCTCGAAGCCCATCAGTGGATCATCTTCTTCATCTACGGGATCTTCTTCGGGCGGCGGGCAGTAGCCATCTTCAGGTTCACCATAGTCATCAGGACAGGGATCGACGTCATCGGCAGCGCCGTCGCCATCGCTGTCAGGCGCGCCGGTGTCTGGGGCACCGCCATCCCCCGGATCGCCGGGCTCTTCGGTGGCCAGGTCTTCCTCATCGGGAACGGTATCGCCATCAAAATCGGGGGCACCACCACTTTCAGCAGGTCCCGCCTCGTCCGGGTCTGCATCCATGTGATCGGGAACCCCATCCCCGTCACCATCCGGGCAGCCCTCCACATCGGGAAGGCCGGGCTCTTCGGGGCAAGCGTCGTCTTCATCGAGAACACCATCGCCGTCGGAATCGCCGGGGGTGGGACAGCCGTCGCCATCGGGCAAACCGGCTTCATCGGGGCAAGCGTCCTCGGCGTCTGGAACACCATCGTCGTCCCGGTCATCGGGGAGAGGGCAGCCATCACGTGTCGGGCTGGCTTCGTCGGGGCATGCATCGATTTCGTCGGCGATACCATCGCCATCCCGGTCGGGAAGCTCAATGGCTTCCACATCGATCGAGCTGTGGGCACGCCCGCCCTGGCTATTGAAGGCGCGCACGGTCAGGGTGTGGAAACCCGTGGATGTCGGCTGCCAATCGGCGAGAAGAGGGAAGGGGGAAATTCCATCTTGCATTGAGCTGGTCTCAACTTGGGTTAACTCCCCATCGACCCACAGTTCGACGCGGGTGATCTTGTTCTCGGCCCGGGCCGTGGCGTGAATGATTGTGGGCTGACCGATTTCAAGCTGGTCGCCATGCCGGGGGGCGTGGATCAACACCAAC
>CAZXXW010000104.1:0-13649 GCA_964644835.1 uncultured Anaerolineales bacterium
AACAGGCGGATCTCCTGGGTTCGCAGAGCGACGCCCAGGATCAGAAACAGGCTAAACGCCACGGCGGTCAACCCCATCGAGGCGAAGACGCGGCGTCCATCCTCGGGGTCGACGGTGATATATTCTGCCAGCACCACAACGATCAAAAAGCTGCTGCCCAAGACAACGCCGGGCCACCACAACGGTCCGAGGGGCAATTGCGCCAGGGCGACGCCAATCGTCCAGGCGGTCAAGGTAGGCAGCAACCAATGCTGAATCGTTCTGCCACCCTCGAGAGCAGGATGCTCTCTCAAAAGCCAATCGACGCCGGTGCCGGTCAGCCCGACGACAAAAATGGCGGTGACGACATCGATATTGAAAGAAAAAGAGAGATAAATGCTTAAAAGTTCAAACGAAATTTCTCGCGCCGGGAATTGAACGAAGCGCGCGGCAATGTAGGCCAACAAAATTGCCGCGGCCAAAATGCTGATCCGATCGAGTTTGGGGAGAGGATGGTGTTTGGACACAGACCGATTGTACACCGTTTGAAGGACAGGATCAAATCAAACGCTCCCCTGACACCTGATACCTGATACCTGACACCCGACACCTGCCCCCAATTCTCTCCAATCTGGCCAAATCTATGCTAGACTCTATGAGAGAACGTTAGCGACACAGAAGCATGGGATAAAAACGATGAACCGACGTCAAGCCCTAGGACAATGGGGCGAGCAATTCGCAGGCGACTATCTTGCAGCGCGAGGCTATACTATTCTTGATCGCAATGTGCGCACCCCCTACGGAGAGATCGACCTCGTCGCCCGTCAAGGCGATACCCTCGTCTTCGTCGAGGTCAAGACGCGCTCCTCGACCGAATTTGGGTATCCCGAGGAAGCGATCACAACCAAAAAACGCGAACATCTCTTGCGGGCATCGCAAGCCTATCTCCAAGACCACACCGAATCAACCTGCGACTGGCGCATCGACGTCATCGCCATCCAACGCTCGAAAACCGAAAAAATTCCAGAACTGAAACACTTCGAAAATGCAATCACCTAAACCGAAACCGCCCCTGATCGTCATCCTTGGCCCCACGGCTGTGGGCAAAACGGAAACATCGATCACCCTGGCTGAACACCTGGACGCGGAAATCATCTCGGCGGATTCACGCCTGTTCTACCACGGCATGGACATCGGCACGGCCAAGCCAAGCCGAGAAGAACGCCGGCGCGCCCCTCACCATCTCATCGACGTCGCCGACCCCGACCAGATCTGGAGCCTGGCCAAATATCTCCGTGCTGCTCGCGAGATGATCGACGACATCCACGCCCGCGGCAAGCTGCCTTTCCTGGTTGGGGGCACGGGGCAATACATCCGCGCCATGGTGGAGGGCTGGCAGGTACCCGAGGTCAACCCGGACCCGCGGCTGCGCGACCGGCTCGAAGCCTGGGCAGAGCAAATCGGGCCGGAGGGCTTGCATGCTCGACTGCAAGCTCTTGATCCCAAAGCAGCGGCCAAAATCGACCCACCCAACCTGCGGCGCACCGTCCGGGCCCTGGAGGTGATCCTGACCACCGGGCAACCCTTCTCCCGGCAGAAAGGGCGCAAACCGCCGCCCTACGCGATCCTCCAAATCGGGTTGCTCCGTCCCCGGGAGGAAATCTACGAGCGCGTGGATGCCCGCATTCACAAAATGCTGGAAACAGGCTTGATCGAGGAAACCCAAGCTCTGCTCGACCAGGGCTACTCGCCGGAACTGCCGCCCCTCTCAGCGATTGGCTACCGACAGGTGATCCAATACCTCAACGATAAAATCAGTCTGGAGGAAGTCATCACCCAGATGAAACGAAACACCCGCCGGTTTGTGCGCCACCAAGCCAATTGGTTTTCAGAAGACGACCCCCACATCCACTGGGTTGATGCCGGGCCCGGCGCCGTCGAGAAAATGGAAGCCCTGATTGTGGCATTCTTGAAAACAAGATGCCAAAATAACTATCTCTAACCAAGATTACATGATAAGATTAAACACGTGATCTTCACCCTTCGTTCAAACACTCACCCCAAAAAGGAGAAATTGTGATGGATTTTGGAAGAGCTTTCTCGTTTGTATTTGATGATCAAGACTGGATCAAGAAAGTGGCAATCGCTGCCGTTATTTCCTTGATTCCTATCGTTGGACCGCTGATCTTAGCCGGATGGGGATTCAGAGTCACCCGCCGCGTGATCCAGGGAGACGCAACCCCGCTGCCCGATTTTTCCGACTTTGGAGGCATCCTGGTTGATGGCCTGAAGGTCGCCGTCATCGGAATCGTCTACATGCTGCCGGTCATCCTGGTGCAGTCATGCAACGGCGGCATCATTGCGATCACCGGCCAGCAAGCCAACGACGATACCATGGCGGCGATCATCGCCATAAGCCAGGCTTGTTTCGGATGCCTGACTTTGCTCTACTCCATTTTTGTCGGCTTGATAATACCCGCAGCCATCGGCAAGTTGGCCGACACAGACGAACTCAAGGCCGCCTTCCGCTTCGGCGAGGTCTTCGGCCTGGTGCGCAACAATGTTGGTGCCTACGTTATCGTCTTGTTGGGCAGCCTGGTAGCAGGCTTGGTAGCATCCCTGGGCGTGATCGCCTGCGTCATCGGCGTGCTCTTCACCAGCGCCTACTCCTTCGCGGTCAACGGTCACCTGATCGGACAGGCCTACAAACAGGCCACAGCCACATCCGTGATCGAATAACAACGCCTGATTCAGCTTTAGACCATGACAAGAGCCGTGTTTCTTCATCGACACGGCTCTTTGATTCGCACACAACGGGACATCAAGCGAACTGATCGCTTGATGCCACCTTGTGAAGGTTCCTAATTGACTTTTGATTCTGCTGTGTCTATACTAAAGAGAGATTTTCCCATTTTCTAAAGGAGACGAACATGACAGACCGCCCCTGGCTCGAACATTATGACGAGGAGGTCCCCAAATCTATCGATTACCCCGCCGCGCCGCTATTTCATTTCCTTGAAGAAAACGCCAAAAAATATCCTCAGGCGCCATGCACAATTTTCAAGGGCGCGAAAATCTCCTACCGGGAGATGAACGAGATCACCGATCGACTGGCCGCCGGATTAGCCGATCTGGGTGTCAAGAAAGGTGATCGCGTCGGCCTTTTCATCCCGAACACGCCCCAATTTGTGACTGCCTATTACGCCGTGCTCAAACTAGGTGCCATCGTTGTGGCCACCAACCCCATGTACACCGCACGAGAAATCGAATACCAGGCCAACAATTCAAGCGTGGAAGTGATGATCGTGATGAGCAACTTCTACGACAAGATCAAAGAGGTTCAACCCCGCACGGGGATACGCCAGATTGTGGTCACCAAACTTCCCGAAACCCTGCCACCCGTGATGCGCCTGTTGTTCAAGCTGCTCAAAGAGAGAAAAACCAGATTCAAGATCACCTTGGCCGAGGGAGATGTGTGGATGAAAGAACTCATCGCCGACCACCAAGCGGAGGACCGGCCTCAGGTGGAAGTGGGTCCCGATGATGTCGCTATTTTCCAATACAGCGGCGGGACAACCGGCACTCCCAAAGCAGCGATCGGCCTGCACCGCAACCTGGTCGCCAACACCCTCCAGCTTCGCCGATGGATGCACAATCTAGTCGATGGCGAAGAGACGGTCTTGATGGCGATTCCTCTCTACCATGTCTACGGCATGATCTGCGGGATGAATCTGGGGATGAGTTGTGGCGCCGGCCTTGTGATGGTCCCCGACGCCCGCGACATCCAAGACATCCTCGAAAATCTGCAAAAATACAAAGCAACCGTCTTCCCCGGCGTGCCAACGCTATACAACGCGATCAACAACCACCCCGATGTGCAGGCCGGCAAGTACGACCTCGGCTCGATCAAATCGTGCATCTCCGGGTCGGCCCCGCTGATGCGTGAAACCAAAGAACAATTCGAAGCGCTCACCGGCGGAGTCGTCTCCGAGGGTTACGGACTCTCAGAAGCGCCCACAGCAACGCACATCAACCCGATGAGCGGGCTCAACAAAACCGGCTCGATCGGGATGCCCCTCCCCGATGTCGATTCCCGGATTGTCAGCCTTGAGGACGAGGTCACCGTTTTGCCCACGGGCGAGATCGGCGAACTGGTGATCAAAGGGCCCCAAGTGTTCAAGGGCTATTACAACATGCCCGACGAGACCGAAAACGCCCTCCGTGACGGCTGGCTCTACACCGGCGATATCGCCCGTATGGATGAAGACGGCTATTTCTACCTCATCGATCGCAAGAAAGATGTGATCAAGCCGAGTGGGTTCCAGGTCTGGCCTCGGGAGGTCGAAGAACAATTGAGCGACCATCCCAAGGTGTTCGAAGTCGGCGTGGCCGGCGTTCACGACCCCCAACGCGGTGAAACGGTCAAAGCCTGGGTGGTGCTCCAACCCGGCGAGACAGCAACCCCGGAAGAACTCCGTGAATTCTGCAAAGAGAGCCTGGCCGCCTACAAAATCCCCACCGAGATCGAGTTCCGTGATGAGCTGCCCAAAACCACGGTTGGAAAAGTGTTGCGCCGCGAGCTGGTCAGGCAGCACAAGGAGCAATCGCAGCAAGTCTCATCCAAGACTTCAAAAGTCTGATCAGGGTTCCGAAGTCTCACTGTTAAATAATTCAAAAGCCCGGCTGGACATGGCTGGGCTTTTGCTCTTCTATAAGATTTATTGATCAAGCTGGGGTTTAATCCTTCACCGGATAATAGCAAAACCCCACCGTTCCAGGGCCGGTATGGACACCCAATGCAGGCGAGAGTTCGGTGACAAGCGTTTCAACAGATTGAAGCCGTTCCTCGACGAGGGCGCGCAGCTTTTCGACATCTTCGAGGGCCGCGGCGTGAACATAGGCAATTTTGATCTTGCCGCCATAACCGACGACCTGCTCCAACTTCTTGACCATCGTCTGATAGACACGCTGGCGCGTCCGAGCCAGGCCGAGGGCGACGATCTCGCCATCTTCCATGCTGATGATCGGTTTGATTCTGAGCAGGCTGCCGATTAAATGCCCGGCTTTACCAATCCGCCCCCCCATGGCAAGATATTTGAGCGTGTCGGCGGTTTGCATCATCCGGGTAACCGGTATCATCTCCCGAACTCGGGCGACAATTGAATCAAGCGAGGCACCTTGCAAAGCGGCCCGGGCAGCCTCAATGACCATCCAGCCCTGGCACATGGACACATTCAAAGAATCGATGATCTCGATGTTGAGATCGGGAAAGCGGCTCAAGACGACTTCCTTGGCGTCGAGAGCAGCCTGATAGGCCCCGCTTCCCTTGGAAGTGATGTGAATGCTGATAATGTCGCGCACACCCTCCATTGCCAATTGAGCATATGTCTCGGCATAATCGCCCGGACTGGGGTTGGCCGTTTTGGGCACTTCTTCGGCGTTGGTCAGCCACTCGTAGAAAGCATCCCGTTTGATGGTAACAAGATCGCGCAGCACCTCCTTGCCACGATGGATGTAATACGGCACCCAGCGGATGTCGAGCTTTTCAAACAGTTCCACCGGGAGGCTGGCAACACTATCGGTAACAACTGAGACCTTAGACATTCTCCCTCTTTTCAGCAACATCTGGCGGTCCATCAAGAGGCGAACACAAACACAGAGAACCACCCAATGATGCAATAAAGTTTTAGATGAACAAAGGATAGTTTAATTTTATCAGGGATTTGGCGATGGGTGCATTTACTTTTCGGGGGGTCGACAAGTTTAAAAACAAAACCCCGGCTTTTTTACCGGGGTATGTTTTCTAGAACTGGTAATCGCTTCTCAGCAACCGGAGCAGCAAGAGCCGCAACCGCCTTCGCCATCTGTGGCGGGATTATTTTGCTTGATCTGAAAACCGGGGCGGCCGCCCTCGGTCTGATAATCGATTACTGTGCCCTTCAAATAACGTAAGGAAGCGTCATCCACGATGACTTTGACGCCATGGTCTTCGAAAACTTGGTCGTTTTCTCGAACATTGTTTTCGACAGCCATGCCGTATTGAGGACCGCCTCAACCTACGCCAGAGACATAAACGCGCAGGCCGTGATCGACCAGTTCGCGTTCATTCAAAAAATCTTGTACAGCTTCAGCAGCAGGCACTGTGATTGAAACTGTATCGGGGGATACCTGTAAATTCATATTGTCTTCTATTCCTTATCGTGTCTACATGGACGGATGATTAACGCTGGGGATTGTAGCAGTTTTTCCGAGAGCGGTCAAATCGTGTCAGTGGGTCGGGGTGTCAGGAAATCAGGAATCGGTGGGGCAGGGATCAGTACATCAGGGGTCAGGGCATTGGTGATTAGAGTGGCCGGGTAATCATCCGATACTTGGTACCCCACACATGGTACCTAGTCCCTGATCCCTGATTCCTACCACTATGGCGCTGTTGCTGTAGCCTCTTGGGTATCCGTAGCCTCCGGGGTTGGCGTAGCGGTGGATGTTATCGTTGGAGATAATGTCGCCGTGGGCGTTGCGGTTTCGGTCGGTGTTGGCGTAACCGTTGGTGTCAGCGTCGGCGTCGGGGTTAGCGTCGGTGTCGCCGTCGGCGTGGGAGTTTCTGTAGGGGTTGGCGTGGGGGTGGGCACCTGCAAGTCGACTTGCCACGTCGTCTCGGCATAAGTGTCTTCGGTGCTGAAAATACGCAGCCGCAGGGTGACCACGCCCGCTTCCAGCTCTTCGACATCCCAGGAGCAAAACACTTCTGGCTCCGGGACGGGATCATCATCCTCGCAGATGGTGTCCCAATCGACCGGATTGCTGCCGCGGCCCCAGAACAGCCGGTAACGCTCGAAATTGTCCGTCGCATCAACGCGCCCGGCAATCTCCACCGGGCTGGTCTCGATCAAGTCGCCGTCATCGGGAGAAGCGATCTCCAAAATCGGGCGCGAATCTTCGGCGACACATTCATCCTGAGGGGCGAAAAAGATCGGCTCGGAAAAGCCTATTTCCTCTGCCCAGGCGCGTCCTTGGTTGGTCTCTTTGATCCACCTGACGGCCCAAGGATCATCGACGTTCAAGCCCAGTTCCTCCTCGGTGAAATCCGAACACTCCGGCGAGGCCAACAAACCGGTCCAGGTATCGATGGTCGCCTTCTTCCAGAGATCTTCTTCCTCGGGAAGCGGCAACTGGTCAGCGGCAAAATACTCTCTCATCTGGGTTGGGCACCACTGCGACGGCTCCGTACCTGATTCGGCGCAGACGACCCGCTCGACAATCCCGGGAGGGGGCAGAAAGTTCGTCGGCGAGCCGCCGGTGAGCTGCTGGACGGCGGTCTGCATGAACGAGGCCCAGATCGGGGCCGCGCCTGTCAAACCGCTGGTTCCCTGCATGGGCGTATAATCGGCGTTTCCCACCCAGGTACCGACAACCACATCGGGCGTGTATCCAATCGTCCAGTTATCGCGAAAATCGTTGGTCGTGCCGGTTTTGGCCGCCACCCGGAAAGGCAGATTCAAGACCGAGTTAAAACCAAACATGGGCGCTCGAGCTTCGTTATCCGAGAGAATCGAGGAGATCAAGAAGGCGTGCTCCTGACGTAGCGCCTGCTCGCCCGGCGGGGTTTCATATTGAAAAACCACCTCGCCGAAATGATCTTCGATCCGGGTGATGGCAACCAAGGGAACCTTGCGACCGCCGGTGGCAAAGACAGTGTAGGCGCCGCTCAACTCTAGCAGGGTGACATCACCACCGCCCAGGGTCAGCGAGAGGCCGTAGTCGTCGCGGGTCAGCGTGGTGATGCCCAGGCGCTCGGCCATGGGGATCAACCCATCTCTGACTTCCGTTGCGGGGTTGTCGTAGATGCCGACAAAATCGAGGGTTTTCACCGCGGCGACATTGATCGAATTAGCCAACGCCTCCCGGACGAGCATCGGGCCGTGATAGCGCTCGTCATAATTGACCGGCACGTAGGGAGGCCGGGGGTCGTTGGGGTCTCCCGATGGGGGGAACTCGGTGCGCACATCCCAGATCAGCGTTGCTGGCGTCCAGCCTTGCTCGAAAGCGGCCACATAGGTGAGCGGCTTGATCGCTGATCCCGGCTGACGCGGGCTGACAGCCATGTTGATCTGTCCGTCAATGGCTTCATTATCATAATCGGCAGAACCGACCATGGCCAGGATTTCGCCCGTGCTGGGGCGGATGGTCACCAGGGCACCGTTGGTGACGTTCCTGCCGGCCAGGGCGGCAACCTGTTCACTGACGACGCGCTGAGCGGTTTCCTGCAGGCCGGGGTCAAGAGTCGTGTAAACGGTAAAACCGGAGCGGTAAATCGTCTGAGGGTCGTATCGCTCCTCCAGAATCGAGCGGACATAATTGACCCAATGGGGAAAGCGCATTTGGATATCAGATTGCTCGAAATCGTAAGCGGCAATTTCGTCCGCTGCGGCAGCAGCCTCCCCGGCATCGACACAGATCGGCTCGGGATTGTTGCTCACCGGAATACAGTTCTTCTCCTGGCTGACCTGGTACATCAGCATGAGAATATCTTGATGGCGTTGGAGCGTTTGCTCCCGATTGGAATAAATATCGTAGACAGACGGCAGCTGGGGCAGCCCGGCCAAAAACGATGCCTGGGCCAAATTAAGTTGGTCGGCGGAAAGGCCAAAATAGGTCTGCGCAGCGGCCTCGACGCCATACGCCCGGTTGCCGTAATAATTTTCGTTGAGATAAATCTCCAGAATCTCATCCTTGGTATAGCGGCGGGTAATTTCCGCGGCCAGGATCGCCTCGCGCAGCTTGCGCCGGTACGTGCGGCTGGCCCGCTCCTCCGGCGAGAGGAACAAGGTCCGGGTCAACTGCTGGGTGATCGTCGAAGCGCCCGAAACGGTCTCGCGGCTGGCAATATTTTGCCAAAAGGCGCGTACAATCGCCATCGCATCGAAGCCGGGATGACTGTAAAACTCCTTGTCCTCGGTGGCAATCGTAGCCGCGACCAGATAGGGCGACATCTCATCCAGCGAAACATAGGTGCGCCGCCCGGCGTTGGGGTCCAAGATCTCATAGAGCAGATTCCCCTCCCGGTCGAGGATGCGGGTGGTTTCAAACGCCGAAATCCGTTCACGTAAATCGCTGGGATCAGGCAAATCGCTGGCGATGCGCCGGTAGACGATCAGGCCAGTTGTGCCCAGGATCAGGGTCAGGATCACGATCAAAAACGCGCCCATAATCGTCATGCGCAACAGGCAGCCCAATAACCGATCGGTTTGGATGTTTTCGAAGGGTAATTTCGGCCCCGAAGCAGGATGCGGCGGACTGAGGGGAGGCGGGGCTGCCGATTTTGGCGCTTCTTCTGGCTCGAGGGCTGCCGGCGAGACCCGCGTGGCCTGACGATCAATCTCGTCGACCCGGCGTGGCAGCGGCATGCCGCGGGTGTCCACAGCCGGGGGCGCGCTGCTGGGAGTCGTGCCCAACCTGGGCGGCGGCGGAATGGTGGTCTTCTCATGGGGCAGGGTTTCGACGTCTTCCCCCTCCTCCACTTCTTCCATTTCTTCGTCTTCTGGTTGCTCTTCTTGCACGGGCTTGGCGATCGTTTCGGCCAGCGGCTCCTCCTCAGGGGGCGCATCCCCCTCCTCGGCGCCGGCGGCTATTTCGCGCTCAACCCGCTCGGCTTCATCAAGCAAGCGGCGAAAACGCTCTCGCGGTTCTTCTTCTGGCTGTTGGTTTGAGTTCTCTTCAGGCATCTCTTCTCTGATTAGGCTTCCTGGCTGGCCATGAGCACATGCCAGGATCCTTTCATCACAACGTCATCATCTTGATTGATCACGCTGAGCTCAATTTCTACTCTACCGGCTCCCAGGCGGCGAAAGAATTTCGTCTCGAGAACCTGTGTAGCGACATGAACGGTATCACCTATAAAAACAGGTTGGATGAACTTCCAGTTGTCGATCTCGCGAAAAGCGATCACCGTGCCCTCGATCATCCCGCTTTGGGCCACCAACCCGGAAGCAATCGAGAGAACCAGCAAGCCGTGGGCGATGCGTTCTCCAAAGGGAGAATCTGCACAAAACTGGGTATCGGTATGGAGTTGGTTATAATCCCCCGACAAACCCGCAAAGGTGACGATATCGCTCTCGGTGATGGTGCGGCCCGCGCTGACAAAGCGTTGGCCAACTTCGAATTCTTCAAAATACAAACCGCGGGGCTGGTAAGTGTCCATCTTGTTTTCTCCTCCTTATTGGCAAATCAGGACTTCCACAGCCTATAACATCGGGGGCCGTGAAAGCGTTTCGCGAAGGTGAACAAATTGCCGCTGTCTTTGATTCTAGCATAAAATCGGGGCCTGACCCCTTTGACCTTTCCGCTTTCTGCCTTTACAATCTGCTTATGAACAACTTATGGACCCTCGACCAGGACGGGCCGGGCGCGTACACAATCGCCGCAGACGCCCGTTGTGGCCCCACCGATTACTTCAACGATCACATCTGGGAACTGGCATTAGCCGGGGGAGAACCTGCCAGCATATCGTTGCAAACCACCTTTGGGCTGCGGGCCCGCAACTTCAGCCTTTTCCCCCGCTTTGTCGAGGGCGATACGGCCATATCCGATCCCGGAGCGTTCAGCAAGCCGGTCCAGGTGCAAAAATTCTATCCCAACTATCTCCAGGTCGCTTTTTCGCCCTCCACCGGGATCGAGGTTCAGCTTGAATACTGGGTGCCGGAATCGCACGCCGTAGCAGGGCGAGTCAAGATCAAGAACAGCCGCCTCGCCGAGAGGCGTTTACGCTTCGAGTGGACGGCCTTGCTCTCCCCGATTGGCGAAGGTGAGCGGATGGCGCCCAAAGAAATCGAAGCTGCAACGGTCTTGGCGGGACAAACCGATGGATTAGCACCGGTGGTCTTCATCACCAGAGATAGTTTCATCAGCCCGGGGCCTTTTCCGGCGCTGGCTGTCGATCTCGAATTGCTCGCCGGGAGCGAACGGTCCTTCATCTGGTCAGCTGCAGCCCTGGAAGACCCGCAGGCATCTTTTGAGAGGGCCCGGGAGGTCGCCGCCCGCCCCTGGGATGGTGAAATCAGTCGGCTGGAGATTCAAAACGAGGGTCTGATTCACATCGAAACCGGCAACCGCTCATGGGACGCTGCTTTTGCCCTGGGACAAAAAAACGCCTTTGGCCTGCTGGTTGGGCCGACAGAGCAACTTCCGAATCGCTCCTTCGTTCTCAGCCGCAACCCCGACCAGGGCTTCTCCGCCCGGGGCGACGGCAGTGACTACACGCACGTGTGGAGCGGCCAACCGGCGCTGGAGACCAACTTTCTGGTCGATTTCTTGCTCCCCTCCAACCCCGAACTGGCCGCAGGCTTATTGGAAAATTTCCTCGCCGTCCAAAAGAGAAATGGTTTCATCGATTGGAAACCCGGTCTCGGCGGCCAGCGCAGCAGGCTGATGGTCACACCGATCCTCGCCCAGATTGCCTGGAAAATCTATCAAGTCAACGAAGACAAAGGCTTTCTTGAAAAACATTACCCCAAGCTGTTGAGTGCCGTGCAACACTGGTTCACCGAGGAACAAGACCGCGACGGAGACGGCTTGCCGGAATGGAGCCGGCTGTCGCAAGCCGGGCTTGACAACCATCCGACCTTCTCGCAATGGGAAAGCTGGAGCCAGGGGGCGGAGATCAGCTACAGCGAGAGCCCTGCCCTTTGCGCCCTGCTCTTCAACGAGATCGAAATCCTGTTGAAGATGGCCCGCATCCTGGAGCAGACCGAGCCAACCCCTGCCCTGCAAGCTCTGGCCGATAACCTGCGCAGCGCTCTGGACACAGCCTGGGACGAGCAAGCCAGCCTATACCCCTACTGGGACCGCACCTCCCACTTCAGCCCGGCGGGAAAAGTGCTCGGCTACCGTCGAGGGCCGGGAGAGATCTATTTACAGCACACCTTCGAGCAGCCCGCCCGCCTGGTGTTATCCATTCGGGGCGCGGAGGAACCACCCCGGCAGGCGACCGTCTTTCTGCACGGGGCCAACCAAGCAGGCAATGACCGGATTGAACGCATCGAAGAAACCCAGTTCCAGTGGCGGATGGAAACCAGCTACGTGACCAGCGAGGGGGTCTACGCCAGCCTTGAATACATCGAGATCCAAAACATCAAGCCCGATGATTATGTGCAAGTCGAAGTGATCGATCTCGCCTGCCAGGATTATTCCCTTTTCTTGCCCCTCTGGGCCGAGATTCCGTCCCAGGAACGCGCCGATAAGCTGATCGGCAAAACCCTGCTGGATCCGGAACGGTTCTGGCGGCGCTATGGCATCCCTCTCTGCCCACCAACAGGATCGGAAGAAAACGAATTCGTTTGCCCGTTATCTTCGAGCCTTTGGGCGTGCCTGATCGGTAAAGGGATGGTTAAGTACGGGTATCGAAAAGAAGTCGGGGAATTGGTCACCCGGATGATGGAGGCGATCATCTCCCAGTTGAGCAAGCACAAAGCCTTCGCCCGCAGTTACCATACCGAAACAGGGAAAGGCGCCGGGGAACGCAACGCCCTGCAGGGGCTTGCCCCCCTGCCGCTCTTCTTGACGGCGCTGGGGGTCAGGATCATCTCGCCCACCAAAATAGCCCTGGAGGGAGAGAATCCCTTCGACCAGCCCGTGACGATCCGCTACCGGGGCACGAAAATCATCCGGGAGAAAAGCAAAACCCAGGTCATCTTTCCCGATGGGCAAAAAATGATCGTCAAAGGCCCAAAACCTTATCTGGTTGAACTCGATCGTCAACGCCCCCAAGATCGTTGAGCGACAGGTCTGCTTACTCTTCCTCCAGGCGGTGCATGGCAATTTCGGCGCTGAGATACGCGCCAAACAAGACCACGAAGCTGAGCAGATAGATCCAGAACAGCAAGATGGCGACAGCCCCCAGAGACCCATAGACAAGACTATATTTGGCAAATCCGCTGCGCAGGTACCAGGTAAAGGCCAGGGTGGCAACTTCGGCTGCCACGGAAGCGATCAACGCGCCCCAGGCGCCCTGATTCCAGGCCACTTTCGTGTTCGGATCATCCCCTGGAGAACTTGTGATTGGGCCTCTTGGCTTTGCAGAAAGGCGCCGCCAAATGTGACCAGGATGAGCAGCAAGGGGAATAGCGAGAAAAAGCCGTAGTAGGCCATCCCGGCAGCGGATTGGGCGACGCGCTCTTTGCCAATACGATGAAACACCGAGACAACAATGCGGACAGCAACGGTTGTGTTTTTGATAAATTCTTGAATAGACGTTCTCAAGTTCACAGTGATAAATCTTGGAGAAAGAAAAGGTGGCACAAGCGCAGCCCCCTGCTGCGTTGTCCACCTTTGATTGACTTTAAATAGAACAAACTTTGGCGTTATTCTTCGCGTTTGCCCCTGGGGACGGCACGGCGTAATTGCTTCTTGGAAACCCGATTGGTCGTCCGGCATTTGGGACAACGCACATCATAATGAGACAACTTCTCTTCTTCAATATAGTCTAATGCTTCGTAGATAAAATCACGATCTAAGGGGATCGACATATGACATTTATAGCACTTGATACGCATCGAAACATCCTCTCTAATCCGGGTGAACTGCTTTCGCTTTCTTTAGTATACAACAACTGCAAGATTCAGGGTAGATTGGAACGAGGTGTTTTGGCCGCGGCATGAGGTTATCTAGGGGGTGAT
>CAZXXW010000105.1:0-13569 GCA_964644835.1 uncultured Anaerolineales bacterium
CCTCTTGTCCGCTGCCGATTTCATTTTGGATCAAGCGGATACGGCGTAGATGAGCCTTGACTCGGGAGACCAGCTCGCGCATCGAGAAGGGTTTGGTGATGTAATCGTCGGCGCCGATCTCGAGGCCGAGAACGCGGTCGATTTCATCGTCCCTGGCGGTGAGCATCAAGATAGGGACGGTCATCTCTTGCCGCAGGATGCGGGTCACCTCCCGGCCATCGATTCCCGGCAGCATGATATCTAGGATAATCAGATCAGGTTGGGAAGTGCGCGCCAGCTTGACGGCTTCGAGGCCATTTTCAGCGGTCTCAACGTCGTAGCCTTCGGTCTCGAAGGTGTAGCTGAGTGTGTCCAGCAGGGAGGGATCGTCTTCTACGATTAAGATTTTTTCGGTCATCGGTAGAGCATTCTCCTTATCAGGAGTATAGTTCCATTATACATGAAAGATTGGCTGCGTTTATGGGGATGTTTCGATCTTCTCCAGGAGCGCCAGCGTCGCTGCCACGACTTGCTCTTGCTGTTCCTCCCGGCTGATCGTCGCGGTTAGATCGCCGTCTTGCTGGCCGTACCAGCCGAATCCGGCGTGATTGCCGCCTTCGATGGCGACCCATTCAGTCGACGAAGGTAAGTTGTCTCTGGCGGCCAACACGGTGTCGGGATCGGCGAGCCCGTCGCGGGTCCCGTAAATGGAGACAGCGACGAAGTCTTGTCCGGAGAGATCGTTGTTCTCGGCGGGATAAGATGCCCACAGAACCAGGCCGTCAATTTGCTCGGGGTGTTGCCCGGCGTATTGTGCCGCCATGGCGCCGCCGAGCGAGTGGCCGCCGATCGCCCATATTTTGGTTTGCGTATAGGTATCAATGATCTCGGCGGCTTTGTCGATGTCGAGAACGGCCAAATTGAGCGGCATCGGCGGGATCACGACGAGATAACCGGCCTCGGCGATGGCGCGGGCCGGAGGGGCGTAAGCTTCGGGGGCAACTCGGCCTCCGGGGTAGAGGATCAAACCGGTGGTCGCCGTTTTGCCTCGAGGCTGGAAGCTGATCCAGGGCTCGGTATCAACCTGAATGTGAGCGTCTGATTCCAGGCTGACTTCGGCTTCTGCCATCGCCTCGTGGACGTCGCTGACCCACAAGGTGAATCCCATCACGAACGCTAAAACCCCCAGGCTGACAAACAGGATCAGGGTTACTCGTAACCAGTGGGGAATTTTCATGCTTCTCTCTTTCTTTTCATATCTGCTTGTCTCTTGGTATCACTCAGGCACCGACATCTCGAATCTTTGCAAGCGCTGCTTTTCTGTCTCCAGGTTTTGTCGTAAGCGTTCCACCTCAGCCTGAAGCTGATCGGGCGGCAACGATTGAATCTGGATCGTTTCGGTGAGCGTTTGGGCCAATTCACTGGTCAGGGTGGTCAAGAGGGCCTCGGCGCGGTCGAGTTGTTTGCCCAGCGCCAACATGTTGGCATAGCGATTTTGCAGCGCAGCGCGAGATTCCTCGAATTCTTTGCGCACGTTTTCATCATCTTCATGCTCGATACGATAGTCGAGATCGGCAATGTCGTCTTTAATGTTGACCCCACGCTGAGAGACCAGGCGGTGATTTTCGAGGACGGTGAGTTGTTCACAGAAGAAATAGGCCTGATCGACCAACTCGTCCACGCTGTGCCACAGGGGGTTGAGCTTCTGGCGCACTTTCGGCTTGACTCCGCTGATGACGCGATAGATGCGCACCTGGCTGTTCTCCAAGCGATTGTAATACGGTTGAAAGCGTTGGGTCAGGGGGGCGCGCTTTTCCATCTGTTTATACATCCTCAAGGACGGGTTGAACGCCACCAGCAGGACCATGACCAGCCATACCAGAATCCCAATCGGGAATAGCCACCAGGCCGCCAGCAGCCCGGCGATGGCAGAGATCACCAGCATGGCAATGTTGAGCGGATTGAAGATGGCGATGAGCAGGGGAGAACGCATAGAGGCCTCGTTTAGAAGAAGGTCGCAATTTCGGCGTAAATGTCGCGGATCGTCGTCGGGGTGCCGTCGTATTGTTTGCCGCCGGTCGCCTCGGAAATATCGGTAAGGATGTGCTTCTCGGCATTATTGCCAAAGGCGATGGTGAACACTTTGATCGCGTTGCCGCCTTCCTCCTCGTGGACGCTGATCTCACCGATGAGCTGGTTCAAGCTCATCGTTGAATCCGTGTCGGCGCCGTCGGTGAGTACCACGATAGCGCGGATGTGATCAGGATCGGCGTTTTCGAGCAAGTCTTTGTAAGCGTAATCGGTGGCGTCATACAACATCGTACCGCCCCGTTCGATCACACCTGAGACGCGCTGTTTCAGGTCTTCGCGTTTACCCTCCAGGGGAGAAAGCGGGCTCATTTCGATGATCTCATCGCTGAAGACGATCACTTGCATCCGGTCGCGATCCTGGAACAGGTCGATGAAATTGATCAAGCTGGCCCGCGCCGCGCTGATCTTTTCTCCGCTCATGCTCCCGGAAATATCCAGCACGACAGAAACGTCGACCGGTTTCTTGGTCTCTCGCCATAGGGCGACAATGCCCTGGATCACCTCGGCCTTGGGGATTTCGAGCACCGTTTGAGGTTGCTTGGGGTCGACGCCGTGTTGGGCGTCCAGCGGGGAGGATAGTTGGATGGACGGGTCCGCGGGTCGGAAGCCCAACTCGATAGCGCCGCGTTGCTGCTCTTCGGCCAGCAAGAAGGCTTCGAAATCTTCGGCGGCTTCTTTCTCTTCCGCCGTGACCCATTCGGCATTCAGGATCGCATAGGGGTTGTTGGTCCAGAAGGTGCCTTCTTTGGGATAGATGGCCACAACGGGGATCTGGGCCACCTCCCCAGCGATGCGTTTGGCTTCTTGGGCGACGACCAAATTCTCGTACATCACCGCCGCGCTCAGATAGGAAGGTCCGTTTTGGAACATGCGCTGGGCAAAGAAGCCCGTGCTGGAGCCGTAGTGAATGATGCTGCTCTCCACGTCGGCCATAAAATTGAATAGTTCATCGTCATCAAGATCATCCAGAGTCAGGTCGCGGGTTTTATCCAACCCGGCATACACCTCGGTGATGATCGAGACAATGCCGCTGTTACTGAAGTCGGGGTGTGTATGGCCCAGCTTGAAGTCGCCCCATTCGGGGTAGCCATAGGCCTCCCAGCCCTCTTCGGAGGTGGAGAGTTCGGCGATGTCGGCCCAGCCGACCGGCGTGTCCGGCCATCCCAGCGCTTTGGCCATCGGCTCCCACATGGCGATCACCACCGGGCTGAGCACAAGATCATTGGGCGTGCCCACGACCAGGTCTTCGCTGTGGGTCTTGCGCCACTCGGCGTTGGCCACGGGGATGTAAATCGACGAGGCCGGGCTCCACACGGTTGGCTCCAGATTGCCCTCGATGATTCGGTTGGCCGATTCGACCGAGCCCATCGGCGTCGCCTCGATGACGATTTTCGAGCCGGCCTCGGTCTTGTGGCCCGCCTGGTTGTAGCGCTCCACCAGCGGGACCAGCCATTCTTCTTTTTCCGAGCCGTAGACGATGCTGACGACGACTTCTCCTCCGCCCAGGTTGGCGACCGGGCCATCGCCCGTCCCTCCGCAGGCCAAGCTGACGATCAGCAGGATAAACGTCGTTGCTAAGATGGAAAGGGTATATTTTTTCATCGGAAACTCCTCTTGTTCGCCAGGGTGCGGCTGGGGGGGTTATTGTCCTACGTTGCGATTCCAGAAATCCAGCAGTGTGTTCAACGTGTTGCCATCCGGGATGGTGATTTCGGCCGGGATATCGATTCTGATCCCGTGGCTGCGATAGGTTTGGAAGGGGCTGGCGCTTTGATCCAGGGCGATGGATGGGTCCACCGGGCGGAATCCGTAGTCCATCAGGGCCAATTCCTGAGCCGGGGTGCTGGAGAGATACTCGACGAACAGACGGGCGGCCTCCCGTTTTTCAGGCGTGACCCAGTCCCCGTTGAGAATGCAGAAGGGATGGTCACTCATCACCGTGGCGGAGGGATAATAGACCTGCAGCTCGCCGTAGCGTCCCTCCGCGTTCTCGGCCTGCTCGATGGCCGTCGCTTCGTAGACGGCGACGATGTCGTATTTGCTCGGCCCGTAGGCGACGATCTCGCGCATGTACGTGCCAGTGCTGTCACCAAACTCGGAGATCGTGTTTTGGAAGTCGAGAAACCATTCCTGGTATCCTTGATCGGACAAAATGTCGGCGGCGTTCAGGCTGGATTGGCCAAAATAATCCGCGGACATCAGGACGATGGTCATGAAGCCGCTGTTCGATTTGAGCGGGTTGGTTTGCCCAAATTTGACGTAGCCCCATTCAGCCTGCCCGTAAGAAGCCCAGCCTTCGGGGTCGGTCACGGCGGCGTGCAACTCCTTCCAGAGATCGCCGTTGATCTCGTTGCCCCAGAGAACCTCGGCGCGTTCACTCCAGGCGACCAACACCAGGGGAGTCTTGAGCACCGGGCGACAATCCTCGCTCCCGGCGGAATCGACGATCGCGGAGCCGAATTTGGCCTCGGATAGGTCTTTCAGCAGGGAAATCTGTAACGAACTCGCCGGGCTGATCATGTCCGGCTGAGCGCCGTTGAGCACGTCCAGGTAAATTTCCCGCGATCCGGCCTTAGAGAGTTCGATCTGGATGGGGCGTCCACTGGCTGTTTTCTTCGTGTTTTCAAATTCGGTGATGGTCTCGTCCAACCAGGCGGCCTTCTCGGTGGAATAGAGCAGTGAGAGCATGATTGGTTCTGGCTCAGGCATGATGAAATCCCGCAACGGTGCCTTGGCGATGTTGGCAAACTGGGGCGACAACAACGCGGCGATAAAAATAGCCACGCTTGCCAGAACGTAGACGGCAAGCAGGATGATTCGTGGGGTACGGGCAATCGTTGTTTGCATGGCTCTCATTTTCTCGTAAACGAAAACGATCTTGTCGATCAGCTTGGCGATGGCGAACTTTGACTCGCCAAGCTCGATGGTTTGATAAATTAGTAAGCGTTCAGCTATGTCACTCTGAGTGAGTTTTTTTTACGACCGAAGAGTCTCCCAGGTTTCAACGGTGGAGATTCTTCGCCGCTGTAAAAGCATCAGCGGCTTGCGAAGCATGCATCCTGCAAGAATGACACCCCGTGAACGCTTACAAAAATTATACCTATCGGAGTTTAACAAATTGTTAAGGCTGAGCCGGAATCCAAAAATATTCCCCCGTAAGCATCGAAAACGGATGCTGTAGTGAATGTTTTAGCGCGTTTTGCGTACGTTTCTCTTGTGGATTATCGTTTTAGTGGGGGTGATCCCCGCCGATGGGCTCAAGATGGATAAAAACCAGGTCCACTTGAGGAATTTCCTTTACGGCTGTGCGCACGTTTTCGCCAATCTCGTGGGCGTGTTGCAGGGTCACGTCCCCGTCGATTTCCACGTGCATATCGACCCTCAGGCGCGGGCCAACATAATCAGCGATGACCTGGTGGACGCCCTCGACGTCAGGTACATTGCGAGCCGCCTCGGCGATTTGCTTGCACAGTTTTTGCGGCGCACCGCGTCCGGTCAGATAGCCGATATTTTCTTGGACGATTTCGACCGTCGCTCGGAAGATCCACAACCCGACCAGGAACCCGGCGATAGGGTCGAAGATCGGGTTGATCAACCGCGCCCCCCAGACGCCGAGCAGGGCCGCTGCCGAGGTGAGAATATCGGCGAGGTTATCTCTGGCGCTTGCCTGGATGGCCGGACTCTGCGCTTCATCGCCGATGCGGTTGACCAGCAGGTACATCCCCACCTTGACAACCACGCTTCCGAGCAGCACCACGGTCGGCCACTTGGCCGGAACAGCGCCCCCACCGCTCAAAAATCGCTGAATGCTCTTCCATACCGCGGTTCCCCCGGCCACGGTCATCGCTCCGGCGATGAACAGGCTGACCAGCGGCTCGAAGCGAGCGTGCCCCTGGGGATGATCTTCATCGGCCGGCCGCTGTGAGACGTATAATCCCACGCTCATCAGCAGGCTGTAGAGCATATCCGAGAGGGAATTGATCGCGTCCGAGAAGATCGCGCTGCTGCCGGTGATCCAGGCCAAAACACTCTTCGCCGCTGCCAAGAGCGCGTTGCCGCCCAGCGCGATCAGAATTGCCTTTCGGTATAGGCGCTGGCGTTTCGGGTCAGGGGTTTCGGTTCGGATTTGTTTCATTGTTGGCCTCCTTTTGTTGTGCCCCACCTTGGGATTGGAGAGAGCCACACCGGGATTCTTTTTGCCTGGCTTTTTGATGAAAAATTACCCGGCTTGGATAGATTGTGTTCAAGATTTGATCCAAAGTTAGCGTGACGTCTTAGGCAAAGTATACCTTGGAATCTGGATTGACACATAGTTCCCTTGTTGTTACACTCGCTTACCAAACGTTTAGTAAGGAAAAAATGGCATGAACGCACAAAGCACACACGTCGGACGGCAAAAAATTATCGATGTAGCCGAGAGCCTGTTCACCGAGCACGGTTATCACGGGGTATCGATTCGCCAAATTGCCCGGGCTTGCGGTCTGACCAACGCAGCGTTATATTACTATTTTGATAGCAAAGAATCCCTTTACAAGGAAGTTCTCGAACATTACACTTCTCGCCTGGGCCGGTGTATGCGTGATGCCGCGGCGGAATATCGGACCAGCAAGGAGCAAGTCATTGCCATCCTGGCCGCTTATGTCGATCTCGTCGCCTCCCGTCGCTCGCTTTTTGGGGCTTTACGCCAACGCTTGGTAGGGATGAGCAAAGAAGAAGCACATCAATACCATGCCCAATTGTTTCACACCGTTTTGGATCCGCTCGAGGGCGTCCTTCGAAAAGCTGTCGAGCAAGGAGAACTGCAAGCGCTGCCGAAAGATGATTCCGCTGCCTCGCTGCTTCTGGGCATGCTTCATGGCTTGATCCGCTACCGGCATGCTTGTCATCAGGCCGACATCGACCGCGACGATGTCCGCATCGTTGCGGATACATTTTGGTACGGTATGGTCGGCCAACCTTAAGGAGTTCTCAAACCTGATATGAAATACGTTTCTCGCGCATTGAAATACTTACAAAATTACTGGCCCACGGCGTTGGGCAGCGGGATCGCATTGTTGTTAGTCAATCTGGCCAATTTGGCTACCCCGCAGTTGCTCAAATGGCTGATCGACCAGGGGATCACACCGCTGAACCTGACCCGTGTCTGGCAGGTGGCTGCCATGTTGGTTGGGGTTGCCGTCGCCCGCGGGGTGTTCAAATTTTTGCAGGCTTACTGGTCGGAAATGACATCCCAGGGTGTTGCTTACGATTTGCGTAATGCCCTCTTCGAGAAGTTGCAGAAGCTGAGCTTTTCCTACCATGATCGCGCCCAAACCGGCAAGTTGATGACCCGGATGACGTCAGATGTCGAGATGGTTCGCCATTTTGTCGGTCGCGGCGTTGTCTTGCTCGGCTCGGCAACATTGATGTTGCTGAGTACACTGGGGATCATGTTCTGGATGTATTGGAAGCTGGCTCTGCTCTTGTTTGGCTTGGTCCCCTTGATCTTGTTCATCTTTGCTGTTTTCGTGGGCCGGATTATCCCGGTGTCACGCGCTGTGCAGCGCAAATTGGCCAATCTCAACAGCATTTTGCAAGAGAATCTCGCCGGCATGCGGGTGGTCAAGGCGTTTGCCCGCGAACCTTACGAGATTGACCGCTATCTCCAACAGAACAAAACCTTGCTGGATGAAAATCTCCGGCTGGTGCACCTCTTTTCGGTCGCGTTACCTTTGGTTTACCTGATCGCCAATTTGGGTATGGTCATCGTTGGCTGGCTCGGCGGCCTGGAAGTGATCCGGGGAGCCTTGAGCCTGGGAGACTTGGTTGCTTTCACCGGCTATATTGGCCTTATGTTGACGCCCGTGTTCCAAATGGGTATGATCGGCACAATGCTTTCACGGGCGGAGGCCTCTGCCGAGCGTATCTTCGAGGTCATCGATGCTCGGTCCGAAGTGGAAGAAAAGCCGGACGCGTTCCCCTTGCCGGATCTGAAGGGGCGGGTTGAATTCAAAGATGTCATCTTCCGCTATAGCCGCGGGCAGGAGGATATCCTCCGCAATGTCTCCTTTACTGCCGAGCCGGGAGAGACTGTTGCCATTCTCGGCCAAACCGGGGGAGGGAAATCGACGATCATTAACCTGATCCCCCGTTTCTACGATGTCACTGAAGGCCAGGTCTTGATCGATGGGTACGATGTCCGCGATGTCACCCTGGATTCGCTCCGGTGTCAAATCGGAATTGTCCTGCAAGAGACAACTCTCTTTTCAGGAACGATTCGGGAAAATATCGCCTATGGGCGGCCCCACGCCCAGATGGATGAGATCATCCCCGCGGCGCAGGCTGCTCAAGCGCACGACTTTATCGCCGCCCTGCCCGATGGCTACGAGACTCCGGTGGGGGAGCGCGGCGTCGGCCTGTCGGGAGGCCAAAAACAGCGCATCGCCATCGCCCGGGCCCTGCTTGTCAATCCCCGCATCTTGATTCTGGACGACAGCACTTCGTCGGTGGATGCCGAGACGGAGTACAACATCCAACAGGCGCTCGAGCAGCTCATGGAAGACAGAACCAGCTTTGTGATCGCCCAACGGATCAGCACCGTGCGCAATGCCGACGTGATTTTGCTGCTCGATGATGGTCAACTGGTCGCCAAGGGCCAGCATGACGAATTGCTCAAAACTAGTGAGCTGTATGTCGACATCTTGGACACCCAATTCGATAAGGACGTTGTTGGAGTCGGCCTTGCCGAGCAAGAGGAGGTGATGTCGATATGATCGGTCACGGACATGCCGTACGCCGAATCGTTCGGGGAGAAGATGAACGCACTGAAGACCGTGCTGCTGTCGTAGGTCGTTTGGTGCGTCATTTGAAACCCTATTGGCTGCCGGTGTTGGGCGCTTTTGTGATGATCTTGATCAACGCAGGCACCCTGGCCGCCGGGCCTTTTTTGATTAGTCGCGCCGTTGATAATTTCATCACAGCAGGCGATAAACGCGGCCTGGCCCGCACGATGTTGCTTCTGATCGGCGTCTACCTTGTCGGTATGGTCACAATACGCTTGCAAATCTATTGGATATCCTTGGCAGGCCAAAATATGCTCGCCGATTTGCGGGTCAAGATTTTCAAGAAAGTGGAGCGGCTCTCTTTGCAATACGTCGAGAGTGAAGAAGCTGGCGATTTGATGAGCCGCCTGGTCAATGACATCGACGCGATCAACTTTTTTTTCAGTCAAGGGTTAGCCCAGGCGCTGGGGGCTTTGTTTGCCCTCATCGGCGTGGTTGTGGCGATGATTAGCCTCAACTGGCAGCTTGCCCTGGCCACTTTGGTCGTTCTCCCACTGATGGTCTTGATCACCGCCAAGTTTGCCAGCATGGCACGTAACGCCTTTCGCCAAACTCGTGAAACCATCGGCTATCTCTCGGCAGATTTACAAGAGGAATTAGACGGTGTCAAAGTGGCTAAGGCCTTCAACCGCGGCGACCGTAACGTCCGCCGTTTTGCCGATCGCAACGCGGCCAATCGAGATGCCAACGTCAGCGCTAACGCAGTTACCTCTGCGTTTACTCCGGTCATGGACGTGCTCAGCACCCTCGATATAGCCATTGTGGCCGGGTATGGCGGCTATCTTGCCGTGCAGGGAACTGTCAGTGTAGGCGTGGTTGTTGCTTTCATGCAATATGTGCGCAGCTTTCTCTTGCCAATTCGACTGATTACCCAGGTTTGGACTCTGGCCCAATCGGCTTTTGCCGCCGCAGAACGTGTCTTCGATTTGCTCGACGAAGAAGTCGATATTCAAGACGCGCCCGAAGCTGAGGCTCTTCCCTTGATGGATGGTCATGTCAGGTTTGATGGTGTCACCTTCGCCTATGAGCATGGCCTCGATGTTCTTGATGATATCCATCTTGAAGCAAAACCGGGCCAAACCGTTGCACTGGTTGGCCCCACCGGAGCAGGTAAAACCACCCTGGTCAGCTTGATCCCCCGGTTTTACGAAGTCAGCCAGGGCAGCGTCCGCCTGGATGGCTATGATGTCCGCGACGTTACCCAGGCCAGCATCCGCGAGCAAATCGGGATGGTCTTGCAAGAGCCGTTTTTGTTCAGCGGTACTGTCATGGAGAACATCCGTTATGGGCGTCTGGAGGCCACGGATGAAGACGTCATCGAAGCGGCAAAGCTGGCCAACGCCCACGATTTCATCACCCGGCTGCCGGACGGCTATCAAACCGAGGTTGGAGAGCGCGGGGGCATGCTCAGCCAGGGGCAGCGCCAACTGGTTTCCATCGCCCGTACCATTCTGGCCGATCCCCGCATCCTGATTCTGGATGAGGCCACTGCCAGCGTCGACACTCGTACCGAAGCGCTGATTCAGGAAGCCCTCGAGAAACTCCTCGGCGGACGGACCAGCTTTGTCATCGCTCATCGCCTCTCCACGGTGCGCAACGCCGATATGATTTTCGCCCTGGATGAAGGTAAAATCATCGAAAGGGGTGACCATCAATCCTTGTTGGCCCAAGATGGTCTCTATGCCGATCTCTATCGACGCCAGTTTTACGTCGCACCCGAGCAATAATCTCAAGGACTAACGCACATGAAGCCAAATTTACCGCCGAGACACAGAGAACGCTGAGTTTTAAAAATGATTTTTTAAGTTTATCAAGCATCTCGTTTCATTTTTTTTAAAACTTTCGGCTCTAATTTTTAAAATAATCCTCTGTGCTCTCCGCGGCTCAGCGGTGGACTTGTACATGAACTGCGTAACTCCTATCTCTTCGAGTATAATTTAAGCATGGCTTTGGAAAAGTCGTCTCAGTTGGATTAACAAACCATCACAGGTAGAACTATGGATAGAAATAGCGTTCTGGACAAATTCTATGCGCTTCCTCAAGACGCACAACAGCAAGTAATTGATTTTATTGCTTTTCTGCAAACGCGGTATGAATCAGAAGAATCTTCAGAAGTTGCCAAGCCACAAAAAATCACCGATGAAGCATTTGTTGGCATCTGGAAGAACAGGAAATACATGGAAGACAGCAGCGCTTGGGTTCGAGAAATGCGAAAAAATGAATGGGGGAAGCGCGAATGAGAAAAAGGGGGCTTGGTCGACACAGACATTTTTATAGATGTGGGCCGGGGTGTAGCTGAGGCGATAACATATCATATATACTTATCTCCAAAAATTAGAATCGAAATTCGCGATAGTAGTTAGCGCGATTGTGCAAATGGAATTGATTGTGGGTTGTCAGAATAAATCAGAACTACTTAAAGTTGAAGGTTTTTTGGAGCGTTACGAAATTGTTAGTATCAGCGAAACAATTTCAGAGACAGCGGTTGAATTATTGCGCCAGTATCGAATCAGCCATGGGCTACTGATACCTGATGCCATCATAGCTGCGACAGCGATTGATTTGGATGCGAAATTGGCATCCAAAAATTAGAGAGATTATCAGTTTATTGAAGGGCTTAACTTATTTCCCTATTCATAACCCATTATTTGTTTGCTATTCAAAAAAGCAATCGTTTAAATGAAAAATGGGAAAGTTGAACTCTTCGATCGGGCGCGCCAGTGGGTATCTTTGAGGACGGAAAAGTCCAGCTAGAGTGAGCGCAAATCAATCAAAAAGTTCAACTTCTTTTTTGTTGCAAGGAGAAAACCCTATGGATATTGCTGTTGCTTTAGGCGGTGGGGGTGTGCGAGGCAACGCCCACATCGGTGTCTTACGCGTCTTGGAACGGGAAGGCTTTCGCATCCGTGCCATCGCCGGAACCAGCGCGGGAGGGATGGTCGCGGCTGCCTATGCTGCCGGGGTCAGCCCCGACGAGCTAGAAGCGCGCATGCGCAGCGTTGATCAGAGTAGGTTGTATGGCTTCCACCTTGGCAGCGGCCCCTCTTTGTTGGGAGTCGGCGGCATCGAGAAAATCCTTTGCGAGTTACTCGGCGATCTGGCCTTCGAAGATTTGGACATGCCCTGTGGGGTTACGGCTGTCAATCTGGCCACGGGCCGCGAAAAACATTTGCAGGAAGGTCGTTTGGTTGATGCCTTGATGGCTACGATCGCGATCCCCGGCATCTTCCCGCCGAAACGGTGGGGCCACTATAATTTGGCCGATGGCGGCGTGATCAACCCGGTACCGGTCAATCTTGCCCGCCTGCTGGCACCAAGCCGGATGCCCGTTGTCGCCGTGGTGCTGACTCCTAAACCCAGGCCCCAGGAGCAATTTCCCTCTCCGATTTTGAGTTCTGCCCCCTCGATTCTCAAGCCGATTTCCCGCTTGCGGGTCGCCCAGGCCTTTGAGATTTTCCTCCGCTCCGTCGATATCGGCATGAGCGCGATCACCGAGTTCCGTCTTGAGATTGACAACCCGGACGTGATCATCCGCCCGGCGGTCGATCATCTCGGTATTTTGGAGCATGTCAACGTTCCCGAGGTGGTCAAGCTGGGTGAACAGGCTGCTGAAGCGGCTTTGCCCGCTTTGCAAAAAGCAATCGGTTGGCGGGGGAAGTTTTCACGTTGGTTCAACCGTCGGGGTAAATTTTGAGGGCGACAAGGTATCCGGGCTTGCTGGTGCTTAGCCTTTGACTGCACAACGGTGGGGGCGAAGTGCTGCTATAATCGAATCATGTCCTTGTTGCGCGCCAAGCTACCTCCGAACGCAAAAATGCGGCTCAACACCCGCTTGTTGCCGGTTTTGACGCTCGTTTCTGCGGTTTTATTTTTGATCAGTCCTTATCGCGGCTTTACCGTCCTGTTGATCGGCCTGGGAGGACTCTGGTTGATCGCTCTTCCCTGGAGATCAACGCCGCGCTGAGAGATTTTTCGCCGAGGTCGCCATCTGGGCGAGTGCGCTTTTCTCCGCCGGTGGATATTTCAGTGCCCTAGCGATCACCTTGCTCTGGCACCTGATCATCTGGATCGCGGCTGGCTGGATGGGCTGGTCGCTCCGCCGCTGGTCGCGTCCGTTGGTCAGCGCCCTTCCCCTCGGGGTAACGCTGGGAGCCGTGCTGGCATCCACCTGGATGTCTCCAACCACCCTGACGTTGTTCCTTGCCGCGGTGCTTCTTTTGATCGGGCTGATCACCAATTGGGAGCGTCAAACAAGCTGGGAGCAAGATGATGTCGATTATCCCCACAGCGCCTATGCCGAAACGGCGTTCATCTCCGTGGGGATTTCTGTTCTGTTGGCGATCCTGATGCTCGTCATCCCTGCCATCTCTCTGCGGGGCATCGTTCGGTTTGTCGATTCTCTCTTCAACCCCGTTGAACAGGGCGGGGAAGATTTTGCCGATTCGTTGGGCCTGGACCGGCGCCCGGCGGGCGGCGAGTATCCCTGGCTACAGGGGGTTACGGCGGAGAATCTACCTCGCGATCATCTTTTGGGTTCCGGCCCGGAACTGTCCGATCAGCTTGTGATGACGGTCGAGATCACCGCCGGACTTCCCCAGACGAGTTTGCAGGCAGAAGTGCCTTTGTATTGGCGCTCGATAACCTACGATATCTACACCGGGCGGGGTTGGCGCAGCAG
>CAZXXW010000106.1:0-13558 GCA_964644835.1 uncultured Anaerolineales bacterium
ATCGAGGGTCAGGTAATAGGAGGGGGGGAGTTGGTGCCCTGTTTCCTGCTTTTGGACGCCTTCACCGAGCATTTCTATCCCCATAGACTGGATGTGGCTGTGGATGTCCTTGCCCGGGCGGGCTACCGCGCCAAGATTTTACCCGTGGTTGGCGCCGGACGCACCTTGATCTCAAAAGGCTTTCGCAAAGCGGCTAAACGCCACGCCCGCAAGCTGGTCGCCGCGATTGATGAGCTTGACCCAGAGGGATGCATCCCCATCATCGGACTCGAACCCTCCGAAATTTACACGCTCAGCGACGAGTACCCCGACTTCTTCCCCGCCGATGAAAGCGTAGCTCGCATGGCCAAGCGGGCCTGGATGATCGACGAATTCTTGGTCCGCGACGACCGCCTGGAAACCTACCTGGCCAATCTACAAAACGCCAATATACCAATAACCAATTTACCAACGACTAATATCCTCCTCCACGGTCACTGCTACCAAAAAGCGCGTCCGCCCGCCGATGACGGCGATCCTGTCGGCGTGGACGCGTCTGTCACCCTACTGGAAACGTTAGGCTACTCGGTCGAGGTGGTCGATGCAGGCTGCTGCGGCATGGCCGGTGCCTTCGGATACGAAACTGAGCATTATGACATCTCCATGAAAGTGGGTGAGTTGGCCCTCTTCCCCGCCGTGCGAACGGCCGATGCCGATGCCATTGTGGCCGCTTCGGGCGTCTCCTGCCAATCCCAGATTGAAGATGGCGCTGGTCGGAAGGCCGTTCATCCGGTCGAATTAATTGCTCATAGGGTCAGGGTGCAGGATGAGCAAAGGGTCAATGATGAGAAGAACCAAGAAGGATAAACGTGAGTCACCCGTCGATTGGGTCTCAAATCACCTTTGGCATCGCCATTTACAGGCTCAGAACGTCGAATTCGAAAAAGAAGCTACCCCCAACCGCTCTGGAAAGGGATCGATATCGCCTTCTTGTTTTTTGCATTGGTTCATGCCCTAACCGGCGCTTACAAGGTGCTCACCGATTATCAGCAAATCAACCGTTTCAGGAAAATTTTGGCGGGGGCCTCCGTCGTGATCAGCGTGGTTGCCTTTATCTATGGCGCGACGTCGATCTTGGCTTTCCAGCCTCCGGCATAAACAGAGGCCCGCGAGTTTGCGAAAGTAGTCAGAAAATCAGCAATCAGGAATCAAGATTCAGATGGTCATTGCATGTTGAACTCATCCAACCAATAAAGGGAGAATAAAATGTCCGAAAAAGTGAATGTCGAAGAAATGCTTGCAAAAGCAAAGAAGCCCGCAGAAGATGCGATGAGATTGCATCAATTCTACAAAGGCAAAATGGAAACCACCCCGAAATGTGCGGTGCGAGATTTCACCGATTTTTCTATCTGGTATACGCCGGGTGTGGCAGCGCCCTGCCGGGCGATCCATGCTGATCCTGAACTGGTCTATGAACACACCAGTAAAGCGAACACTATTCTGGTGGTCAGCGACGGCACCCGGGTTTTGGGGTTAGGCGATATTGGAGCCAAGGCCGGTCTGCCCGTGATGGAAGGAAAAGCTATGCTGTTCAAGTATTTGGGCGGCGTAGACGCTGTGCCCATCATGCTGGACACTAAAGACCCGGAAGAAATCATCAAGACTACTCTCTTACTGCAACCCGCCTATGGTGGTGTCAACCTGGAGGACATTTCCCAGCCCAAGTGTTTCCACATCCTCGACAAGTTGCGCGAAAAAGCGGAAATTCCCGT
The DNA here is from genome assembly GCA_964644835.1 of uncultured Anaerolineales bacterium. Lineage (GTDB taxonomy): Bacteria > Chloroflexota > Anaerolineae > Anaerolineales > UBA11858 > JAYELX01. Next base: position 1,752 of record CAZXXW010000106.1, read on the forward strand.
TTGGCACGACGATCAGCAAGGCACCGCAACGGTTACGTTGGCCGGCTTGATGAACGCCCTCAAGCTGGTGGGCAAGGACAAAGAAGACATCCAAATTACCTTTATTGGGGCAGGTTCCGCCAACATTGCTGTCTCTCGGTTGGTCTTTAGCTGGGGCGTCGACCCAGCCAAGTGCTTCATGGTCGATATTGGTGGCATTTTGGGCACACACCGCGATGATGTAAAAGCCCAGCGCGATCAATACGTCGATCTGTGGCAACGCTGTAAAATGACCAACGCAGAAGGTCGCCAGGGAGGCATTCCCGAAGCAATGGAAGGTGCTGATGTTGTTATCGCTCTCTCCAAACCCGGACCCGGCACGATCAAACCGGAATGGATAGAGCGAATGGCCAGCGACCCCATCTTGTTTGCCTGCGCCAACCCGGTGCCCGAAATCTGGCCCTGGGAGGCCAAAGAAGCCGGTGCTAAGATCGTGTCAACCGGTCGTTCCGACTTCCCTAACCAGGTCAACAACTCCCTCGGATTCCCCGGCATTTTCCGCGGGACGCTCGACGTGCGCGCCAGCACGATCACCGATGAGATGTGCTTTGCCGCCGCAGAGGCCCTTGCAGAGCAGATCGGGGATGACCTCGATGAAGAGCATATTCTCCCCAACATGGACGATTGGGAGGTCTTTCCCCGTGAAGCCGCCGCAGTGGCCATGAAGGCCATCGAGCAAGGCATCGCTCAGATCGAATTGACTTATGACGAAGCTTTCGAGACCGCCACACGGATAATCAAACGCTCCCGAGAACAGACCCAAGCCATGATGCGAGAGGGTTTCATCGCGCCGGCACCCGAAGCATAGTTGAAGTAACCGATCGGTTGCAGGTTGGCAGCCTCCCGCTGCCCGATTATTCATCCATATAGGAAATCAACTGCCCCCTCCTGGGGGCAGTTTTTTGAGGATCCACACGGCCAAGCAATACTCTCAATCACGTGAATTGCTAAAAGAGAACGCCTTGCTTGGCACCCAACTTGCCCCTTGTGATATACTCAAGAACAAAGCATTTTACGGTACCATCAGGAGAGAATTATGCTAACCGTCGAGATCGAATACTGCAAAGTTTGAAACTATAGGCCAAAGGCTGTACGCCTGAAAGAAGCGTTATTGCATGCTGTTGGAAGCAAAATAAAAGAGATTGAACTCGTCCCTTCCGCAGGGGGACGTTTTGAAGTCAGCGCCAACGGTGACCTGATCTATTCGAAATTAGCCACTGGCCGCCACGCTGATCCCCACGAAATCATCGCCTCCGTGCGAAAACTTGTGAATAAGGAGTAACAATGACAGAGAAGAAACCAGGCCGCGTCTTTTCGGGTGCGCGCCCGACCGGCCGCCAACACCTGGGCAACTACCTCGGTGCGATCAAAAATTATGTCGCCTTACAAGACGAATACGAAGAAACGATTTATTCCATCGTTGACATCCACGCCCTGACGACTGTCGAAACGACCAAGAACCTCCGCCAGAACACCTACGAGATGGCCCTCGACTGGCTCGCTGCCGGTCTGCGCCCCGATGAAAGCATCATCTTCATCCAGTCTCACGTGCCCGAAGTAGTCGAATTGCACACCTTCTTGTCGATGGTCACCCCCCTGGGCAAGCTGACCGATCTACCTACCTTCAAGGAGCGCATTCGTCAGCAGCCGCACAACGTTAACTACGGGCTGGTGGGCTATCCCGTTTTGATGGCTGCGGACATCACTCTGTACAAGGCCATCGTCGTCCCCGTGGGCGTGGACCAGGCTCCCCATATCGAGTTCACCCGCGAGGTCGTCCGCTCCTTCAACTACCGCTACGACACCGACGTGCTCGTCGAGCCGCAAATGAAAGCGACCGAAATCCCCAAGGTAATCGGCATCGACGGGGAGAGCAAGATGAGCAAGAGTCTCAACAACCACATCGAACTGGCCGCCACGCCGAAGGAGACGGTCCAACGCGTGATGCAAATGGTCACCGACCCCAACCGCAAGCGGCTCTCCGATCCCGGCAATCCCGATATTTGCAACGTCTTCACCATGCACAAAATCTTCTCCTCGGAGGAAGAAATTGCCAAAATCAACGTCGAATGCCGCAAAGCGGAAATCGGATGTGTCGACTGTAAGCGGATTTTTGCCGAAAACTTGAATCAAAGCCTGGCCCCCTTCCGGGCGCGTCGGGCCGAACTGGAAGAGGATCCCGATTATGTTTGGGACGTGCTCCGCGAGGGCGGGGAGAAAGCCCAAAAGATTGCCAGCGAGACCCTCGCCGAGGTCAAAGAGGCGATTGGATTACCCTAACCAGAATTAGCCTGAGTTTTGGAGGAAACCATGGATGCAGGAAATGTTTTGACCGATTTTTTGACCATCTTGGCACAGAGCTTGTTGATTATTGCGATCCCCGTTGTGGTGGCGGCCCTATTTCAATGGGTGCGCCAACGTTCCGCGGAGATCAAACAGAAGCTAACCCAAGAACAATTATCAATGATTCAACGGGGCATTCAACTCGCCGTCAAAGCAGCCGAACAGGCCGGCTTGTCAGGCCAACTTGCCGGTGGCGCGGAGAAGAAGCAATACGCCATCGACGCGGTGCAGCGTTACCTTGATCGCGCCGGGGTCAGTATCGACGTGGAAGAAATCGCCACCCTGATCGAGGCTGAGGTCAATGCGCAGTTCTCCAGCTATGCGCCGCCGGTGGACACCCCCGAGACCCGCAGCGCTCTGGTCGACAAAGCCGTCGAAGCGGCGGTCCTGGCGGCCGAACAGAGCGGCGCCAAGCAACTGGCCGTCGAAGCGGGAACCAACCTGGCCATGGCCAAAAAGGATTACGCCGTCGACCTGGCCAGCAAATACCTTAACGAGCACGGCATCAAGGTCGACCCCAGCCTGATCGACGGTCTGATCGAGGCGCAGATCATGCGCCTGAAACTCAAAGTGCTGGAATCCAAATCTGGCGCCAAGAAATAACCGTCTCACCCATTTTCTATCATCGCACAGGGAGTCAAGATGCGCGCATTGTTACAACGCGTCCGAGAGGGGCGCGTCACCGTCGAGGGGGAAATCATCGCTGAAATCGGCCCGGGCCTGGTGATCCTCGTGGGGATCGGTCCGGAGGACGGCGACGAACAAATTGAATATCTCAGCTATAAAATCGCCAATTTACGCATTTTCGAGGACGAGGAGGGCAAAATGAATCTCTCCCTGCTGGACGTCGGCGGCGAGGCCCTGGTCGTCTCGCAATTCACCCTCTATGCCGACACCAACAAGGGCAGGCGGCCTTCCTTCACCAAAGCAGCCCATCCCGACATCGCCGAACCGTTGGTGGAGCAATTCGCCGAGCAATTGATCAAGGAAGGTGTTCCCACCCAAATGGGAGAATTCGGGGCGTACATGCAGGTCGAGATTCACAACGACGGACCCGTGACCATCTGGATGGAACGCTAATTTGATCTGGGGGATTGGCTAGGAAACAGATTCGACGTCTGGGATGACTCCCCTTTTCCACAGGGATGCGCCCACTTGCACGGCGATGGCTCCCGCTTTCAACATCATCTCGACTTGGGAGCTTTGGTAAACACCCCCGGCCCCAACGACAGCGAGTCCCGTTGATGATACTGTCTGCACCGCCTGCAACGCCTGGGGGAAAATCGCCGGGCCGTACAAACGTCCCGAAACCAACTTGTCGTCTTCATCGATCAAAGTGCCGCGCGGCTGCCCCAGGCTGACCGTGCTGATGCCCGCGTCCGCGGCGGCGCGAGCCAATTCAGCACTGCACCCCAGGGGGATACGCAGGATGGCGGGTAATTCGCCAAACGCAGCCCGGGCCATCTGATGGGCGAAACCCGGCGTGGCGTCGGCGGGCAGCCCCACCTCGACGCCCCCCACGCCTGTGACCATCTCCAATCGCTCGATCATAGCGGCTAACTCCTCCGGGTTTTGGGCCAGGAGATGCACAATTACCGGGAGGGGAGATCGCTCCCAAGCCGGAGCGTATTGACGGATCGCTTGCGACAAGCCCGGGTTGGGATGCCCCGTATGCAGCAAAAATCCGCCCGGATAGGAGAGAAAGCGGGTTCCCTTGGCCGGCGTGCGCGGCAATCGACTGATCGGATTGGTCACAAAAGCGCCCAAGCGCGTCCAGTCCACCGCGCCATGAGCATCGGGAGCATAACCGAGCGTACCGGCCGCGTTGATCAAAGGGGAATCGAAATGGAGGTCAAATTTTGGCATGGATATACCGTAGCAAACAAGGTGGGGCGTATTTGATTAATAACGGTCTTCGCCGAAAAGCTACAAAAAAAGTGCAGCCCATCGAACCATCGAGACCCAGTTTTGAAAACCTGTCAGGTCTGTGCCTTAAAAATCAATCTCATCAGCGAGGGTATCAGTCTCCTCGATAATGACTACTTCGGGATTGGTAGAATAAATTTGCAAATAGAGCGGGCCCGAACCAATGCTGTGTTCATATTTCTCCGGTATCTGTTCAATCACAGCGTTGATTTTGTCAGCCCGATCTCGCTGCTCGGGGTTGCTACCTTGCAGATTGCCATAGCCCAGCAGGATGTCGTAATCATCGGCCTGTTGAATCGATTTGAGATAGGGTCGCTGGCGATAATCCGCATCCAGGCGGGCCAGATCTCTGGGATGCATACGCAATTCCAGAGCAATGCCGACCAGGGCATCAGGAGATGATTCGGTGATCTCATTGATTCGCATCACGGCGCGGGTGCGCGTCTCCGGTTGAGACCAAACCTTCCAACTGCGATAAGCGGCCTTGGCCGAGGAGAACCCCAAAATGCCGCTTACGAGCAAGATCAACGCGATGGCAAGATATTTTCTCAACCGCCCCTCTTGGGCGAGAAACGAGTAAACAAGCCACAGCCCAAGGCCAAAAAGAATGACAACAAAGGGATAGAGAATCAACGCATTGCGGTGAAAGGAGACTTTGGTCTGGGTCACGGAGAGGAAATAAATCGCCTGATAACCCAAGAATAGCAGGCCAGGGGTATGCCTGATCAGTTTGATTAAACCCAGCGCAGCGAAGGGCATAAAAACCCAGCCAAAATTAGTCCCGATCAACTTGAGCTGGTGGAGCATGTGCGGCAGACCCGGATCGATATTGGCACCGCCGTGCCCCTCCACGCTGTAGTGCAAAATCTCATAGCGGACATCCTCATAGAAAGTGGGGAAATCGAACAGCGCATACGGCGTACCGACGAAAAAGGCAAGCGCGGGCACGAGCGGAATCAGAGCCCAAAGCCAGGGACGGTAGCTCTCAAACTTTCGTCCAAGAAACAACGCCGCGGCAGGGGCGATCACAACCAGCCCGGCATTGTACTTCGTCGAGGTGGCCAAGCCAGCCGCGATTAAAGCCATGATGAAATAACGGTTCTCTCTTCTATCGAGATAGAGATAGACAAACAACAGCACAGACCAGACCAAAAACGTCATCGGCACATCGGTGGTCACATAGGCAGAGTGCTGAATGTGAAAGAGAGTGCCCGCCAACAAAACCGCACCCCCAACGGCAGCAAGGCGATTACCCAGCTTCAATCCAAGATAATAAACCAACGCGACCGTGGCAGTGCCAAAAAGAGCCGTCAATGCCCGGTTCCAGAACAAAAACGTGGGATGAGAAATATGCCAATCGAAGCCATAATTAGCGCCATAGCGTAAATTCTCGAGCGAACCCAACGAAAATGGCGAGGCAGCAGGCAAGGCTCTCAGGCAAAGGGCATGGAGCCAATCGACACCCAGGTTCAAATAGATCAACAAGCTGCCGTAGTTAAAGAAGTCGGGGTTGAGATCACCAGTTTTGAGCATATCGAGGGCGTTGAAGGCTATTTCGGGTTCATCCCAGTGGTGCATGTAAGGTAGGCCCATCCGAGCGTTGAAGAGTCGAACCATCAAAGCGAAAAACAAGATGCCGCTCAACAAGAGCAGATCAATTTTGGTGAATTGCTTCTCCAAAAAGATGGCTCTGAATTTTCTTTCGATTGTTTCAATCAAGATGAACTCCAACAAAGGTAACGTTGTAGAAGCCTTAAATCCTTCTGTCCATTTTTTGCGTCCAGAAAACGGCACAAGATCAACTTTACACCACTAAAAAAATTATCTTAGCCTGACAAAATTGTACCAGGGTTGCGAACAGGTAACGGGTATAATATGCCTATATGCGCAGAAAAATTTTATTCGTATCCCTGATCATCATCTTCGTGCTGGGCTGCCAGATTGGGACGGCAGCGGTACCGACGCGCACTCCCTTCCCCCTGACGGCGACTCCCACCAGTACGGTAATGCCCACAACAACGCCTGAAGTCATATCTACGGCGACGGGTGTCGATCTTGACATCCGCGTTCACCCCGATGGCGGTCTGTTTGTTGGTGACCAACTCAGCTTCGAGGTGATCGTCCCATCCGGAATGTCGATCAACGACGAAGAGAATCTCGAGGTCACCACCGAGAGCGGAGAATTTATTGGGTCAACCAGTTTTGCTCCTTTTGGGATTGGCAACCGCCAGCAAGCGACCTTGCGCTGGATATGGGACACAAGCGACCTCCAGCCCGGCCAGCACGAGGTGACCTTCGCCATTCCATCTCAGAATCTGCGCTGGACGGAAACGATTACCCTCCGCCCCCGCAGCGAGTTGGCAGCCTGGCAACGAGAAGCCGATTGGGCCGTGGCCGAAAGCGAGTGCTGCAGGTTCTATTACATCACCAACACAGCCTCGGAGCGAGACAAAATCGATTGGCTCTTCGGCGCCCAGGAACAGGCCGATCAGGTCACATCCTTGATGGACACAACCTTCACGCAACCGGTTGAAATCACGCTGATGCCGCGGGTTCTTGGCCATGGCGGATTCGCCAGCGGTGAGATTTACATCTCCTACCTGGATCGCAATTACGCAGGCAGCGGATTCGATTTCGTGCTCCACCACGAAATGGTTCACATTCTCGATGCCCGCCTGGGCGGCGAGTTGCGCCCCACGATCCTGGCGGAGGGACTGGCCGTCTATCTGACCGGAGGACACTTCAAACCCGAACCGCTGATCCCGCGCGCCGCCGCGCTGCTGGAACTAATCTACCCAGAAACGGGTTTGAACTGGTACCTGCCCCTGCGCCCGCTGACGGATAATTTCTACACGTCGCAGCACGAAATCGGCTACCTGCAAGCCGGCGCGCTGGTCGAATACATGGTCGAAACTTGGGGATGGGAAGTATTTTGGAGATTCTATCGAGAGATCAAACCGGCTGCGGATGGAACCCACTCGCAGGCGATAGAAAACGCTTTGCAAGAACACTTTGATCTCAGCCTGGCCCAATTGGAAGCCCTCTTTCTGGAACGATTGCGCGCCGAAGAAGTCACCCCGGAGAACAAGCGGGATGTCCGGTTGGTGGCGACCTATTACGACAATGTGCGCCGCTACCAGCAGATTTTGGATCCATCGGCTTATTTCCTGGCTGCCTGGCTGACCCGTGGCCCCGAAATGCGCCAGCGCGGCATCGTCGCCGATCTGCTCCGCCACCCCACCGAGGCGGAGAATCTAATCTTCGAAACCATGTTGGCCGCCGTTGATGAACATTTGCACGCCGCCCGATACGACGAAGCGGAAACTACCATCGAAGCCATCGAAGCCGCTTTGGATGCCCTGGAAGACGGGCAGGCCAAGCCGTTCCAAGCTCACCCTCTGGCCAACGACCACGGAGCAATCGTCCGGCTGCTGCTAGAACAGGGCTACCATCCCCAGCAAATTACGGTTCAAGGTCAGCGAGCAGCCGCCGAGGTAAGCCAGGATGGTCAGGAGTTGGAATCGCTGCAACTTTCCCGGGTCCAAGGAGTCTGGCGCATCGACCTAGAATAGGAGTTTCCTCAGGTATTTCCATAGAGCAATCCCAGATGACAAAGGATCGATAAATGAAAAAGCTGATCTCGAAATTTACCTTGCTCATCGCACTGATCATCTCCGCCTTGATCTTGACCGCCTGCGGCTCAGGTCCCTCACCAACGCCGACGCCCGACCCGGTTTCTCCCGCCATCGAGGAAGTGGGCGGCGAGGTGCTGGTGCGCCCTTCCAACACGGATCAATTCACCTCCGCGGCCCTTGGTCAAGTTCTCCAAACGAACACCGAAGTCCAAATCGGGGATGACGGTTTCGCGCACCTGAGTTTTCCCAACGGCACGATCGTGCGCGTGGCATCCTCTTCGATGGTTACGCTTCAGGTACTCGAAGCGGGCCCAACCGGACTGTTCACCCGCCTGAGGCTGAGTGCTGGCGAGCTGTGGATCATCTTGACGGAAGGGGAACTCAACGTGGAGACTCCCGCCGGACTTGCGGTTGTGCGCGGCTCGTTTATGCACGTGGCCGTGGATCCCGCTACCGGGGCGACGCTGACCGATTGTTTGGAAGGCGACTGCGCTTTCAACAACAACGGTGGCGCCGTCTCTCTGGTCGCCGGGCAGAATGTCTTCGCCCCCGATGCCAATAGCACACCACAGCTCGGGCGGATGAACGCCGCCGATGTGGCCCGCTGGACAAGCGTCAACCCCGAGGCCGAAAACGTGCTCCCCGGCCTGACCGAGACCGTCCGCTCCCTGGCGATGAGCGAAACCCCGCCTGCCAGCGCCACGCCTACAACCACATTTACCCCTACAGCCAGCTTCACCCCAACAATCAGCGCGACGGCGACGGTTTGTCCGCCGCTGCCCGAGGGTTGGGTCACCAGGGTAGTCCAAGAGGGCGATACGCTCGAAAGCCTGGCCAAGCTATACGGCATCGAGCCGCGACAGTTAGCCCTGGGGAATTGCTTCCCTCTCTCCAAGCAACTCACCGCCGGAGAGGTCATTTTCGTCCCGCCCATCCTGGCCCCAACGGAGACGTTTACGCCCACCGCATCGACCTGCGGCGCCCCCGCAAACTGGATCACCTACACGGTGCAAACTGGCGACAGTCTCATCGGACTGGCCGAAGCCACGGGCGTGAGCGTCGACGAGATCCAATACGCCAATTGCCTCGACGATGAAACCAAAATTTTGGTGGGCCAAAAATTGAGATTGCCCAAGTTTCCTGTCGAGGCCACCCCGGCAATTTCCTACACGCCGCCGGTCGTTTCTAACACGCCCACATCGACAGACGAAGAGCCTACTTCCACCACCACCGGGACAGAAACGCCCACAGCCACAGCGACACCTTGAGATAGACAAGTCCTACAAGGACGCCATTGATACATCTTCCGAACATGCGTGTTGCCGGGCAACGCGCCTGTTGATTCGTGCCTGTCCTCTTCATCTGCAACCCTCAAGCGGGGATTTGTCATCTTGGCTGCCCTTCCGTTGACATGCCCCCACCGAGACGATACAATCATCCCCATGAATCTACTCCGCGACCTCAATCCGCAGCAGAAACAAGCCGTCACCGTGGGGAATGGGCCCATCCTGGTGCTCGCCGGGCCGGGCTCCGGTAAAACCCGCGTCCTGACCCTGCGAATCGCCTATCTGATCGGGCACATGGGCGTGCGGCCCTACCATATCCTCGCTGTCACCTTCACCAACAAGGCTGCCCGTGAGATGCAGGAACGCGTCGCCGAACTGCTTGGAGACCGCGTCCGAGGCTTGACCCTGGGCACATTCCACGCCAGTTGCGCCCGCATCCTGCGCCGCGAGGCCGATTATCTCCCCTTCGACAGCAATTACGTCATCTTCGACGCTGATGACCAACTGCGGGTGGTCAAACAAGCCCTGGAAGATTTGGGGCTCGATGGGGACGCGAACAATCCCCGCAGCATCCACGCCAAGATCTCGGCAGCCAAAAATGAACTTCTCTTCGTCGAAGACCTACCCGTGCAGACCTACGGCGACGAGGTCGTCAAACGCGTCTATGAACGGTACCAGCAAACTCTACTGGCCAGCAACGCGCTCGATTTCGACGATCTCCTGCTCTGGACGGTCTATCTCTTGGACGAGCAACCGGCGATCCGCGAACGCTACGCCCGGCGCTACAAGCACATCCTGGTCGATGAGTTTCAAGACACCAACATGGCTCAATATAACCTCTTGAAGCACCTGGCCTCCTTCCACAAGAATATTTTCGTCGTCGGCGACACGGACCAATCGATCTACCGTTGGCGCGGCGCCGATTACCGCAACGTGCTCCGCTTCGATGACGATTACCCCGGCGCGCAGGTGCTCGTTTTGGAACAGAACTACCGCTCCACCCAAACGATCCTGGACACAGCGATGGCCGTAATCGACCGCAATCCCCATCGCGTCGAGAAAAAGCTTTTCACCGAGCGCGGTGCGGGCGAGAAAGTGATCGTACGCGAGACCTACGACGACCGCGAAGCGGCTAATTTCGTCGTCAGCTCGATCCGAGCGGGGATCGCCTCCGGGCGCCGCCAACCCGGCGACTACGCCATCATGTACCGGACCAACGCCCAATCTCGCATCCTCGAGGAAGCCTTCCTGAACGCCAACATGGCCTATAAATTGGTCGGCGCGCAGCGCTTCTACGGCCGCCGCGAGATCAAGGACATCATCGCTTATTTGCGCCTCGTCCACAACCCCGACGACGAGATCAGCTTGCTGCGGGTGATCAACACACCCCGGCGCGGCATCGGCACCAAGACGATCGCATCCCTGCGCACCTATGCCCAGCAAAAACGGCTCTCCAGCGCCGATGTACTCCTAGACTTGAAAAAAGGTGAAGACTCGCGCCATTGGGACGCCTTCTCCACGCGGGCGCAAAAAGTCCTCGCTCATTTTGGCCGCCTTTTGGCCGGTTGGTGCGAACAGCGCGACGAACTGTCCCCCCTGATGCTGATGGACAAAATTCTCGAGGACGTCGACTACCGCGGCTACATCGATGATGGAAGCGATGAGGGCAAGGATCGTTGGGAGAACGTCAATGAGTTGCGCCGTCTGGCCGCGGAGTATGAAGACCGCCGCCTGGAAGCGTTCCTGGAGAATGTCGCCCTGGTTTCCGACCAGGACACCCTCGACGACGAAGCCCAGGCCCCCACCCTGATGACCCTGCACGCGGCCAAAGGCCTGGAATTCCCCGTCGTCTTCATCGTCGGCCTCAACGAGCGGACCCTGCCGCATGCCCGCTCCCTAGAGGACCCCGAGGAAATGCAAGAGGAGCGCCGCCTCTTCTACGTGGGCATCACCCGGGCGAAGGACAAACTTTACCTGCTCCATTCGATGCTGCGCTATCAATATGGCTATTCCGAGTCCGCCGATCCCTCCCGATTTTTGAACGACATCCCCGGAGATTTGATCCAGGATGACAGTTATGGTCTTTCGTCCTCGGCGTCGTCGTCTTCCTTTGATTCGATTTTCACCTTTGACGATGACGACGATGAGACACCCGAACCCAAACCGGCCGTGGAGCAAAAATACGAAAAAGGGATGCGCGTCATCCATCCAAGTTGGGGCGAGGGCGAGGTACTCGAAAGCGAACTCGACGCCGACGAAGAGCTGGTCAGAGTTCATTTTGATTCCGTCGGCACCAAGCTTTTGGCCGGCTCGATTGCTACTCTGGAAATCGTCTAAAGCGCAGAATCCTCTCAAGAATCCAAGAACCGATGACCTTTTTCCTGTTTTCCTGGCTTCATCAAAAAAAGACTAAGCGTTCACGGAGGTCATTCTGAGCCGCTGACGTTTTTCTAGCGGCGAAGAATCTTCTTCGTTGACACTTGGAGACTCTTCGGTCGCCGAAAACCGCTTCCTCAGAGTGACATACCTGAACTCCTTGAGGGGCAAAATTCTTTACAGATGAGACAAAATTTTTACT
>CAZXXW010000107.1:0-13053 GCA_964644835.1 uncultured Anaerolineales bacterium
TTTGTCCTGTAAAAAGCTATTGTGATAGCAACCAGCCCCCACATGATGAATTGCAAGATTTCAGCTAGAGGGGAGAGCGCAAAGAGCTCTCCGGCGAAGTTGAGCATGAAGTGAAACAGGATAGCTGATAAGGTGCTGCGTTGGGTCTGGTTGTAGATCCATGTCATCACAAAGGTAGAAAAGACCATAGCAATCAGGTAGGTCCAAAACGCTAGCGTGCCCACCCCGAGTTGGTTTTGGTATGTTCCCGGGATAAAGAATAAAGGCAGGTGCCAGTTTGCCCAACCTATGCCAAGGATTAAGCTCGAAGTCCGGGCATCGTAGCTCTTTTGTAGTTGATCCAGCGCAAAACCACGCCAGCCCAACTCCTCGGGCAACGGGCCAAAAAAGAGGATGAAAACCGTATACGACAGGAAGCTCACCAAGGTAGCTTGGAAACCAGGCTCAAACCGGGCGCCGATTCCGCCGAGAAGGATGTCGCCAAGTGCAGCAATGCCCGTAATGACAGGGACGGTCAACAAGATGACGAGCCACCATCTCGGCTTGATCCGCTTGACATCAATGACGCGTTTCCAATAATCACGCTGTTTTTCCGGAGACTGGGTTAGATACAAAAGGCCCATGGCCACAAGCAGCGGGCCGATTCCATGCAAGATACGCAAAATTGGCACCGGTGGTTGATCAAAGGGCTTCTCGGTCAGTACGGCCCAAAACCCGAATAGCCAGGACCAAGTATAGGTCAACAACAAGTACAACCAGGGGGTATTTTTTCTATTGGTCATGTAGCACCTCTTTTTTTGATATCCAGGTAAAGGCTATTGCCATGGCGACCAGGCACCATAAGCCCACCGCGATCCACATCGGGCGCAGCGCGCCGCCTGTGTCCATCGGGAGAATCGGCAACACGCATGGTCAAATTCAGTCGAAGGTCAAAATGATTTTCCCTTGCGGGAGGGCCTGCTCAATCATCTCGTGGGCTTGGGCGACCTGATCTAGCGAGATCCGTTTCCAGATGATCGGCTCGATCTCTCCTTCAGCCAAGAGCCGGAAGAGTTCGGAAAGATCTTGCCGGAACCAATCGGGATGCTTTTTTCGCCACGGGCCAATAGAATAGAACGCTGTTGAGCGCCCGTTTGGGAAGATGTTCCACAACTGCAAGCGGATGAAATCCAAGGGCACGCTGCCGCCCTGGCCCACAATGGCGTTGTAAAAACCATAAGCTACCAATTTGCCCCCTGGCCGGAGCGTTTGGAAAGAGCGCTTGAAATGTTCGCCTCCGATGGGATCGAAAACAGCATCAACACCGTCTCCGGTTTCGGTAGCGATTCTCTTGACGAAATCTTCATGTTTGTAATCGATCGGCGTGGCGCCAAGGCTGGAGACCAGGTCGTGCTTGGGCCGGGAGGCGGTACCGTACATCTCCAGGCCGAGCAACTGCCCCAATTGGAGCATGGCCGAGCCCACCGCTCCGCCAGCACCGTGGACGAGGATCCGCTCGCCGGGCTGAACGTTGGCGACAAGATGCAACATTTGATAGGCCGTCACGTAGGAGAGTACCAAGCTGACAGCTTCGGACGGGTCCAAACCATCCGGTACGGGGACCAAGTTCTCAGCCTCCAAACAGAGATACTCGCTGTGGGCACCGGTGACGGTCAATTCCGCTACGCGTTGGCCCAAGGCAAGATCGGTGACCCCGTCCCCAAGTTTGTCGACAATTCCAACCAGATCATATCCGGGAGAGAAAGGCGGTTTTTGTTTGACACCAGGATATTGACCTTTGCGAATCATCGTATCCGTAAAGGCGACGCCCGACGCCAACACCTTGAGCCTCACTTGTCCTGACCCTGGTTCCGGAAGGGTTGATTCTTCGACAAGTTTCAAGACATCGGGAGAGCCAAACGCTGTGATCAGGATTCGATTGTAAGTCATGGTTTCACCTGGGGAATTGGAAAGCTGGTCAAGATGCGGGTTTTCTATATGATCAATCGGTGGATGATTTCTTGATCACCCGCGTATCGGCGACACGGTCGCCAAAACGCGCATGCTGTGGAGAGCGCACAATCAGGACGATACCGAGAATACTCAAGGCGGGCAAACCGTCCACGAACCGGAGCAGGTTGCGAACGAGACTCTTGGTCAGTCCCGGTTTGGAGCCATCATCAGCGTTGATGACTCGCAATCCCAGCATCCACTTGCCTAGTGTCGCTCCCTCCAGTCCTTCTAAAATGACAAAGTAAAACAGCATAACGATCAAAAAGGCGATGCAAAGCGGATCGGTGATGAAGTTGCCCCTGGCCCAGCGATGATCGGCAGCGCTCATCACCCAAACGCCCTTGATCAAACGAGTGGCTGGCAAGAAGAGACTGACAAACAGGGCGAAGTCGATCAACAAAGCCCAAAAGCGGGGAAGCAAACCGGCATAGACGCGATCTTGTTGATTCATTTGGCCCCCTCACCGCACCATTTCATCAGACCAATCGAATGCCATCGTGTCTTCGAACCACTGCGGCCAATGTTGGCACCAGGCAGGATTCTGGCAATCCTTCACTCGTTCCATCGAAAAGTAGGGTTTTATATCCAGCACCGGGGTGTTTTCCTCCGCATCAATGAACGGCGTGTAAATAACACCTTCCTTGAAGTCAATCCGTTGGACCTCGATCGTACTGATCAGGATAGGATTCGGGCGAAACGGCGAGCGGGTGGCAAAAACGCCCATCGAATCGGGTCCTTTCTTGAACAGTTTATCGATGACGAGGGTATCTCTTTCTACAGGACTGTCCGTCAAATGAGCCCACCAGACAACTTGAAGGTGACGAAAACCTTCAATACTCTTTAAGGCGGGTGCAAATTTTTGATCTACTTGAATGGCATAGAGATCATCAACGCGTTGGACAGTGCCTATCGATTCGATTTGGAATTTGTTTTCCATGATGTACCTTTCTAGTTGCGCAAATAGATTGTGAGCAGGATAGCAACATTGATTATCAAACCCAGCAGGCCTTTTTGTACGATCAGGTTGAAATGACCATCCCAGAAGATCACGATCGCGATACTGGAGACAATCGAGGCGGCCACTAACCAGGGGCGATTCCAGTCTTGATTGGCAAAGATACCCACACTTGCGATCAAGAAAAGAAACGTTGACAAGGCGTAAAACCCAGTAGCCAAGGTGTGCGTGGCGCTCTCTCCAAGCAGATTGGTCAACAACCAAGATTTGCCTGTCCAGCCCATGTCGGCTTGGTACTCGACCCATCCCTGGCTCAAGGTCACATACCAGATATGAACGAGGCCGTGTAACAGCATAAAAATCCCAAGTAAAATTCTCATTTTATCACTCCTTTTGACTATCTTTTTTCATTCGTGAGCTTACCCGTCAATTTTTACGTTTTCAATATCACCAACAGGAAGCCAATCATCCATGTTGCCATACTCACTTTTATCAATACGAAATG
This sequence comes from uncultured Anaerolineales bacterium, assembly GCA_964644835.1. GTDB lineage: Bacteria > Chloroflexota > Anaerolineae > Anaerolineales > UBA11858 > JAYELX01. The sequence goes on from CAZXXW010000107.1 coordinate 3,453, forward strand.
GCTCTAACTCTGCTACATCTTCCACTTCGATGAGCACAAGATATCGTTTGCCTGCCCATCGTTTGAATTGTTTGCTTGTGAGTTGTAGCTGATTTTGATTCTCTTCCACAAACGCAATCGATTGATCCTTCGTCATTTTTTCTGAATTCGTCACGGATTTAACGATTGTGCTTGCTCTGACAAAACCACTGCCATCATTTTCTATCAAGTAGAGCCTATCCTTTTCGTTTACTCTACCGTAAGGCATTTTTCTTCCAGCAGCCCCTCGAATTATCATTTTCTTATCTCCCAACAATAGTTTTGATAATTCGCCAGCTTTTGCGTCAAGATAAACGACATGATCCATATCATTCTCCTTAAGAATTTATTTTGCTTTTACGGCTGTTACACCGAGCTCGAAATGTTTATTAGAAAGCGTTTCGCGGCGAGCATAGCCATCGCCCGTGACTGCAAAGAATTCGATTTCTTCAAAACCTGAACCTTTTAGCATGAGCGCTAGCTCTGGATAGGTGTAATATCGTTGGCTGCAATGCAAGGTTCTCGGATTGCCTTGTTTGTCTTGCGTTTCTAGCTCGAACGTTTCTCGCAGCGTCAAGGGATCAAAGTCTCCATTGTCGGCTTGATTCGCCAGCATGAAAACTGTGCTGGGTGCGGTGAGAATCAACTTCCCACCTGGCCGGAGAGCGCGAGCCGCACCGGCGACAATCTGGCGGTCCATCGCATCGGTTTCAACCAGCGAGAAACCACCCTCACAAAGGATCGTGACCAGGTCGAACTCGGCTTCAAACCCCAATTCGCGGGCGTCCCCGTGGACAAATTCGACATCCACCCCTTCTGCCTGGGCTTGTTTGCGACCTTGTGCGAGTAACCCTTTAGAAAGATCCAAGCCGAGAACCGAGTAGCCGCGGCGAGCGAATTCCAACGAATGGCGGCCGGTGCCACAGCCAACATCCAGGATCCGCTTGGTCACTTTGTCTGCAAGCTGCTGTTCAATAAAATCGACTTCGGCCAGCGTCGCTTGAGTATAAGGTTCATCATCGTAATGTTCAAAGTTTTCGTACAAGGCTTCGTACCAGGGTTTCGACATCGATGGTTCTATCTCCGATATTATGGGAATTGGATCGGTTTACCAACTTGCAGTTTATGATATGCTCCTGAAAAGGCGTTATTGAAAGCATCCAGGGCGGCTTCTCCGCTGTCATGGGGCGAAACTGCGACCAATTTGGGCTGCTGGGATTGCAGATATTGAATCGGGGCTGCTACTTCGGAGGCGTCGGCATCCCCATAATGCAAGCCGCCAACCACGCCAACCACCGGATGTTGATACAAAGCTTCGGCGCGGGCGATTAATTTCTCTAGGCCAGGATGCCCACAACCTGTGATCAACACTAACCCTTCCCCAGCGACATGAACAACTAACGCCTGTTCCACGCCCTTAGGCTCATACAAGGAAAGCGGAAAAACTTCCAGGTAGGCAATCACACCTGTTGTAGCTACGTCAGCGCTGACCAAGACTGGCTCACGGGATACCACGACGCCGGGATACCTCATTTCAGATGGAACATAGATCGTCATATTTTCAAAATCACTGACAGATTTGCCAAACGAAATAGTATTTTCTCGCCAGGCGCTTACACCACCAAGATGATCGGGGTGCGGATGAGAAATCACGATAGCATCGATATCATCAGGCGTTATTCCCAACGTTTGCATATTTTGCATCATTGGCGTGGTCACCGATTGGTCAGGATTATGACCCACATCCAGCAGCACCGTGGCCGAGTCCGTCCGTACAATATAGGAAACACCATGCCCGATGATGAACATGTCACTCGAACCAGCCTCTTCATAAAGCGGGAGGATTTCCAGCTCAGAGGTTTCTGTCAAGACAGGAGTGTTCGGCAAGTCTGCTGCCCAGTGGTTCTCGATCTGACGTTTGACCAGCATTTGACGAAGTCTGAAAAATGTCAATGCGGCTACCAGCAATACTGCTACAGCGATTAGTGCATATAGACCAATTTTGGTAAATTTCTTCATGTCAACTCCTTTGATTTTTTCCAACAGCCGTTTTTCGATACATTTTCCCTGTGACCACAAGCACAATGGCAAGGAGCAACCACAGCAGTGTCAAACCAGCATCAGAGGTCGGCAGGAAATTGACCATGACATTGAAACTGGCGTGCAGGAACATGATGGCGAACAAATTCCCATCAGAGCGGTTATAGAACCAGGCCAAGAAAATTGATAGCAATATGCGGAAAATAAAGCCGCTGATCATTCCGCTGACCAGGGGGCCCGGGTAAAAGCCGTTCAAATACAGGGGTAAGTGCCACAGCGACCAAAACACAGCGACGATCAAGGCAGCGATCAACGGATTAAAGCGCTTTTGTAATTCGGGCTGCATCAGGCCGCGCCAACCGGGCTCTTCATTGCCGCCCTGAGCCAAGAACGTGAGAGCAAAAATCAACGTGTACAGGGGCAACACATCTAGGACAGGTTTGTCCCACAAAGGTGGATATTCCACACCCATGCCCAGTACAGCAGCTAATCCCCAGGCAATCAAAATCAGCATAGGGTAAAAAATGATCCCCAAAATCGTCCAACCCGTCGAAGCTCGCCAAGGTAAGATTGACGCCATCCGTTGACGAATTTCTTTATTCGGAGACACTGCACTTGAAATCATCCAACCACCTAACAAGCTGGCAAACAATGCGGCGGCGACGATAGATATGTTCAAGGTTAGGTCTTCGGCAAGCATATTAAAATTGGGGATATTGCCAGCACGATAGCGTAAAGCTATCACCCCAAAGATAAGCCCGGCGGACAAGACCAATGTCACCACTTTTTTGAATGACAGGTCGATTCTCATCCCACTTCGCAATCCGATGGTGGCAATCCCTGCCAGCGCAGGACCGTAACCACCAATGATCACAAGCGACACAACAAGCAAGTCGTTGCGATCGCTAAAGGGGATGGCAACAAACCAAAAGAGCCACGTCCAGGCAAAATTGATCAATAGAAAGGTAATAACGGGACGTTTTTTGGCGAAATCTAATTTCATTTTTTTTACGTTTGTAGTATTCATATCATTCTCCTTTTCAATTTTGAGCGAAATATCTATCATAAACCTGACCAACAAGCATTTTTCGAGACTTCAGATTTTATTGCCTTATGTTTTTCCTCGATGTTCATGACAACAGGCATCAACAAGCCCGCCACACTCATTAAAACACAAAATGCACCTCCCACAAAGAACCAGGCTTTGATCCCTACGCTGTCAGCTATTGGACCAGCGATCATCAACCCAACCGGCGCCATGCCACCGCCAACACTGCTCAACAGGGTGAATACGCGGGCCTGCATATCTGGCTCTACAGTAGATTGAATCACGGCATAAAAAGGCCCCATGGTCATTGGATTCATGAAGCCAAAGAATAATGCTCCGATAACGGCCATGTAGATTACGGAAGAAGGCGCCATCGCGATGATCAATGTGCCCACCCCCATGCCCATCAAACCGATCATGGACGTGAGCATCTTGCGCTTGAATCCACCCCAGACCCCCAAGATCGCTCCACCGGCGAGGATGCCAATTCCCATAGAGGCTTCAACCCAACTCAGGTGAACAGCATTCCCGCCAAAATACTCTTTTACCATTAAGGGCAGCAGGGAATAGGCGGGGATCACGGTGAAATTGATTCCCACCGTCATCAGCCCGACAATCAAAAGTCCTGGCCAACCAAGGATGTATCGAAAACCTGCCTGGAAATCTTGCCAGACGGTTGCTTGATTCCCATCTTGCCCGTGACCATGCTCAACGCGCTCCGGTTGGGGTACCTGGACAAAACACAACGGCAGAATGGCCAATAGGGCAGTACCCACATCGATCAACAAAACCCCCTGGATTGGCAGTAACCCCAGAAGGAGGGCGCCCAAGGGGGCTGAAACGATGTTCAACCCCCCATTCAACATCTGATTGATGCCTTGAATACGAGTCAAGTGCTCTTTCGGAACCATCAGCGAGGTGGATGCATTCATGGCATTGCCATGAAAACTGCTGGCCAAGGATCGAATAAACATGACAACATAAATGTGCCCAATCGCGACCTTATCAATGGCAAACAAAACAGTCAGCATGATCGTAAATAAGCTGATCATGCTGTCGGCCATCAACATAATCTTGCGGCGATCCCAGCGATCTATCAGGGTACCGACTATGGGCCCCAAGACGACTTGCGGCAGCGTACCAACCAGCGAGGCCGCTGCCAACACCGTGGCAGATCCGGTTTCAACCGTCAGGTACCAGATCAGCGCAAACTGAACGAGCTGGCTGCCTAAAAGGGAGAAGGCTTGTCCTCCCCAGATCGTGAAGAAGCGGCCTCTCCACGGTTTCTTTTCTGTGACGGAAAATTGTGTCGCCATGAGAAGTTTCCTAAGTTTGATTGATTTCGAAAATCACCCGTATAATCTGATTAGAGTGTAGAAATATTCTGAACCTTCTTTAACTCTTCCCCCCAATCTTAAAAGGAAAACTCCCCAGATGCATCAGGCACCTGGGGAGTTTATAAGCTAGCCAGCCTGGCGGTCTGGGACCTGGTCAATCGACCAGGTCGTTTTTGAGGGCCAGAGCATCTGGCTTGGTAAAAAATCTGTTGGTGGAACCGGTCTCTAAGATTTCTGGAGTCTCAAAAGCACGATTCCTATGATAGCTTTACTTTGATTGCATCAGGCACCGGTGCATCCTTCAATCACCTGAGGAAGCTTTAAGTCGTCGTTTGCGCTGCCATTTGACGATGTAAGGGATGAAATACAGATAGGCTCCGGTGATGGCCAAAAACAAGATTAGTATTTGTTGTACCATTTCGACTTGTGGTGGCACGTCAAAATAGGCCTCTTTGGTCATGCGCGCAAAGATCATCAGGGGGATGGATAGAAACGTGGGTATCGATAGCCACCGGTGGATTTTACGCACCCAACGGTTGAGAAATTTTCTCATTGCTCTCTCCTATTCTTTGTTTTTGGCAGAATTCAGGGCTTGTTCGAATAAATCTAGCAGGGTGGCTCTCTGTTGAGGCGAGAGTCCTTCGAGCAGACGCTTGAATTTTTGGAGACGAAATCGGTGCATGTGTTGATGCAGTGTTTCACCTTCCGGGGTTAGGAAGACCTGCACGGCGCGCCCATCGCGAGGATCAGGACGGCGCGTGATCAAGTCTTTTTTGTCAAGTTGACGCACGGCGATGCTCGCCGTCGGTGTGGCCAGGTCTAGATTCCGGGCAATATCTTGAATGCCACAGCCTGGAGAGGCAGCGACATAATCGAGGATGGATACTTGCGAGTGAGTAATATCTGCCCCCTGCGTGGGAGGCGCATTCGCCCCCAATTGCCGAAGCTGGCTGATCAAATCGAAGAAACGTTCTGCCGCTTGATTGATATTTTCATTCATTATGACAAACCTCGGGTCAATTTAGTTTGTAAAACTAAATATAGTGCTATCGGCTTTGGTTGTCAAGGTTAGTTCAGCGAGGCGAAAGATATATTTTTAGGCGATGGCCCCAACCCCTGATATAATAGATAAAATCAAGGAGCCACCTCAAAGAGAAATTGTACAAATTTGATTCGATGACCAAAGACGCCCGAAACGCTTCTGAGAATACCCCAGAGTTTGACAACGGCCCATTGACAATTCCGGAAACTGCTCTCGCGGCGAGGAAAAAACGTTCTTGGTGGGAGAAGATATATTTCGGCAAAATTGGCCTGTTTGTTCTCAGCCTGCTTCTGTTTGTCCAGGCAATCACCTTGATGAAAGATGGCGCCCATAGTTTAACGTCGATTCTCCGGGACGTCTTCGATATTACTAACGCTGCCAACAGTCTCGGATTCGGCTGGCTATTTGGGTACGCGATTATGAGCGGGTCCCCGGTGGCCGCCGCCGCGTTGGCCTTTATGGATGTCGGCGCCGTCGATCGGGTTGGCGCTTTTGCAATGATCACCGGAAGTCGCCTGGGGGCCAATTTCATCGTTCTCTTGATCGGTTTTCTGTATATATTGCGGGGACGTGATCGAGCGACAAGCCTGAGCATGGGTTTGCTCTCTTTTACCATCGCGGCCTCGATCAATTTGCCTGCTCTGCCGGTGGGGGCCGTTTTCTTGCGCTTTGGTTGGCTGGACTCAATTCGATTTCAATCTGGTGCCAGGCTTCAATCGGCCACCGACGCCACTGTTGGGGCGGTTTCTCAATATCTCAGCAGTCTGCTACCCGAGTGGATCGTGTTCCTGGTTGGTTTGGGGGTTATTTTTCTAAGCTTCAAATTATTCGACCAATGTCTTCCTCAGATGAGAATCAAAGAAAGCCAGGTTGGTTGGATGTCGCGTCTGGTTTACCGTCCGATTGTGATGTTCTTCCTCGGCTCGCTGGTCACGCTGATCTCGATGTCGGTGAGCATATCGCTCAGTATTCTGGTGCCCTTGAGCAACCGCGGCTTTGTCCGCCGCGAGAACGTGATCCCTTACATCATGGGGGCCAACATTACCACCTTTGTCGATACGCTTCTGGCAGCCGTCTTGCTGCAGAATCCCGACGCTTTTACGGTAGTCTTCGTTCAGATGATTGCCATCATGATCGTGTCCTTATTAATCTTGATGCTTGTTTTTCAGCCTTATCAACAAGCCGCGATTGATTTTGCTAACTGGGTTACAAAAAGCAATAAAAATTTAGCCGTTTTCATCTTTGCAATTTTTCTAATTCCGATTATCTTATTGTTCTTCTAAACTATTGAAGGAACTTTATATTATGCGTATTTTGATTGTGACGAAAGATTCAACTGAAATTGAAGAAGCCTTACGGATAAGCGCTCAAATCACCCAACAGGCTGACAAACGAGACATCCAATTGGCCATTATGGCTTATTTGAAACGAAGCAAATCTTCTGAAACGAAAACCTTTTTGTCCAATATCGAGCAAAAAATCAGCGATCATGATTTGGATGCCGAGGTTCACATTGGCCTCGACCTAACGGATATCATCCGTGAAGTGAAAAAAGAAAAGTATGATCTTGTCATAATGGTTGAATCGTGCAGGCAGGGAGTGGATTCGGGTCTGCGAAGCTCGCTGCCACTGCAAATCGAAAAGAATGTCCCCAGTTCCGTTTTGATCTTGCAAGGAAGCTGTGCACCGATTGACCGAGTTCTCTTGTGTGACAGTGGGGCCGATTCCTTCCATTCGGTGATGGATTTCACTACCAGGTTGCTAAGCTTGCTTCCGGGCGATCATGATATTACTGTCTTGCACGTGATGTCCCAAATCAGCGCTGGGCCAGGGGTAAGCGGGAATCAACTGCGCGCCGAGGCTGAGGAATTGATTGAAAAGCAAACCCCTGAGGGAAGGTTGTTACAGCATGATCTTAACGAGTTGGATCAGACCGGCCTTCACTCCATTCCCAAAGTGCGGCACGGTCTGGTTGTGGAAGAAATCATCGCCGAAACCAATAGCGGTGACTATGATTTGGTTGTGATTGGCGCGCACCAGCAAGAAGGCTGGCAGCGATTCCTGCTAGAGAATATTGCTCAAAAAATCATCAAGAAAATCGGTCGATCTGTGCTGGTTGTAAAAACCTGAGATTAGTTTATACTCTCGAAGTTTTCCCTTATCAGGACTTACGCAGTTCGCCGATTCGCTCTGCGTCCCCGTCACGTCAAAAGCGCGCACAGCGAGAGGGGAAGCATGTCGAAACCAGCGTTTTTCGGTGTAAATTGGGTGAGCATTATTCATTTCTGCGTAAGTCCTACTCTTAAAAGATAATATGTGGGCTAGGCTTTTTGCCCACACCCACATATACTGGCGCACCCGGAGGGACTCGAACCCCCAACCTGCTGATTCGAAGTCAGACGCTCTATCCATTGAGCTACGGGTGCATGGATGTAATTATACCCGAAACCCGACTTTTTGCTAGTTTTTCGCTTATCTGCTATTATTGAAGTGAAATCATTTTACGGTTTTGTAACATAATCGTCTCTTTTGCGTTTTCATAAATAGCCCTCACTCTTTCTATGGAGGCACAACCAAACGTCAAGAATATCATTTGGAGGTGATGAACCAGAGACCAAATATATGGTCGCATCATCTGCCCGGCGACATACTCTTCAATCAGAATGGGCAAAGGTCTTTGGGGAGCCAATTGCGAAACCGGCCAACGTTGGCCGGTTTTTCTTTTTCATCAATCTTGAGATCTGCCGTTAATGGATGAAGTCACGATAAGGACGAACCGATGGAAAAACCAATTGCTCTGATTATCGAAGACGATCGCGATATTGTTGCTTTGTTCCGGCAAGTTTTAGACATGTCTGGATATAAGACTGAGATCGCTTTACATGGTCAAGTTGCGCTGGAACATCTCTCCGAGACGAAACCCGATATTGTGCTTTTAGATCTAAACCTGCCTGGAATTTCTGGTATTGAGATTCTCGAGACAATGGACGCAGACCCACGCTTGAAAGATATTCCCGTGATTGTCATTACGGCTCATGCTCAAATAGCTGCAACATTGCCGGTGGAACCCGATCTTATTCTCTTCAAACCGGTCAACATCAATCAGTTAAGCAACTTGGCGCAGCGCTTACGCTCAACGGAAGGAAGTATTGATGAGTCTCCATTGGAGGAAATCACCGGTCTCTATAACCACTCCTTTTTTATGGCTCGTTTGGCATATACCTTCGAGCGTTCCAGTCAAATCGCGCACAATAAATATGCCGTTATGTTTTTAGATATTGATCAATTCAGCGAAGTTGAGATGAAAAATGGCAGGGAGGACAGTATCAAAATCTTGAAGGCGACAGCGCAAATATTGAAAAGCACACTTCGACCTACAGACACGATTGCCAGGTTTGAATATGATCATTTTCTCATTCTAATCGAGGATGTCCCCGATAAGAAAATTCCCATCATGATCGCGCGCCGTATTCTAGATAATTTGAGAGACACCCTGGCCGATGTGAATGGCAAGATTCAGATTCAAGCTAGTATTGGAATCATCATTGGGGATGATGGCTACGAAAACATCGATGAAATTCTCCTTGATGTGGATGCTTGTCTTTACTTGGCAAAAGCAGCAGGAGGAGCGTGCTATAAAGTTTACGATCGCAAAGCATTGAAAAACCTGCGCGAATTTCACAGAGTGTCTCGTTTGATTGAGCATCTCGAAGAAGATAAAAAGAAGCAAGCCGTATTTCTCAATACAGAAAACACGTTAGTTTAGCTACTTAGCCTCTAAGAAAAAAGCCCTCAGGCAAAAGAACCTGTAGGCTTTTTAGATTTTATCTGAAACGTGATCAACTTAGCCACTTTCTATGCTCGATGCTGAAAAACCTGACAAAGAATTGGAGGCGATATGGAAATCGGAGGCCTATTACTGACGTTTGTTGTTTCCTACCTTTTTGGTTCGCTATCATTTTCCCGCTTGGTAACACGGTGGTGGTCAGGGGGAGAAGATGTCACCAAATTCGAAGTGCCAGTTGAGGGGACAGGAGAAAGTTACAAAGTAATTTCCATAGGCGCAAACTCTGTCAGCTCCGTGCTTGGTCCCAAAGCTGGTATGACCGTTTCCCT
>CAZXXW010000108.1:0-12854 GCA_964644835.1 uncultured Anaerolineales bacterium
TAGTTAGCATTTTCAATCAAGTTGGTCTCTACGATCGCTACCAGCGCTTCAAAGATGGCGACGACCTGGACACGCTCTTGGAAGAAGCAGGCGCCCTCTATGAGGAGCGCGATATTGATCCCCGCACTCGTCGTGAAGGCCTGATTTCCAAACCGAAACAAGAAAAGCACGCGGTTGAAGAAGAACCGGCTGAGGAAGAAGAAACAGAAGAAGTCGAAGAGGCTGAAGAGCAAGAAGAGGCCGAAGACACCGCAGAAGACAACGAAGAAACCGAAGACGCCGAATAGCTTTCTTGCCATCCGAGTAGTTTTGCGTGATCGTTCAGATAGCCTTGAAAGATGGGCTCAGGGGTCACACCCCTGTTTGAACGTTCTTTGGGAGGTGAATCTTGAAAGAATTAGTCGAGTTTATCGCTCGTTCATTGGTCAATGATCCTATGGCCGTCCGCGTGGAAGAGAAAGATCGCGGCTCCAAGGTTTTCTTGAAGCTCCATGTGGCCAAAGACGATATGGGTCGCGTCATCGGCAAGGGCGGTCGTGTGGCTAACGCCATGCGCCGCTTGGTCAATGTCGCCGCGACGCGTGAGGGCAAAGAAGCAGATCTCGATATTGTCGACCCTCAATGACACCACAGGATCGTCCCGTTTCTGGTGAAAAGGATGCAGGCTCGCAAAAGCAGCGCGGGCCTGCATTTTTAGCAATTGGCAAACTGCGCCGGCCTCACGGTGTTCGCGGCGAAATGGTCATGTCCGTATGGACCGATTTTCCCGAGCGTTTACTGCCGGGCGTCATGCTCTATGTTGGCGAGGCGCACGCCCCGTTGACCATCCGGAGCGTGCGCTGGCACCGCAATGACATCTTGATCGCTTTCGAAGAATATGCCGATCGCGATCAGGTTGGCGTCCTGCGCAATCAGGTCGCCTACGTGCGCGCCGACGACCGCCCTCCCTTGCCGGAGGGGGAGTTTTATTTGCATCAATTGCTCGGTTTGCGCGTTGTCCGAGACGAGGACGACCAGTTCTTGGGGAAAGTTGAGGAGATCATCGAAACTGGTTCCAACGATGTCCTCATCGTGCGGATGCCGGATGGCAAGGAACTTCTGTTGCCCGACATCCCCTCCGTTGTTTTGGATATCAGCCTGGAACGGGACGAAATGCGGGTGCATCTCTTGCCCGGATTGTTGCCTGATGACCGTTGATGGGGGATAGCGTCCCCGATAGCTGCAATGTTGAATCGCTGCTGACTGCCTTTTAGCTCGCCACAATCCTCATCTTGACATATCCAAAACCTCTATGGTATTCTGATACTCGTTTTCTATACAATCAAAATTGATGCTATTTGGGGGGCGGTTGTGGACGACTTTCGACGTTATTGGGTTGGTTTGAGCATGGTTAAGGGAATTGGGGCGGTCCGTTTGCGGACCCTGCTCGATACGTTTGGCGATGCCCAACAGGCCTGGACGGCTTCGTCTCAGGCGTTGCGCCAGACGGGATTAAGCGACAAGCTGGTTGAAAACTTGGTGCGTTTGCGCGCCGATGTCTCGCTGGAACAAGTTTGGGAGGATATTCAAGCCAAAGAGATTAACGTCCTCACCTGGGAGGATGAAGGGTATCCCGCCCGCTTGCGCGATGTGGAAAATGCCCCGCCTGTTTTGTATTTGCGCGGGACGATCACTTCTGAGGATGATTGGGCTGTAGCCATCGTCGGGACCCGCCGGGCGACCTCCTACGGGCGACAGGTGGCCGAGAGAATCGCTCGTGAGCTGGCTCGTAACGGTGTTACCGTGGTCAGCGGCATGGCGCGGGGGATCGACGGTGTTGCCCATCGCACCGCCCTGGACGCTGGCGGGCGCACATTGGCCGTTTTGGGATCCGGGGTTGATCGCATCTACCCGCCCGAACACCGTCGTCTGGCAGAAGACATTGTCTCTCAGGGCGCCCTGATCAGCGATTACCCGCCGGGCACCCCGCCGGAGGGGCGCAACTTTCCGCCCCGTAACCGGATCATCGCCGGGCTTTCCCTGGCGACGGTAGTCGTCGAGGCGGGAAAACGCAGCGGGGCCTTGATCACCTCTGATTTTGCCTTGGAGCAGGGTCGGGAGGTTTTTGCCGTCCCCGGTAATGTGATGGCGCCTCAAAGCCGCGGCCCCAACCGGCTGATCCAGCAAGGGGCCCACCCGCTGCTGGATCCGAAAGAGATCCTCGAAACGCTGGAATTGTCCCTGCTGACCGAGCAGCGCCAGGCCCGGACGGTGCTGCCCTCCAACCCCAGCGAGGCGCAGATTTTCGATGTTTTGGGTTACGAATCTCTGCATGTGGACGAGATTCAAGTTCAGACCGGCATGCCCATCGAGGAGGTCACCGCCACCCTGGCAATGATGGAGTTGAAAGGCATGGTCCGCAAAGTTGGCAGCATGCGCTACATGGCCATCGGTGAGATGGACGCGGATTATGAAGCTAATCAATAGTTTTTGATCAACCAGCTATCCATTGCTTTGATCTGTCCGTCGGTCGAGCTCCGGAGCGCTAGTGGAGGAGTATCGAGACCAGGACAGCGGGAAGACCGGGTATCGATACATTTTCTCACGCTGTTCGAAAACACTTGCCAACGGCATGCTTCGCAAACCAGCGTTCTCCCGTTTTTTCTAAAAGTGATGGGTGGCTAATTTGATCGATAGGACTTGCACAAATGATGCAAACGTTTACTCGAATCTCTGCGCACTGCGCGGCTCAGCGGTGAGTAGGATCATAACTACTATAAGTGATGAAGAAATGAGCAGGTGAAAGATGAATGACCATTATTATGCTGTGATTATGGCCGGGGGCGGCGGCACGCGACTGTGGCCGCTTTCACGTCGGGAGAAACCCAAGCAGATGCTGCCGCTGGTTGAGCAGCGCTCCCTTTTTCAGATTACCGTGGACCGTTTGGATGGGGTCTTACCGCCGGAGCGAATTTACGTCGTCACCGTCGCCGAGCAGGCCGAGGCGCTCCGCCAACAGCGTCCCCAGATTCCGGAGGAGAACTTCTTATTGGAGCCGATGCCCCGTGGTACGGCCTCGGTGGTTGGTCTGGCCGCTGTGGCCCTGCACCAACGAGACCCGCAAGCGGTGATGGCCATTTTGACGGCTGATCACATTTTTGAGCAGGAAGAATTGTTTCGCGATTTGTTGCTCTCGGCGCATGACGCCGCGCAACATGGCCACCTTGTCACGCTGGGAATCGAGCCGACCTATCCCGCTACGGGGTACGGCTACATCCATCAGGGTGAGTTGGTTGAAACCAACCGCGGTTTGGAAACCTATCGCGTGGTGCAGTTTACCGAAAAACCCGATCATGAACGGGCGGAGGCGATGCTCGAACGCGGCGATTATGTTTGGAATTCGGGCATGTTCGTGTGGCGAACCGACCGGATTATGGCCGAATTCGAGCGCCAGATGCCCGCGCTGAGTTCCAAGCTGAATCAAATCTCCCAGGCGTGGAACCAGCCTGCACGTGAAGATGTGATCGACCATGTTTGGCCTCAGATCCAGCCGGAGACAATTGATTATGGCATCATGGAGAACGCCGAGGATGTCGTCGTCATCCCTGCAGAGGGCTTGGGATGGAACGATGTCGGCAGTTGGGGCGCCCTTTTCGATGTCCTGCCCAGCGATGCAGACGGCAATATTTTCCTGGCAGATGCGTATTTCTCCCTTGACACACAGGGAACTTTGGTTTACAAACAGCCGTCGCATCGTCTTGTTGTCACCATAGGGGTCAATGATTTAGTCGTGGTTGATACCGAGGACGTTGTTTTAGTGTGTAGGAAAGATCAGGCGCAGAAAGTGCGTCACGTCGTTAAGCAACTAAAAGAGAAGAATGAAAGATATTTATAAACATTTTTATGAAAGCTTATTGTGTAAAGTGTAAACAGAAAAGAGAGATCGAAGATCAGAAGCCGGTTTTTACCTCGACAGGGACGCCGGCGACGCGCGGCGTTTGCAGTGTCTGCGGCACGAATGTATTCCGCATGGGCCGAACAGAAGCCCATGAAGGCATGAAACCGCCGAAAGTTACCAAGCGGCGGCGCAAGAAGAAAATTAAACGTTCGGGCAATTTGGTCATTGTGGAGTCGCCCACCAAGGTGCGCAGTGTGGGCCGCTATTTGGGCAAAGGTTACAAGGTCAAAGCTTCGGTCGGGCATGTGCGCGACTTGCTCCGTTCCCGGATGGCCGTCGATGTGGAGAATGACTTCGAGCCTACCTACCGCGTCCCCAACGAGAAGCGCGATACGGTCAAAGAGATCGAGAAGCTGGCCAAACAAGCCGAGCAAGTTTATCTGGCCACCGACCTGGACCGGGAGGGCGAGGCGATTGCCTGGCATGTGATGGAATCCGCCGACATCGAGCCGGAGCGGGCCAAACGGGTGGTCTTTCACGAGATCACCGAACCGGCGATCAAGGAAGCGTTTGATCATCCCCGGGGGATCGATATGGACTTGGTCGATGCCCAACAAGGCCGCCGTATTCTTGACCGTTTGGTTGGCTATAGCATCAGCCCCCTGTTGTGGGAAAAGGTGCGCGGCCGCCTCTCGGCCGGAAGGGTTCAATCCGTAGCGCTGCGTTTGATCGTCGAGCGTGAGCGCGAGATCGATGCCTTCGATCCGGAAGAATATTGGAGCATCGAGGCCGAATTTTCACCCAACGGGCACAAGAAGAGCTTTGTGGCCGAGTTGGTGCGCCTCAATGGAGAAGAGCCGACGCTATCCACCGAGGGCGATGTTCAACCCTTGCTGGTCGATATGGAGAAGGCGAAATATACAGTCTCCAAGGCCAAGAAAGGAACGCGACGCCGCAACTCCAAGGCACCTTTCACCACCAGCACGATGCAGCAATCCGCCTCCCGGCGTTTGCGCTTCTCGGCACGCCGGACGATGCGAATTGCCCAGCAGCTTTACGAGGGTGTTGATATGGGCGATGACGGCCAAACCGGCTTGATTACCTATATGCGCACGGACTCAACCAATGTAGCCAAGGTGGCCCAGCAGGAGGCCCGCGGCTATATTCTCAGCAAGTACGGGGAAAAATATATTCCCAAAGAGCCGCCCGAGTATCAAACTAAATCGAAGCGGGCGCAGGAGGCCCATGAGGCCATTCGCCCGACGTCGGTGTTACGGACGCCGAAATCGATCAAGGAGCACCTGTCTCGTAACCAGTATCGCCTCTACAAGCTGATCTGGCAGCGTTTTGTCGCCTCCCAGATGAGCGCGGCGATTTACAACACCATCTCGATCGAGATCAAGAGTTCGGGCGCCAAGCACGACTACCTGCTGCGCGCCTCCGGATCGACGATCCGGTTCCCCGGCTTTTTGGTCGTCTATGCCGACCGGAAGAAGAAGGGCGAAAAGGAGCCGATGCCCGTTCCCACCGATTTGACCGTCGGACAAGTGTTGAAGTTGTTTCGCCTGATCCCTGAGCAGCACTTTACCCGCCCCCCGGCGCGGTACTCGGATGCTTCGTTGGTCAGCGAGTTGGAGGAAAACGGGATTGGCCGGCCTTCCACCTATGCCGCGATCCTGTCGACGTTGCAACAACGCGGCTACATCGTCCAGGAGGACCGCCGGATGAGCCCTACCGAGACGGGCATCCTGGTCAACGATTTGTTGACCGATCATTTCCCCGACATCGTCAACGTCGATTTTACCGCTCACATGGAAGAAGACCTGGATGCTGTCGCATCGGGAGAGAAGAGCTGGGTCGAGGTGGTGCGAGAATTCTACGGGCCATTTTCCGAGACTCTCGAGCGGGCCAAGGAAGAGATGCCCGACATGAACACCGGGCCCGAAGAGATCGGGCGGGATTGCCCCGAATGCGGCCATCCGCTCGTCATCCGTTGGGGTCGGCATGGCAAGTTCATCGGGTGCAGCAATTTCCCCGATTGTCGCCACACCGAACCCTGGTTGGAGAAAATTGGGGTGACTTGTCCGGAAGATGGCGGCGATCTGGTCAAACGCAAAACCCGCCGCGGGCGCGTGTTCTATGGCTGCGCCAATTACCCCGAATGTGAATTCTCCACCTGGAATCGCCCGCTCAAGGTGGCCTGCCCCAACTGTGGCGGCATGCTGGTCGAGAAGAACAAACGCTACGCCGTTTGTCTCAGTTGCGAAGATCAAATCTTGCGGGACGAAGTTCTCCCTGAGGATTAATCGATAGTCCTCGCCAAAAAATGTGTCTTGTAAGATGGAACGACGCGTTGTGTGAGCGGCGCGTCGTTTTGATAATGCGCCTGAAAGAAATCTGTTTCTGGCTGGCTTTTCATGATGAATTCAAAGGTTGCGTTGCAGAGAATGCTGCGATTACATCGACGATGAGAATTGCTGTTTTTGCAATTAGGGGATTGCATCTTTTTAAGGTCTAGTCTACAATAAGGTGAAAGGGAATTGTAATCACCTGAGGACATATTGATCTGGCAAAGATCTTCTTGGGAGTAACATTATGGATGAGATCAGAGAAAGACTAGCGAATCCGATTGTCTTGGCTGCTTTGGCTTTTTTGGTCGGCCTTTTGTTCGGCTGGTTTGTGATGGGGTGGGGGATCTGGCCGGTGAAATGGGTCGACGCGGGCCCCAGCGAGATGGAAGCAACCTGGCGTGTAGATTATCTCCGCATGGCGATTAACGCTTACGCCACGTCAGGTAACGGTGATTTGGCCATCATCCGCTGGAATGCTCTGGAGGATACGGCTTCAGATACGCTTGAAGCTGTTGTGCGAGATCCCCAATCCGTCAGAACGGAGGCGATAGATAATTTCACCCAGGCAGTGGGGGGAGTGACTGTTCCAGAAGGTGGTGGCGGTGAGCCAAAAGCTACCCAGCCAGCAGAAGGTGAGGATCGAGCCGAGGGAGGTGAGGAGGAAGGCGGCGGAACGTTGTCTGTGATCTTGCTTGTTTGCGGTATTCTCTCCGTTGCGCTTGTTGGTATTGTTGTGTATTTCTATGTCATCCGAGGGCGCAGCCGCTTTTCTGAGTCCGTTTCTCCGGCTTCTCAAGCCCAAGAATACACCCGTCAGGCAGAACCGACCGATTTCGCTGCCCGCGGCGAAACACCCCCGATGACCCAGTTTATGACCACCTACATGATGGGGGATGATCTCTTTGATGACTCCTTCAGCATTGATTCACCCACCGGCGATTTCCTCGGCGAATGCGGCATTGGCATTTCTGAGTCGATCGGCGTAGGGGAGCCCAAGAAGGTCGCTGCTTTCGAAGTATGGCTGTTTGACAAAAACGATATTCAAACTGTCACTAAGGTGTTGATGAGCGAACACGCTTATTCAGACAACACCTTGCGAGAACGCTTGGAGAAAAAAGGCGAACCGTTCCTTGCAGAGCCGGGCGCCGAGATGATTTTGGAGACAGCCACCTTGCGACTGGTCGCCCGGGTTGTGGATATGGCCTATGGCAGTTCTGCTGCCCCTCAGCGCAGCTTCTTCGATCGTCTCACCCTGGAATTAGCTATCTGGCAAAAATAACAAATTTGTTTCTGAATCAAAAAACCCCCGCAAAAAGCGGGGTTTTTTTGATTCAAGGGGGTTGTCTCGTCGGCGGATTACTCAATATCGACGATGCTCAGTTTGAGGGCCCCTCCCGGAGTTTTAACTTCCACCTCATCGCCGACGCTTTTGCCCAGGATCGCTTGGCCGATCGGTGATTCGTTGGAGATACGCCCGTTAGCGGGATCAGCTTCTTTGCTGCCCACAACTTGATACACCTCGGGGGGATAATCATCTTCTTGCACGGTGACTTTTGCTCCGAGCGAGACAGTATCGTAGCCATCGTCTCTTTCCTCAATGATCACCGCGTTGCGAAGGATGTATTCGATCTCTTGGATGCGTCCCTCGATGAAGCCTTGTTCTTCTTTGGTGGAAATATACTCGGCGTTTTCGGACAAATCGCCCATCTCAATGGCTGCCTTGAGCCGTTTGGCTAAATCTTGGCGGACAGGCCCTTTGAGATGCTCGAGTTCTTCTCGTAATTTTTCTTCTCCTTCTTTGGTTAGGTATTGTTCTTTGTTCATCATTTTCTTTCTCTGTAGTTAAGGTTTAACGGTTGGGTCGAAGAGCTTCATGTATTCTTCGATTGCAAAGCGATCGGTCATCCCGGCGATGTAGTCGCAAATCGTACGCTCCAAGCCGATCTGATCGATTTGTTTTTGAATGTGGCGGGGAAGCATATCCGGTTCCGCTCGATAGGCGTGAAACAATTCCTCAATGACGCGCTCTGATTTATCTTGCATCCGCACGACTCGCGGGTGGCGATATAAATTGGCATAGAGGAAATCTTTTAGCTGGCGGCTGCGGCGACGCATCTCCTCGCCGGGGCTGGCGACCGGATAGTCCAACCTTTGCAGCGCTTCTACGGATTGAATGCTGCTCGACCGGATGGTCTGGTCGGTGGTTTCGAGTACATCGGTAACAAGCATGCCGATCAATTCCCGGATCAGGCGATGGTGGGTCAGTTCTTTGAGGGGCGGCCCTTCCCAGTTGATCCGTTGGGTGATGATCTCCCAGAGCGTGATGCCCTCGAGCATGTCCGTTGTGATCATCCCGGACCGGAGACCGTCATCCAAATCATGGGCTGTGTAGGCGAGTTCATCGGCGATGTTGGCGATCTGTGCTTCGAGATGGCCGCGCAGCTTCGAATTGTATTCGCTGGCGTCTGCGACGTCATATTCGGTCTCGTGCTTTACAATGCCCTCGCGCACCTCCCAGGTCAGATTCAGGCCTGGAAAATTGGGGTAGCGTTCTTCCATTTCGGTGACGATCCGGAGGGATTGCTTGTTATGGTCGAAGCCACCGTGATCTTTCATCAGACGGTTGAGGGCAACTTCTCCCGAATGACCGAAGGGGGAGTGACCGAGATCGTGGGCCAGGCAAATCGCCTCGATGAGGTCTTCGTTTGCTCCCAGCGCCCGCGCCATCGTGCGCCCAATTTGAGCCACTTCTAGCGTGTGGGTCAGACGGGTGCGGTAATAATCACCCTCATACGTGATGAAAACCTGGGTTTTGTGTTCCAGGCGTCTGAAAGCGGTGGTGTGCAAAATCCTGTCCCGGTCGCGCTGAAAAGCAGTCCGATAAGCGGGCTCATCCTCGGGATAGGCGCGCCCTTTCGAATCCCGGCTGTGACAGCCGTAGGGGGCCAGTTGCTGTGCTTCTAATTCTTCTAGTTGTTTGCGTGTATAAAACATAAGCAAAAGTTAATCACAGGATAGCTCATTAATAGGTTCATTTGGCTTTCCTGCTGGTAGTGATAAGAATATGAAATTGTCGGTATGTTGTGCTGTTCGTTGTATTGTATCCCTAAACGTAATCGTTTGGAGAAGAGAGTCTAATGCACGAGCAATGAACTGTCAACTCGCTTAAGATGACAATGCCTTGATCCTCGCTTCAAGGCGATTCAGTTCGGCATGAATTTCTCTCAGTCTTTCCAACGATGTCTTGTTTTTCTGGCCCTCGGCGCGCACAAAGCGGCTGTAGGGCGCGATCGTATCGTTGATGTGGGCAATGCTCTGCTCGATTTCACTCTCGAAGTGGGTGCGCAGCGCTCGGGTCAACTGGGTGCGCATTGTCTCCATTTTGGCCCGCATCTCCTGTTTGACCTGTCTGCGCTTGGCCGGAATGACGAAGAATCCCAATACGGCGACAAGACCGGCCAGCAGGATGCCGGTAATATCAACGGCAAGGGTCGTGGCGATGGCGGTGACCAGGGCGCCTAATCCAACGGCACCGGCCTCAAGCACGGCGGAGGCCGCCACCGCGCTTTGTGCCCCCTGGGCAATGTTGCGCGCCTCGGCGGTTTTGTCATACGTTTCGACCACGCGTTTGGACTCGCGGCCAATTCCCTCGATCAGGCGTTCGCGGTCGTAGTGGAAGTTGCTCATCCCGCCGACACCGACGATCCGGTCTTTGTGTTCTTGTTGGCGGTCGGCGATGTACTCTGTCACCGCTTGCCATTGCTTCAAATCGGCAGCCACCATCCAATCGATTAGTTGATGGACCTTCTTTTCGATTTTCTCAGGGGTGTCAGCGATGACCTGCTCCTCGAATCCCTCCTGAATCCTGTCTTTGTTGAGTAGATCGAAAACCCGCGCCAGCCGCATGGTCTCGTCGAAATAGACTTCGCCGCGTTGCTCCATCTCGTGAAGGATGTTGTCGATGTCGGCCATGCGGAAGTCGAACGCCTCGAGCATGTCCTGGCGATAAAGCTGGAGTTGGCGCTCGACATCTTCGAGCATGCTGAAATCATCCTCGAGCAATGCCAGGCGAGCTTGGGTTTTTTGAATGTACGCCTGGGCGAGATGTTTGCCGACCCCCAGCGGATTGAGGAATTTCAGGCGCAGGCGCTCGGCTTCATCCAGCATATCGTGGATGTACGTTTCTAGGGCTTCAAAGCGGCTCTCTTGCCACAGGGCGGGTTGGCCTTGTTTGGCTTGCAGAGCCAGCCGGACGCTGATCGGAAAAATCTCCGGTTTGACGCCTAACAGGGCGCTCACCTTGTCGGCCAGGAACGCCTCGACTTGGGCAATTTCATCTTCGTTCTGGAGGATGTCGATCTTGTTGATCACGACGACAACTTTTTTGCCCCAATCGTGAATTCGCTCCAGGAAGGCGCGCTCGCTCTCGGTGAAGGGCCGGTCTGCCGAGGTGATGAACAGGACAAAATCCGAGCGGGGGACGAAGTTGAGCGTGATCGCCTCATGCTCACGAATCACCGCGTTGGTGCCGGGTGTGTCGACGATGCTGATCTCGGTGAGAAAGTCAACCGGCGCGGTCAAGACGTGTAATTGCTTGTCGATGACCTCGCGTTTTTCTTTCTCACCGTAGCGCAAGATATTAACTTGCGTGGTCGTTGGCGTCACCCCCTCCTTAAGAATATCGGCGCCCAGCAAGGCGTTGATGAAGGCGCTCTTCCCCGCGTTGAATTCGCCCACAACCACCAACAAGAAGAAATCATCCACTTGTTGGATCGACTCGGCCAAGGCGTTTTGATCCTCCGGTGAGGCGCCAAATTCGGCCAAGGCCATGCGCAAATCGCTGAGCAGCTTGCGCTCTTCTTTCAAAATGGTTTCGTGTTCCGCCGATAGAATATTCATCCTTACCTCCCTGCATGAATGCGGGTGCCCGGGTCTTGCCCGTTCAGCGCCGCTCTTAGTTGGCCGGGTTCCTCGCCTGAAAAAATGAGCCCCTCCAGGCTGGATATCGCTTGAACCAAGTCTAGCATGGTTTCGA
The DNA here is from genome assembly GCA_964644835.1 of uncultured Anaerolineales bacterium. Classification (GTDB taxonomy): domain Bacteria; phylum Chloroflexota; class Anaerolineae; order Anaerolineales; family UBA11858; genus JAYELX01. The sequence goes on from CAZXXW010000108.1 coordinate 11,264, forward strand.
CTTTGCTGGCCATCCCGCCGGTGACGTCGGTGTTCGCTGAGCCGTCCAGCGCCGGGGCGAGTTGTCTCCAAGTTTGGGGCGTGATCGTTTTGACCAGCTCGTTGCAAGCGGGATAATCGCCCCAGACGCCCCGATCTTGCCCGGCCAGGAGAATCCGGCTGGGATGCAAAGCTTTGGCCAGATGGGCGAAAAGATCCTCGGTGGAGAGAATCGTCCCGCCGATGGCTTGATCGAAGACGACATCGCCATACACTACCGGGAGCAATCCCGCCGACAGCGCGGAGCGCAGCGGACTCAAGTTCCAGGTGGTCACCTGACCCTGACGCGTGGTCACCGCTCCCGAGGGAGGCAGCGCCACCGCGGCCAGCCCGGCTCCGTGCAGCGCATCGATGACGATGCGATTCAATCTCGAGGCTTGATACCAGACCTGGGCGAAGCCGTGCCACCCTTCCGGCGAATCCGCGCCCTGGCGGGTGCCGAAACGTTTGGCTGCCACATGACCAAAAGACCCCGATCCATGTCCCAGGACCAGCTTCAAACGCGGATGAGCCTCCAGCGCGGTGGCAATCTCACCTGCCAGGCGGGTGATCACCTCCGGGCGCGGGGTGTAGGGGGTGGCTTTATCCGTAATCAGCGAGCCGCCCAATTTAAGGAAGAGCAGCGTTCGTTGGCCGTGATCAGCTTGCAAAATGCTCATAGTGGAGATTCTAATCAGCAGAGGGAAACAAATCAAGGTATCGAGTTTAGAACCTGAGCGTTGTTTCAATCAAATCGCAATAGCTCGATCGGGGCGAAAATGTTAGAATATGCCTTCGTTTGGACCTATTCTTGGAGAGAGACAATGAAACCTGTTATTCTTGATCAGATTCCCTTTGAGCCCACGCCCGAACAGATCCAGCATGTTGTGGAGACAAAAGTGGGCAAGTCCAGCGCCGATGCCATCGAGCGGATGGTCGAAGAAGTGAAACCGATCGCCAAACCTAGGGCGATGTATCGGATGGTGTCTTGTGAGCCGAAGGGTGAAGAAAGTGTTGCATTGGGAGGAACGTTGTTTGAGAGCCGGGTGCTGCGGGTCAACCTCGAAGGCATCCACCGGGTGTTTGCCTTTGTGGTCACCTGCGGCCAGGAGCTTCAGGTATGGAAAGATTCAATCGATGGTATGCTTGAAGAGTATTATGCCGATGTCATCAATGGCATCGCTTTGACGATCGCCAGAGATTATCTCGTCGACCATCTCGAAGAGCGCTACCGGATTGGCAAAACCGCGACGATGAATCCCGGGTCTTTGAACAATTGGCCGATCCAGGCTCAGATTCCTTTGTTTGAACTCTTGGGTGACCCCGAGAAGGCGGTTGGGGTGCGACTTCTGGACAGCTTGTTGATGAATCCCAGCCAATCTGTATCCGGGATTCGCTTCCAAACCGAGAGCGATTATGTCAATTGTCAGCTTTGTCCCCGCCTGGACTGCTCCCATCGCCAAGCCCCTTACGATGAGGATTTGTATGCGGAGCGGTTTGCCCGTGAATAATTGATGGGGAGCTTTTGGGCAAAGGTTTGATTGATTTTTGATACACAACAGGCCGCACGAAAG
>CAZXXW010000109.1:0-12617 GCA_964644835.1 uncultured Anaerolineales bacterium
ATTGGCCGAAGCCAGCGCCCTGAGCCGCAAGAGCGCTATTTTGGCCGATATGGGGGACTTGGATCAGGCTTTGGAACTTGCCCAGCTTGGCTTGCAAAAAGCCGAGCAAGAGGGAGATAAGAGTTTGATTGGGGAACTGCAAGCCTTATTGGCCTTTACCCATCAGGATTTGGGCAATGGTGAAAAGGCAAAGACCTATACACAGGATGCGATCAAAACCTATCAAGCCTTGGGACAAGATGCCCAGGTCGAACTGTTGGAGGGTTGGTTGGAACAGATTTGAATTCCTATCTTCGGGCTGGGGGGATTTTTCGCCTGGAGAGCGAATGCAACCCTTCTTGGTTTTGGGCGCGAGTTCTTGGCCTACTCACCGCGAGTCCTTGGCCTACTTTTCGAGAATCCTTACTGGATTCGGAGGCGAGTCCTTACTGAATTTGTTGCCAAGTTCCTATTGGAGTCAAGCGCCCATCCTTCCTGGCTGAGAGACCTGCGCACAGCTATGGAGAGACTTCAACGCAGCCCTCCGAGGTCTTTGCGAAACACTCCCAATGGAGCAGGGAGCTGAGACCTCGCAAGTCTGAAATTTACGCCTTTCGGCCAAGTCTGGTAGAATCGGGGCATATGAATGCGACAAAACGTTCTCCGCTGCAACGTCTTCTTTTAATGGTACTTGGCGGCGCTATCTTGTTTTCTCTCGCCCTGGTCGCCGTGGTAATCGGCTATCACGTCCGCTATGCAGGCAAAATCTATCCCGGCGTGCGGGTTGGCTGGGTCGACGTTTCGGGCCAGACTCCCCAACAGGCTGCCGACCAGCTTGCAAGTGCGTATGAGTATCCCCTCCAGGGCAAGATTGTGCTACGGGATGGCGATCAAACCTGGTTTCTCTCTCCCGCCGAACTTGGTCTCAATTTCAGCCCTGAAGAAAACGCCCAACGAGCCTACGAACTTGGCCGCAAGGGGGCGCTGATCCCCCGGCTGGGAGCCCAGTTCCGGGCCTGGCATCAGGGCGTCACCCTCCCGATTCAAATGTCGCTCGACCAAAAGATCGGCTACCAACGCCTGGAAACGATCGCCGAGGAGATCAACATCCCTACCATCGAGGCGTCGCTCAAGGTGGACGGCACCGAGGTGATCGTCCGCCCCGGGCAGATTGGCCGCCGGGTGGATATTCCCGCTACGCTGGAGCAGATCAAGACGCTGACTCAAAACCTGATCGACGGCCAGGTCGATCTGATCGTGCAGGAAGATCCTCCTGTGATCCTGGACGTGGACAAGCAGGCCGAGATCGCCCGCCAGATTTTGAGCGCGCCGTTGACCATCGAGATGCCCGGCGCAGGGGAAGAGGGTCCCGGCCCCTGGGCATTTTCGCCCAAAGATCTTGGCGAGATGCTGGTAATCGAACGGGTAACCGGCCCGGAGGGGGAAACTTACCAGGTCGGCCTGAACAACCAGCGTCTGTACGATTTTCTCAGCGAGATCGCCCCCGGCCTGGCGCGGCAACGGCAAAACGCCCGCTTCATTTTCAACGACGAGACCGAAGAACTGGAGGTGATTCAAGCCTCTGTGACCGGCCAATCGCTGGATATCGAAGCGACCTTGGCGCAAATTCAAGAAAAGGTATTAGCCGGGGAGCACACCGTAGCGCTGGATATGGAATACACCAGGCCTGAGGTGAGCGACGACGCCACCGCCGAGAGCCTGGGGATCACCGAGTTGGTCAGTTCGCACACGACCTATTTCTACGGCTCCGGCTCCTCCAGGCGCCAAAACATTCACACGGCGGCGGAGCGTTTTCACGGGGTGTTGGTCGCACCCGGCGAGACGTTCTCGATGGCCGAGGTGCTCGGCAACGTCAGCCTGGATACCGGCTACGCCGAGGCCTGGATCATCTACGGCGACCGGACGATCAAAGGCGTCGGCGGCGGGGTTTGTCAGGTAAGCACGACCTTGTTCCGGACGGTCTTCTTCGGCGGGTATCCCATCGTCGAGCGGCACCCCCATGCCTACCGGGTCTCGTATTACGAGCAGACCTACGGCGGTGGGCAAAACTCCAAGTGGGCCGGCCTGGACGCCACCGTCTACGTGCCGGTAGTCGATTTCAAATTTACCAACGATACCGACAACTGGCTGTTGATGGAAACCTACCCCGGCGCCCATTACCTCACCTGGAAGTTCTACTCCACCGCCGACGGGCGCGAGGTCGAGTGGGACACCACCGGACTGACCAACCAGGAAGATCCACCGGAGCCGCTTTACGAAGAAAACGAAGAACTGGAGAAAGGCGAGATCAAGCAGACCGACTGGGCCATCGACGGCGCCGATGTGACCGTCACCCGCAGGGTGTACCGGGACGGGAAGATTCTTCACGAAGACGTCTTCAAAACCCACTACCAACCCTGGCGCGCCGTCTGCGAGTACGGTCCCGGCACCAAGGGGATGCCGCCGGAAGACCCCGACCCCGATCAGCCTTGCCAGCCGGACTCTAAGAAAGATGAATAGGGTGCGAATCAAAATAAGAGAGCGAACGTCGGTCGAGTTCCCGCGCTTCGGTGTTGCGTGCCGTTGGCAAATGAAACGAAGGGGGTATCGAGACCAGTCCCCCAAGGGGATGCTACACTTCGTTTCGCGATGAGCGGGGCTCCGGCGAGAGATATGTCGCCCAAAACATCAAAGACGCTTGGTCTCGATACATTTTCTCCCGCTGGTCGAAAACACTCGACCAGCGCTTTTGTTAAAACTCTACAACTTTTCAGTGCTCCCGAAGAATAAAAAAGTCCGCACCGGCCGGTGCGGACTTTTTTATGAGAGAGGGGGGACAACTCACGTTTCGTTAGGACCCGTTTGAGCCATCAAGCGATTCATTTTCTGGAAATTCAACCACCACTGCTCCAGAGGGCGTTGGTGCTCCATATCGACCAGACGGGGGAAATCGCGCATGTCATGGTAGTTGATCTCGCCCTTCTGGCTGCCAATGAAAGAACTACGCGTCGACTCTTTACCGATCTCATCGATCAAGAACTCCAGGCATAAGCGGCCAAAGCGGGTTGCCTGAATGCGGTCAAATGGCGACGGGTTGCCGCCCTGCTGCTGATGTCCAAGAATAGCGGAACGAACATCGAAGAGATCGTGTCCCTCCTCTTCGAACAGGGCGCGAGTAAATTCGGTAGTGTAAACCTGGTTGGCATATTCGTTGCGGATGATCAACCCCAGCCGTCTGCCACTTTCGAAGCCTTTGATCAGGGAATTCACATCAACCTGCAAATCGTTCAAGGTGACGCCCTTCTCGTGCATATAGACGCGCTCTGCACCGGTGGCCATGCCGCTCAATAAGGCCAAGTAGCCGCACCAGTGGCCCATCACCTCGACGACGAAACAGCGCCGCGTGGCGACAGCAGATTGCTTGATCTTGTCGACAGCCTCGACGATGTTGTTCAGCGCCGTGTCCGCGCCAATGCTCAGTTCCGAACCGGGTAAGTTATTATTGATCGAAGCGGGGAGACAAATCATGGGAATGTTGAAGGCCGGATAGTTAGGCCGTTCGAGATAGAGCTTGTAAGCCGCTTCATACGCGTTCCAGCCGCCGATGACGATCAAACCATCGATCTGGTTGTCCTCGATGGCGCGAGCAATCGTATAGAGGTCGCTTCCCTTGGGAACCAAGCGGCTGGTGCCCAACTCCGAACCTCCCATCGAGGCCCACAAGCTGGTGCCCATCCAGTCCAATTCACGCATATCATTCTTGGCGAAACCTTCAAACCCGTTGTTGACTCCCAAGATGATGTGGCCGCGATCGAGCCCCAGTCGGGTGATCGCTCGTGTGGCCGTGTTCATCCCTGGCGCGGGAGAACCAGCGTTGAGCACAGCGATGCGGTACCGCTCCTGACCCGGTTGGGGAGAATGGGGAAAAGCGCGCACCATCGTCTTGAGCGTGCGGAAGGCGTCGGTGAAGCTGGAACTGCGTAATGCCATCGCCTTTTGATAATCCTTCGCATCGATCGCATCTGTGACCTGATGGGTTTTCTCGATACATTTCATCAGCGGAGAAGCGACGACGCGGTTACCCCGGATTCCGATGTGGAGGGGTTCATCACCTGGCTTGGCCTCGATCAGGGCGTCGACAGCTTCGTACCCCAGCATGGTGCCCAAATTGCGGTCGAACGCGCTCGGCCGTCCGCCGCGCTGCACGTGGCCCAAGACGGTGACCCGCACCTCTTCGTTGAGGCGTTCTTCCAACGCCTGGCGGACATCACTGCTGCCAATCCGCTCCCCGTTGCGGTCGCGGGCACCCTCGGCGAGGATGACGATATTGTCCCGGCGTCCGGCCTCGCGGCCGGCTTTGAGACGTTGCGCCATGACCTCTTTCCAGTCTTCCACATCGGGAGGGTTCTCGGGGATCAAGACCCAATCGGCTCCGCAGGACAGCGCCCCCATCAGAGCAAGATAACCGCAATTGCGGCCCATCACCTTGACCACAAAGGTGCGCTGATGGCTGGCCGCGGTGCTGGTGATGGCGTCAACGGCCTCGGTGATGCGGTGCAGCGCCGTGTCCGCGCCGATGGTCATATCAGTGCCCCAGAAATCGTTGTCGATCGAACCGACCAATCCCACGACGGCCAGGTGAGGATGGGTTTCGGCCTCTTCCTCCGTAATCTGGCCTTCTTCTAATACGTCTTCAACTAGGGAGGCCCATTCCCGGCGGAAAATGTTCGCTCCGGTAAGAGAGCCATCACCGCCGATGACAACCAGCCCTTCAATGCCAAGTTTGATCAAATTGCGGGCAGCCTTCTTACGACCTTCACGAGTGCGAAACTCCTCACATCGAGCAGTGCCAATCACCGTGCCGCCGCGCTGCAAGATGCCGCTGACGGAATCCCACTCCAGGGGCTTGATCCTATCGCCGCCGTCGACCATGCCCTGATACCCTTCATAAATGGCGAAGACTTCTAAGCCGCGCTCCAACGCCGTCCGCGTCACGGAACGCACGGCCGCGTTCATGCCGGGGGCGTCCCCTCCACTGGTGAAAACTGCAATTCGTTTGATCATCGCTTTCCTTTGACTTTTATTCATCAACTGTTTGGCTGGATTTTACCGCAAGTTTACCCTCAGGCCGATCTATTTTTTCCTAGTTCTAACGGATTTTGTGGTGCTTCCTAAAGCAGATGAATGAATTCATCTGCTGTGATACGAAACGTGTCGAAACACGTTCATCGTGCTCAGGAAACCAGAAATGAAAGATAAACTTCAAGGATTCCTGGCTTCCTGAGCGACAACATCAAAGCGTGATGCAAAAAAGATGCTCTTCTAGGTTTTCAACATCGGAATCTTGATCCCGTGGCGTTTGGCTGCCTCGATGGCTTGCTCGTACCCCGCGTCGGCGTGACGGGCAATCCCCAAGCCGGGATCCGTGGTCAGAACGCGCTCCAGGCGACGGGCCGCTTCCGGCGTTCCATCGGCGACGATCACCTGTCCGGCGTGTTGGCTGTAACCGATCCCGACGCCGCCACCGTGGTGGAAGGAAACCCAGGTCGCACCGCCAACAGCGTTGATCAAAGCGTTGAGGATCGGCCAATCGCTGACCGCATCGGTGCCATCTTTCATCCCCTCCGTCTCCCGGTTGGGGGAGGCCACCGAGCCCGAATCCAGGTGGTCGCGCCCGATCACAATCGGCGCCTTGACAATGCCCTCTGCGACGAGATCGTTGAACACCAACCCCGCCTGGACGCGCTCGCCGTAGCCCAGCCAGCAAATCCGGGAGGGCAGCCCCTGGAAGGGAACTTGCTCCTTGGCCATCTTCAGCCAGCGGTGCAGATGCTCATCCTCAGGGAACAGGGTCATGATCGCTTCGTCGGTGCGGTAAATATCCTCGGGGTCGCCCGAAAGCGCCACCCAGCGGAAGGGGCCTTTGCCCTCGCAGAACAACGGGCGGATATACGCAGGCACAAAGCCAGGGAAATCGAAGGCGTTTTCGACGCCCTGGTTATAAGCCTGCTGGCGAATGTTGTTGCCGTAATCAAACGTCTCGGCGCCCATCTCCTGCAAGTCGAGCATCGCCTGCACGTGGATGGCCATCGAGACCATCGCCCGGCGGCGGTACTCATCGGGGTCAGATTGGCGCAAAGAATTGGCTTCCTCCACGCTCAAGCCCGCGGGGACATAGTTAAGCGAATCGTGCGCCGAGGTCTGGTCGGTGACCACATCGGGCACGATACCTAGGCGAACGATTTCAGGGTAAACATCGGCCGCGTTAGCGACCAGGCCGATCGACTTGGCTTCTTCGTTTGCCAGCGCGGCATCGACCAGGTCCAAGGCCTCGCCGAGCTCATCGACAACGACATCGACGTAGCCATCTTTCAGGCGGCGTTGCGCCCGCTCAGGGTCGACTTCGACAATCAGCCCGACGCCCTCGTTCATCGTGATCGCCATCGGCTGGGCGCCGCCCATGCCGCCCAATCCGGCGGTGAGCACAAACTTGCCCTTCAGCGATCCCCAGCCGCGCTGCTGGGCCAGCGATCCCAGGGTCTCATAGGTGCCCTGTAAAATGCCCTGGGTGCCAATATAAATCCACGAACCGGCCGTCATCTGACCGTACATGATCAGCCCCTCGGCGGCCAATTCGTCAAAATGCTCCTGGGTAGCCCAATGCGGCACCAGGTTGGAGTTGGCGATCAAGACGCGCGGCGCGTCCAGGTGAGTTTTAAAGACAGCCACCGGCTTACCCGACTGCACCAAGAGAGTCTCATCCGGCTCCAAGTTGCGCAAACTGTCTAAAATGGCGTCGAAGGCCTCCCAGCTACGCGCCGCCTGGCCCCGTCCGCCGTAGACGACCAATTGCTCGGGAATCTCGGCCACATCGGGTTCCAGGTTGTGCTGGATCATCCGGTAAGGTGCCTCGATCAACCAGTTTTTACACGTCAACGTTGTGCCGCGGGGAGCACGAACCGTACGTGGTTTCGACATAACAACCTCCTCTACGATTTGATACGTTCAGGATAGACTGAATACATTATAATCCAAGCTCGAAAAATTCGACCAGAGATGAAGACAAAAGTGCGTTCATCATATTCATCTGGGATCACATCTCTAATTACCCGACACTTATTTTTTGGACGCTGATTCACAAGATTTTTTTAGGTGTTTTCTCTGTGGTTTTACCTATAATCAGCGAAGATCTGCGGAAATCTGCGTCCCATTTTTAAAACTGTCGGGTAGCTAGATCACATCTCTCTATTCTTTCCGAGCACGCAAACCTGCCCGGAAAAATTGACCCCATTTTGCTCTCATGCTATACTCCAATTAGTCGTATTGACCAACAGGAGTGACGCTATGGGCATTATTCGAGGTACCGCTGACGTGAAAACTCGCTTATCCGAGTTCATCAACCGGGTTCTTTATCGCGACGAGCGGATTATCATCTCCCGGCGAGGGAAACCAATTGCCGCCCTGATCAGCCTGGAAGATTTACACCGCTTGGAGGCATTGGAGCGGGAAGAAAAACGGGGAGATGAACCTGAAGCTGCCCATGCGATCATGCAGGCTTATGGCGGGTGGTCTGCTCGTGACGACCTTGATGACCTTGTTGCGGAAATCTACGCTGATCGCGAAACGGCATCAGGTCGCGAGGTCAACCTATGAGCTTCATGCTCGATACCGATCACTGCGTGGCCATTTTGCGCGGGAACCTGGATGTCAGCAAGCAGATTGAACCAACGACGGCCCTGTTTGTCTCGGCGATCACTGTCAGCGAGTTAGTTTACGGAGCGTTGAAATCAGATCGCCCGGAGCACAACTTGAGCCAGGTTGACCTGCTGCTCAAAGCCGTGACCGTCTTGACGTTTGATGAATCAGCGGCGAGAAGATGCGGCCACATCAAGAATCAGCTCCGCCGCCAGGGGCTTCTGATCGCCGAGCCCGATTTACAAATCGCCAGCATTACCCTCGAGAATGCTCTCCCACTGGTCACACACAATCAAAAACACTTCGAGCGAATCCCTGATTTGATTCTCCAAGATTGGATTACCTAGCATGCTCAAAATCATCCATTTTGCCGACGCCCATATCGACATGGCCACCTATGGCCGCCACGACCCGGAGACCGGCCTGCCCGTCCGGGTGATGGATTACCTCAAATCGCTGGACACGATCGTTGACGCGGCCATCGACGAGAACGTCGATCTGGTCATTTTTGCAGGAGATGCCTACAAAGACCGCAACCCGGCCCCGACATATCAGCGCGAATGGGGCAGGCGGATCATGCGGCTGTCGCGAGCGGGCATCCGCACGCTGTTGCTGGTCGGCAATCACGATCTTTCTCCCGCGTTGGGACGCGCCCATGCCCTCACCGAGTTCTCAACCTTGCAGGTACCCTATATCCGCACGCTCGACCGGCCGATGTTCCTCGGCCCCAACGAGCTTTGGGATTTGCCCCTCCAGGTGATTGCCCTGCCCTGGATTTCCCGCTCCGGGATGGTCGCCCATCTCGATATTCACGGGCGCGACCGCAAGCAGATCTACGAGGCGCTGGAAAAACGGCTCACAGACCTGGTCGAAAATTGGATCAAAAATGCCGATCCCGAGCTGCCGATTGTGCTCACCGCTCACGCTTCGGTGCAGGGTGCATCCTACGGGGGCGAGCGCACGGTCATGCTGGGAGGCGATTTGGTGCTCTCCGGTTCGCTGGTCAAGAATCCCAAGTTGGATTATGTCGCCTTGGGGCACATTCACAAGCCCCAAAACCTGAACGAAGACGCCCATCCCCCTGTGGTCTATCCCGGCTCGATCGAGCGGGTCGATTTTGGCGAATCCGGCGACGACAAATACTTCGTCATCGCCGAGGTCGAGAAAGAGTCCACCGAGGTGGACTGGCGCCCCTTGACCGGGATTCGCCCCTTTGTGGACCGGAGCGTGACTCTCTGTTCCAAAGAGGGGATCAGCAAGCAACTGCGCGCCGCGCTTCCCTCCCCCGACCGGCTCGAGGGCGCCATGGTCCGCCTGATCCTGGAATATCCCCGCGAGTGGGAGGCCCTCATCGACGAAGCCGCCCTGCGAGACTACGCTTCCGATGCTTTTGCCCTCCACCTGGTCAAGCGTCCCCAGCAAGAGAATCGCATCCGCCTGCCGGAAGATGAAAGTATGGGCAGTCTGACGCCGCTGGAATTGTTGGATTATTATTGGAAGGCCAACCACGTCGAGGGAGACGAGATCAACACCTTGCAAGATTTGGCCGAAAAGGTCATCAATGAGGAATAAAAAAGTCCCGATCTCCTGCTGAGATCGGGACTTTTTCTTGGGGTAGAGAATTTATTGCTGCACCAGCCGAATTTCTTGCGTCGGGAAAGGCATTTCGATTTGATGTTCCTCGAAGGCCTGCTTGATATAAAGAAAACCGCTATCGATGCTCTCCTGATAATCGGCGTTGGCCAAATCAACCCAGTAGTACAAGGTGAAGTCAACGGTCGAGCCGCCAAAATTATCGAAAACCAAACGCGGGGCAGGATCATCCATCACCCCATCAACTTTAGAAATCGCCTCGACCGCAACCTGGCGAGCTTTCTCAAGATCGCTATCATAAGAAACACCGCCCTTCAGTTCAATGCGCCGTTTGTCAAACAGGCTGTAATTTTTGATCGGGCTGATGAACACATCGGCGTTGGGGATGATCACATTTTGCCCGTCGAAGGTGTATAACTCGGTCGCCCGCAACTGGATATCGGCCACCTCGCCGATAAAACCACTCACTTCGATGACATCGCCAATGTTAAAAGGCTGTTCCAGCAGCAGAAGCAGTCCGGCGAAAAAGTTTTTACTCACATCTTGAAGCGCAAACCCGATCGTGAAGCCAAGAATGCCCAACCCTGCCAGGAATGCGGTCAAGTCGAAGCCAATATGTTCCAGGGAGACGACCAGCACCAACACAATGACTGTCCAGCGCGTCACCTGAACGAAAAAGAGAGTCAATTCTCGGTCGGCTTTGCGGCGTTCCATCGTCCGGCGGACGAGTTTGGTCAACAAACCAGCTCCGTAAATGCCGGCAACAAAGATGACCAACGCGGCCAACAGGTCGGGCAAAAAGGTTAGAAATTGAGCCAATAATTCCTGAAGTGATTCTGATACGATTGGCATTCAACACCTCCAAAAACTAGTTTTTCAAGCGGAACTATCATACCGCAGAATTCGACCGATTTGCAAGAGAATCTCATTGGCGTTAGAATCGCAACCATGCCAACCGTATCTGTGTTCATGCCTTGTTACAATGCCGTTTCCACGCTGGGGGAGACATTGGAATCCCTCTCTCGACAAACCCTTTCTGATTTTGAAGTCGTCGCCGTGGACGATGGTTCCACCGATGGGACTCTGGCGGAGCTTCAGGCCTGGGCCGAAGAGGATCCCCGTTTTCGAGTCTTGTCCCGTCCCCACACAGGCGTCATCGATGCGGCCAACACTGCCCTGAGCGCCTGCCGCGCTCCCTACCTGGCCCGCATGGACGCCGACGACCGCGTCCACCCGGAACGGTTAGCCAAACAAGCAACCTACCTAGACGAGCATCCCCAGGTCGCGGCGGTCAGCAGCCTGGTCCGGATGTTCCCCGCCGAAGATGTCGAGGAGGGCTTTCGCATTTATGTCCAGTGGCTCAATGCCCTCGTCAGCCACGAAGACATCTGCCGGGAAATCTTCGTCGAAAGCCCTTTGCCCAACCCCAGCGTGATGATCCGCAAGACTTGGCTCGACAAGGTGGGCGGCTACCAGGAACACAACTGGCCCGAAGATTACGATATGTGGCTGCGTTTTTATCTCGCCGGGGCGCGTTTGGCCAAAATCCCCCAGGTTTTATTGTATTGGCGCGACCACGCCGACCGGCTGACCCGCACCGACAGTCGCTACTCGGTGAAGAACTTCCTGCGGGCCAAGGCATACTACCTCGCCCGCGGTCCCCTGGCCGACCGTGACGCTGTGATCATCTGGGGCGCGGGGATGATGGGCCGCCGCCTGAGCAAACACCTGATGCGGCTGAGAAAATGCCCGTGGTCGCTTTTGTGGACATCGACCCCAAGAAGATTGGCCGTACCCGCCGGGGCAAACCGATCATCGCCCCCGAAGACTTGCTTCCCTGGTGGCGACGCTACCAGAATCCGGTGGTGCTCTCGGCGGTGGGCGCCCGCGGCGCGCGCCAGTTGATCCGCGAACGCCTGGAGGGATTCGGCCTGCGCGAAGGCGTCGATTGGTGGGCCGTAGCGTGATTTTTTGACAGGATCAACGAGATAAACAAGATTTGGCTTGGACAACCAGCGAATGTTTTGGAGCTAAAGAGGGATTCAAGTGAAATATGAAAAGCTGACCGAGCAAATTATCGGAAGTGCTTATCGCGTTTATAACACGATGGGATTTGGTTTCGTAGAATCAGTCTATGAAAAGTGCTTGTTGATTGAATTACAAAAAGCCGGAATACAAACTCAAGCCCAAAAGCCGATCACTGTATTTTATGGGGAACAAATCGTCGGTGATTTCGTTGTCGATATGATCGTAGAAGATTTGGTCATTGTGGAATTAAAATCGGTACGACGGATTGTGACAGCCCACGAGGTGCAATTGGTCAATTATTTGACCGCGACCCACAAAGACATTGGTTTGCTAATCAATTTTGGTCCCCGAAAAGTAGAAGTCAAGCGCAAGATGAGGCAACTCCCGAACAATTTTTCAGAGCGATGAGCGGAAGAAAAGAAAAAATCCTGTCCATCTTGTCGATCTTGTCAAAAAATAAAGAGAGGAACTTATGAACATATTCCTAACCGGCGGGGCGGGGTACATCGGCTCCGCAGCCGCGCAAATTTTGCTCCAACATGGGCACCGCGTCACCGTCTACGATTCGCTGGTCAAGGGCTATAGCAAAGCCGTTCCTGACGAGGCCGACTTCATCGAGGCAGATTTGGCCGACCGGGAGACGCTGGAGGCCGTCTTGCAAGCACGGCCCTACGACGCCGTGATGCACTTTGCCGCCTTCATCGAAGCGGGCGAGAGCATGACCGACCCGGGTAAATATTTCGATAACAACGTCAGCAACTCCTTCGGGCTGATCGAAGCCGCTTTCCGGGCGGGGGTGAACAACTTCGTGCTCTCTTCCACCGCGGCGGTGTACCAATCCAGCAACGAGCCGTTGGATGAAGAATCGCCCCTGGGCCCCAACAACGTTTACGGCCAGACCAAGTTGATGATCGAGCAGGCCCTGGAATGGTACCGCCGGGTTCACGGCCTCCATTATGCCGCCCTGCGTTATTTCAACGCCGCCGGGGCGCTGCCCAACCGCGGCGAGGCGCACCAGCCCGAATCGCATCTGATTCCCTTGACGCTCCAAGTGCCCGTTGGGCAGCGCGAGCAGATTTATATCTTCGGGACTGATTATCCCACGCCCGATGGCACCTGCATCCGAGATTACATTCACATCCGTGATTTGATCTCGGCGCATCTCTTGGCCCTGGATGCCCTCGATGAAAACGATAAATTGATCTACAACCTAGGCAACGGGGCAGGCTACTCGGTGCGGGAGGTCATCGAGACGGCTCGCCATGTGACCGGGCACCCGATCCCGGCTGTCGAGGCGCCCCGCCGTCCCGGGGATGCCCCTC
>CAZXXW010000110.1:0-12590 GCA_964644835.1 uncultured Anaerolineales bacterium
TTCATTTTTGCCTAATGAACCTCCTCAACTCTCTCCCTTATCTTAAATTGTCTGGACCGAGGTGACCGAGGCAGACAATTCTAATATGTTTTTTTAAATGAGTTCTTCCCCACCAATGGCCTGACTTCAATGTATTTTGAGGGACCACGCCCCACTATTTCCCTCTTCTTCGGTTTGCAGATCGACCCTGCCGTTTTACCACCAGTTCTGATCCCGGCAGTAGAATTGGGCCTGGTAACAACGCTGACCAAGCTTCTATCCGGATGGTGGTCAGCACGTCGAGCCGGCGCAGACGAGTTAGGCTGTCTACGTGCAGGCTCGATCTTAATAGCGCATGGCGAATTTTCTATCTTGATTGCTGGCTTAGGAGTGGCGGCAGGCCTTGATCCACGGTTGGGGGCCTTAGCAGCAGCCTATGTTTTGTTTCTGTCCATCCTTGGGCCAATCTTAGCGCAAGTTATCAAACCAATGAGTATCGCTTTGAAAAAACTGGTCGGCTAGAGAAGGGGGGACATCCTGAACTTCCCTTATTGAGTTCAAACGGGCTACCCAGGTTCTCGGGGACACGCACATTCGGATGGCTTGCAACACCAAACCAAGTGGGGTGCAATATTCAGCCGTTTGGCATCTGTCAAATCAGATACTGATATCGCTTCAAGAGAAGAATCCATCACCGGAATCAAAAACAGGCTCTCCATTGTGAAAGAGCCTGTTCAAGATCACGTGGCTGGGGGCCAGGGATTCAAACCCCGAGTTTCGCATGTGGTGAAGTTCTTAGGGTAAGAAACCTATTACGGATTTTGCTTCGAGGCATTAGCTTGAGAATAACAGCAAAATAAAATAGATCAGGAGGAGATATTCAAAGAAGCCAGAATACTTTCAACCTGCTCAATCAAAGCTTCATCTTCACTAACTTCGATTACCGTTTGCATATCAGCAACCCCTTTGCTGGTAGAGCCCAATTGAAAATAGGCAACTGCGCGATTGTAATGCGCCATTCCTAGTTCAACGCCCAGGCGAATCGCTTCGCTGTAATCGTCTATCGCACCGGGATAATCCCGCATAGACAAATAAGCTCCAGCGCGATAATAATAAGCATAGCCATAGCCTGATTGTTTCTCAATAGCTTGGCTAAAGTGCTCAACTGCTGTTTCATACTCCTCTTGGAAAAAATATACCAGCCCCATACTGTAATACGCTGGCGCGTACTCAGGAGCCTGGTCAATAACGTACTCCCAATCCTGAAGTGCGACCTCATGATCCTCGAGTTGTAAATATGCCAAACCGCGTTGATAATATGCATCCAATAAATCTGGATTGATTTCGATAGCGCGGTTGAAATCAGCCACCGCATCTTCGTACGCAGCGGTATTGAAAGAGCATAAGCCGCGGTTGTAATAAATCAACTCATCCTCAGCACCCAGACGGATCGCCTCATTATAATCGGAGGTAGCTTCTTCAAAACTTCCCAATTGCAGTAACATATCGGCGCGATTACGCCACGCATCTACAAATTCAGGTGCTAACTCAATCACCCGGTTATAGTATTCTGTGGCCCTTTCGTAGTTTCTTAGGACAGCGTGCGCTTTGCCCAGATTATATAGAGCGGATACATCCTCCGGATTTTGTTCAATAGCCCGATAATAAGCGTAGATAGCTTGCTGATATTCTCCGGCCAGGTAATGGGCATCTCCTGAACGTTTATATGCAGCCTGATTGCCGGGTTCTAACGAAATGACATCTTGAAAATCGGCTTGTGCATCTTCAAAACGCTCCATTTCCAGATACGCCATACCGCGATTGAATAACACTTCAGGATTGTCAGGTTGCAAAGAAAGTGCCTGCGTGTACGCTTCTGCCGCTAAGGCATGATCTACTTTTTGATAATAGGCATTGCCAAGATAAAGATAAACAGCGGGAGATTCAGGCTCAATCGCTAAGATGGCCTGAAAATCCTTCACAGCGCTTTCAAAGTCTTCAAGAGCCAAACGCGCCAGGGCACGATTGGATAGCAAAGCCATGTTCTCAGGCTCCATTACCAAACCCTGGCTCCAATCTTGAATAGCGGATTCTAGATCGCCCAGATAGTAATGAGCGTTACCGCGATAATAGTACAAATCCAAGGTCGGCTCACCTAGTTGAGTACCCTTAAAAAAATCCTGGATTGCCTTGTCAAACATTCGTACAAAATAATATGCGTAGGCACGCAGGCTATAGTACGCTTTCGATTGAGGTTCTCTCTCTATCAACCAATCGAGATCATCAATCGCAACACGATAGTTCTGACGGTCAAAGTTCAACCGGGCGCGCAGCCAACGCGCATCCACGAAGGTTGGATCAAGTTCAATAGCTTGAGACAAATCTGTAATGGCAAGTTCACGCAAATCTTCTGCTGTTCCCAGGTTGACAAGTGTCGCCTCTTCCGCGAGTAGAGTCTGCTCTATCTGCTGAGCAGCATCCAAGGTGATGAATTCCCCCTCTGACAACTCAGATGCAGAGGTTTCATCAAGATTCAACAAAGAATAAGGTTGAATGGAAACATCTGAGTCCGATAAATCATCAAAATCCTCGATTTGAGAATCAAGGTTTGGCGGTTTCATCTCACTTAATATCGCTCCTAGTGTCAAATAGGATAGGGCTCGATAGTAATAAGCTTCAGTATTGGCATCATCCCAACGTAATGCCATGGTTAGATTCTCGAGGGCCATACCTGGCTCGTTGGCCATGTAGAGCAATTTACCACGCTCAAAGTACGCATCGGCATATTCGGGATCACCATCAATGGCCCGGTTGAAGGAATACAAGGCCTGGTTGTACGCTTCCGCTTCAAGCTGTTCTAGCCCGGCAGCATAATGCTCTTCCGATGAGCGCGTTATTTCATGATCTCCCGCAGTGAGCACATAGACAGCATAGCCCATGGGAAATAACAACGCCAGAATGATCAGCATGGAAAGCAACAACCAAAAATTTTTTGTTTTCAAGAAAGATGTTATCGTTTTCATCACACAGTTAAAAAAAACCAGGTCTGGACTTGGACATACAAGGAATTGTACCGCATCCAACAAAAGGAGCAATTATCCCCGGCGACAATCTCCTGTCACAGGGGATAATGTGTCAATCTTTTCCAGAAGAATAGCACAAGCAACAAGAAAAGCCGGATTCCCCCATTAGAGTCATCTTCAATTTATGGCACAGAAACCAATACAAAAACACCTGTGAATTCAACAGAAGCTGACAAAATCGCATCTGGTTTCATTGTTTCATCGGTCTGATCGGTCAAATCGTCGATTTCAACCCAGCCACCCATGGTAGAGCTAAAAGGCGAAACCCAAAGCGTAGCAGTCTCTACCAAGGTGACCCAATCGCCTGCCCCGTTGTTGGCGTACGTATCCCAAGAACGCAAGTAAACGAGCCAATCTGTGATACGTTGATTGTGTTGGGCATCGCCATACAAAATATGGAAGGGGATTTCAACCCAACCACCCAGCCCTCCATGGAGGGTTTCATCCCAATAGAGCAAAATATAGGTATGATCAGCATAATCCTTGGGTAGAGCAAAGGAAAGATTAAGCCTGGCTCCAGAGGGCAGAATCTTCAAAAGAGAACCGAATTGATCATGAACATCAACGGTTACTCCAGCAACGAATTGATAGTTAGCGGGCAGGCTTGTCGGTAAACTGGATGAAGTTTCAGCAGTAATACGAGCCGTTGTTCCACTTCCGGGAGAGAAGGTCACCTGGGCAATATTTTCTAAAATCAACACATTGAACAAATCTTCATTTAGAAGAAGCGGCTGCTCGTCTCGTACCAAGGTTACCACCATCAACGGATAGACATCTACCCCGACTGAAACAGGTATGACAACCTTGCCGCCACGAGTAGAACCAGCAATGTCCTTAGGCTTGGGTGTGGGTGTAAGTGGTGGCTCAGGGGGCAATATTAAGATCAAATTCTCGATATCGTAGGCTGCGTATACCTTGTTAGGAGCAACATAGAGGGTATCGTAGCCGGTGCCACCGTGAACGCCCGTGTTGAAGTCGTAATTGTCACCATAGATTGTGTCACCATTGCCGCCATAGAAGGTGTCATCCCCTTCGCCGCCAACCATGAAGTCATCACCGGGGCCACCTTCTAAGAGATTATCATGATCGTCACCAATCAAGGTGTCATCGCCAGAGCCCCCAATGACGCCCTCAATACTGCTCAAACCACCACTGACAAGACGATTACCCATCGAGCCATTAGCAATATCTTTGCTCAAATCGACATGAATGTCTGTTGTGAAAGCGCTGAAGTCAATCGTATCTTTCCCGCCGCGACCATCGATATTTCCGCCTAACGTGGACTGATCGGAGAAAACAAAGGTATCTTCAAACGCGCTGCCATTTAAGGTTTCAACGGATTCAAAGCGCAGTGTGTGATCAGCGGCGTGATACTCTCCGACGCTATCAATATACCAGGTGGAAGGAGCGTTAATCCCGGTCAGTGAATCGGTTGATTGGCCGCCAATCAATATAGTGATATTATCAAAGCCGCCCGAAATGGTTCCTTTCGTGTCCACGCCAGCAAACCCGGTCACACTGCCGACATCATCCAAGCGGAAGTTGCGCGGGGTGGTGTATTGGCTGAAATCGAGCGTATTATCGCCGCTTTGGCCGTCCAAACGACCGGTAAGCTCTACGTTGTTGCCAAAGGAGAACTGATCCGCACCAGCACCGCCCAGCAAGGTATAGGTACTGTCAGCAGCAATTTCGAAGGTATCAACTCCGGAGCCGCCTTGCAGGGTCTCAAAGCCAGAAAAATCTATCTCCTGACTGCTGAGATCATCGATATAACGGTCGCTGCCATCCAACTCCCACGTGGCAGTGTCATTCATACCGGTGAGGGTATCATCTTGCAAGCCCGCGATGACTTCATCCATGTTGGTAAAGTTGTCGACAAGCATTTTGATCAAGCCACCCACTTCGGTTGTGACCTGGCCTTCCAAACCATCTTGACTGCCCGCTCCAGTCAAGGTGACATTGAGGGGAGCATCATAGAAGCCAAAGTTGAGGGTATCTTCGCCGGATTGACCATCGAGCGTGCCAGTCAAGGAAGAACCATCGGCAAAGGTAAAGGTATCATCGCCAGTACCACCATAGAGGGAAATGGTATGGTCACCGTTGAGGCTAAATTGATCATCTCCACGACCGGCGAGAATGATTTCAACGTTATCTTCACCGTGTGCCAGCGTATCGCCAAGCGCGCCGTCATCCACATGAATGCTGCTGAGCACAATGTGCAGGTCAGCGTCAACATCTAAGAAATTAAGCGTGTCAATGCCTTCATTCAGATTTTCGTAAACGTTGTCTTGGCCCCACGTATCATCAAAGATGTAGGTATCATCTCCGGCCTGACCATATAGCTCGTCATCACCACCATTACCGGTAAGCTGATTGGCGACATGATCGCCCACGAGCAGGTCGGCATCACTGCCACCGATCAAGTTTTCAAATCCTGAAATCATATCCGCCGCGCCGCTGCTTACACCTGTGGCGGATTGTGCAGGAGCCGTCACGTTGACGCCGCCAACGACAGTATTAAAGGCGATCGTATCCAAGTTGATGGTAACCGACGTGGCATAATCGCTGTAATCTAACGTGTCAGTGCCCAAACCAGCATCGAGCGTACCAGCATGCACCGCAGCATCTTGGAAGGCGAAGGTGTCCGCTTGACTGCCGCCGATGAGGTCTTCAATCTCCGAGAAGGTGAGGACGTGCAATCCATCGGTTTGATACTGATTATCGCCAAGATTGAGAGACCAAGCAGCATCTGTGTTCATGCCTGTCAGGGAATCGGGATCGGACAACGTCGTACCCACCAACGCGTTGATATTGTCAAAGTCGAAGCCGTCGGTGCTGGTTTCCCTGCCCTGGAAGCCATTCTCGGTACCATGAGCATCGAGGATAAAGTGGCGAGGATTGTCATAACCGCTGAGGTCTAGGGTATCGACGCCCAAGCCGCCGTCAAGGAGGCCATCAACCACAGCGTTGTTGGTCAACAGGAAGGTGTCATCGGTAGGCCCGCCAACAAAGTTTTCAACATAGTTGTCAGTTGTGACCTGGCTGCCCGTGAGCGCATCTTCGACAGTGAAGGTGGTTCCATTGAAGGTAAAGGTGAGCGTACCGCTACCCGCCGCAGTGACACCGGAGAAATCAAGAGTATCCACGCCGCCACCGCCGCTAGCAGGGCTCTCGTCCACGGTTGTGACGCCCCAATTGTCAAAGAAGTAATAGGTGTTGTCTCCAGCATCACCAGTGATGGTATTATCACCCGAGCCACCACGCAGGTTTTCAACGTTGGCGATACTGCCATCTGCGCCAGCATTGACGGCCGTGGCAGAACCGGCAGCAAAGTTGACTTCTACGTCGTTGGTCACTGTGCTGTAATCTAAGGTGTCAATATCGGCATTTCCATCGATAGAACCCGTTAACGCCGTGGTGTCAGCGAAAACAAAGGTATCATCACCGGCACCGCCCAGGAGATCATAGAAAAGTGTACCTGACAGGTCGAAGGTGTCTTGCTCACTGCCGCCCTGTAAGGTCTCAAACTCGGAGAAGTCCAGCGTGTTGCCGCTGCTGTACTGCCCTGCCCCAAGATGCCAGTCGGCATCTGCATTGCGTCCGACCAGGGTGTCAACGACATTGGCCTTTGCGCTGCCGATGATCTCGGTGATGTTATCAAAGTCGCCAAGATTGGCGTACCCGGCAAAGCCAACGAGGCTGCCCAGGCCTGTCAATGTGATCGTGCGGCCAGTGGCGTAAGCGGAGAAGTCGAGCGTGTTGTATCCATCGCCGCCGTCCAACAAGCCGGTCAGAGAGCCGCCCGTGATGAATTCGAATGTGTCGTTGTTGGCGTCCCCGCTGAAGTTTTCAAAGGAATTGAAGTTGACCCCACCAACGCTGCCAGCATCGGCGCCGTCAATCACAAATGTGCTACCAGCCGCCTTACCGAGCAACATATCACTTGCGGAGGACCCGATGAGTGTCTCAAGATGGCTGAATGTGTTCAAAGCGGTTGCAGACATCGTTTCAAGGTCCACGGTCACGGAACCGGCTGTATAGGCCGCATAGCTCAGAGAGTCATCTCCAGCACCGCCATCGACATCGCCGATCAGGCTACCGGAATCTTGGAGAGCAAATTGATCGTCTCCACCGCGGCCGGACAGGTTTTCAATAGCGGCAAAGGTGACTGCATTATTGAGATTGCCCTGATTCGCACCCGTGACGTTGAAGATGGTACCGGCATCATAGCCGATCAGGGTATCGCCTGTATCGCCGCTGCCAACCAGGTCTTGGATGTTCCGGAACGTGCCGGTCAAATCGGTGGCTGTGGCTGAGGCCAAATTGATGGTTACCGGCCCAGCATGGCCGCTGTAATCGAGCGTATTGACACCGCCGTTACCATCCAGATCGATCGCAGCTTGATCGTTGACATAAAAGATGTCATTATCGGAACCGGTGATGAGCGTCTCGATGGTGTAGCCAGCGTGGCTGACCGAATTGCCATCTCCTGTCACGGTGAAGATGCCTGCATCCAGGGTGATGGTTAAGGGGAAATCAATCTCGGCAAAGGTGATGGTGTCGTTTCCGCCCAGGTCGCTGACGGTTTCACCAACGCCCCAATCAGGATGGAAGACATAGGTATCATTACCGGTATCACCAGCGAGTGAGTCCGCACCGCCGTTCCCGGTGAGAGTATTGGCTCCACTATCCCCTTTGAGATCATCCCCAAAGGATGAACCGACTATGTTTTCCACACCGTCAACCGAACCGGTGAGGCCATCGGCCATGTGGTTAGCGAGATCAACTTGGACGCCAGTGGGATAGAGACTGTAATCAAGGGTATCGATGCCCGCGCCGCCGGTGAGTGTGTTGACATCCTGGAAGGTGAAACTGCCATCGGCGTTGCCGGTGTTTTCCGCGGTCAGGGAGAAGGTCATGCCGCTGTCCAGACCGACCAAATTGGCATCGAAACCAGGATTGCCATGGTATTGATTGAGATTATCAAATCCGCCGGTGAGGTTGGTCGCCGTTCCCTGGAAGCCGTCTACCGTTCCCGGGTCGGTCAGGGTGACCTGGCTGTCTCCAGTATACTGGCTGTAATCGAGCACGTCTGTTCCTGATCCGCCTTCCAAATATTCAAAGCTGCCGAAGGTCACCAGGCCGTCCACATTGCCTGCATCCAGACCCGTGCTTTGGAAGGTAGCCCCAGTACCTGGGCCAACCAAGGTGTCGTCAGCACTGCCGCTGCCAATCAAAGCGTTGATATTATCGAAACTCAAGGGGTTAGCCGTGTCCGCACGACCGCTAAAGCCGTTCAGGGTGCCAGCATGGTCGAGCGTGAGTGTTCGCCCTGTCGCATAGGTAGCAAAGTCCAACGTATCTGTCCCCAGACCGCCGATCAAATACTCCATGACGGCGCCATTGACATCCACCCGGTTGCCGCCGCTTGTAACAGTCAGGTCACCGGGATCGATGTCAAAGAGCAGATGAAGCGCAGCGGCGGAGAAATCGAGTGTATCGAAGCCGCCTGTATCAACGATGCTGTCCTGATCCCAGCCATCATCAAAGATGTAGGTATCGTCTCCCGCCTTGCCTGCAAGCGTGTCATTGCCCGGGCCGCCCGTGAGCGTGTTGTCAACATCGTCATCGCCCGTGATCGCATCGTCACCGCTGCCGCCGATAGCGTTTTCGATTGTGCCGAGAATGGTCAGATCCAGGTTTGCGTTGACCGATTGGGCCGTTCCCATCGCGGATAGATCGAGGGTTACGTCCATGGTAGTGGTCGGCTGGAAGGAGATCGTGTCCGTGCCGCCGCCACCTTGAGCGAGACTCTCATCAATGGTGATGTCGCCGAGAGCATCGTCCGCGTCGAAGATATAGGTATCATCTCCTAACATGCCGATGATGGTGGTATCGCCAAAGCTGTCTATGATGAAGGTATTGGGGCCGTTATCACCACGGATAACATTGCCATGAGGACTACCAACCAGGTTTTCAATACCGCTGATTCCGCTTGTTCCCGTAGCCGTACCGGCAACGAGATTGACAGCGATTGCCTGGCTGTAGTTGCTGTAATCCAAGGTGTCGTCGCCCGCGCCACCCGTGATAACTCCAGCGATGGAAGCGGTATTGTTGAAGAAGAACGTATCATCCGCACTACCGCCGGTAAGATGATCGATCGAGCTAAAGGAAATGCTTGTCCCGCTGGCAACGTCAGTATACGTGCTGTTGGGATCATCGATACTGAATTCACTATCCGCATTCAAGCCGACCAGGGTGTCATCAGTTGAGTTGGCGCTGCCAATGAGCACGTCCATGTGGTCGAAGATTCCGCCAATACCGTTGACCGTTCCGGTAAAGCCGCCCTCGTGCAGCGAGGCGAGACCCGTTAGCCTGAAGGCTCGAGCCGCCGTACAATCCGAGAAATCCAAGGTGTCGACGCCACCAAGCCCATCCACATCTCCCGGCAAGCTGGCATTGTTGGCAAAGACAAAGTGATCCGCCCCTGCCCCGCCAATATAGTTTTCGATCTGATTGCCAACATGAGTGACAAAGTTGGCCCCCTGGCTGAGGCACGTGCCGCTGGGGCAGGCGAGTGTCACACCGCGGGTAAAGTCTACGCCCACCGTTGCCAGTGCAGCGCTGATGGTGTCATCCCCACCGCCCGCAACTTCGAAAATGGTGTCCTGACCCCAGCTATCGCCAAAGAGATAGGTATCATTACCCAGACCGCCGTGTAACACATCATCCCCCAAACCGCCATTGAGAACATTGTCGCCATCGCTGCCGATGAGCAAATCGTCTTTCGTGCCGCCGGTGGCATTTTCTATGCTGATAAAATCGCTGACGATGACCCCGTTGAGGTCTTGAGCGGTCCGTGGCGGGTAATCCACACCATCCACATTGACACTGACGTCGTTCAAATTGACTTGAACGGCGGTGGTAAAGTGGCGGAAGTCGAGACTGTCTTGCCCACTTTCTCCATCCAAGACGCCGTTGGTATAGACGATGCCATCGCTGAACACAAAGAGATCATCTCCAGCGCCGCCAAACAGCCAATAGACGCCGCTTTCGAGGATATTGAAGGTATCGTCGCCCGAACCGCCGTTGATCTGTTCGACATGATCAAAATCAATCGTGTTCGTACCAAAGACGTACTGGTTCAGGCTGGAGGAAATATTCCAGGTATAGGGCACATCCATGCCGGTGAGGGCATCATCAATGGCACCACCGATCAAGTTATTGATATTGTCAAAGCCGTCGCTGAGGCTGCCGTTATTTTCCACCCCGGCGAAGCTATCAGAAGAACCGAGACCCGCCAGGACAATATCGAAGGCTGTACCATAGGCGCTGTAATCGAGGGTGTCATAGCCCGTTCCGGCACCACCATCCAAACGACCGGTGTGAGCCGCCAGGATGACAAAGGTATCGTCTTGGGTGCCGCCGGTCAGAAGTTCAAATTGATCCAGATCGAGGTCGTAACCACTGGCTTTCTCGATATAGCGTTGGTCAGAATCGATCTCCCAATCAGCCGCGGCGTTGATGCCAATCAGCTCGTCGCTATTGGAAGCCGAGCCGATCAATTCATCCATTCCTTGGAAGGCAATACTGGTATCGCTCCCGCTAAAGCCGTGCGCGTCCGCACCGTTCAGCGTAACCGTACGGGCGCTGCCAAAACCAGCG
This sequence comes from uncultured Anaerolineales bacterium, assembly GCA_964644835.1. GTDB lineage: Bacteria > Chloroflexota > Anaerolineae > Anaerolineales > UBA11858 > JAYELX01. The sequence continues at coordinate 10,728 of CAZXXW010000110.1, forward strand.
AAGGTGAGGGTGTCATATGCATCCAAACCGATGAGAACATCCCAGGCGGAGAAGGTCAGGCTGGCCGTGCCCTGCGTGTATGTTCCAGATCCATCGACGGTCACGTTGAAGATGCTTTGTTCTGCTAATCCAGTCAAGTGATCCGATGTGCTCGTACCAACAATTTGATTGATATTTTCAAAGGCGCCCACCGTGGTGTCTGTACCAGCAAATCCAGTCGAGGCGTCCACGGCATTGAGGATAATATCTTGACCCGTGCTGTGCCCACTGTAATCGAGGACATCTATACCCGTGCCGCCAATCAGGTTTTCAATTTGGAGAGGCGCATTGCTGGCTTGATTGCCAGGAGCACCTGTCACAGTCAGGCCTGCGTCGGCGACCCAGAAAGTCACGCCTGTTGTTGTCAGCGAGAAGTCGAATGTGTCGTTGCCCGCCGTGTCCGTCACCGTATCGTCATCCCAGGTGTCAGCGAAGAAATAGGTATCATCACCGGCGAGACCATAGAGATGATCGTTGCCCGTTAATCCCATGATTTCATTGGCTCCGCTGCTGCCGACCAATATATCGTTATACAAGCTTCCCGTGATGTGCTCAAAATTACTGATACTGTCTGCCAAGCCGTTATGGACGCCGGTAGCCGCGTTGGCGGGGCAAGTAACCGATCCGACAACAAGATCGGCATCACTGAGATTGACACAGGCTGGTGTATCATAACCGCTGTAATCAATCAGGTCCGCACCGCCGCCCGCGTTGATGCTCAAAGCAATGGTGCCACTGCCGACGAAGTTGAAGGTATCTTCAGCGCTGCCAGCGACCAAATGATCGAACCAGCTGAAGTCTAAGGTGTTGCCGCTGATGTTTTCAGTATAAGTACCGCCGTTAAATTCATCAATGCTAAAGGTGCTATCCAGATCAAGCGTGGTCAGCGTATCCAGTGCCGAACCGCCGGCCAATGGATCGCCGCCAAGGATTCGATTGATGTGGGTAAAGCCGTCATCGCCTGCGCCAAGCTGCAAAGCGAGCGTTTCATTTTCTCTACCGCGGAACCCATCAGCATCACTGGCAGCGGTCAGAAGCACACTGCGAGCCGTGCTATAGAGACCATAATCCAATGTATCAAGGTTATCACCGCCGTCAATGCTGCCCGCAAGGGTGACCCCATCTTGGAAGATGAAGTCATCCCTACCGCCCTCACCAATCAGCGAGTCGATATAAGAGAAATCAAGCGTATATCCTTGGGTGATGTACTGGCTCTTGGCCAATGCAGGGGATAAGACCCAATCACCATCACTGTCCAGTCCTTGCAAGGAGTCAATCAAGCCAACGTCACTGATGCCCACGAGCCAATCGATATTGTAGAAACTGTGGATTAGACTGACTTCGGTGCCGTCAAACCCTTGGGCGTCTACCGCGGTCAGGTCAAAGGTACGGGCCGTATCGTAGGCGGTGTAATTCAACTCATCATAGCCGACACCACCATCAATCAAGCCGGTCAATATTGCTTCGTTGCTGACGTTGAAAATATCATCGGCTTCATGCCCGAATAGGCGGCCAATATGATCAGCAGAAAGGTTGAACGTATCAACCAAATTGCCGCCGTGCAAATCTTCAACACCGCCGAAGTTCAAGGTCAAGCCGTTGGTGACATCGGTGTAGGCATTGACACCATTGACCATATCAAAGACGGCTTCCGTATCGCGGCCATACAAGGCGTCTCCAGCATCCCAAAGTTCAACCGAACTGCCCAGAATTTGCTGGATGTTGAAGAAGCCGCCGCTTACTGTGGCTTCGGTGACATTGAAACCATCGATGGCGCCTAACGCATCCGCCAGGGAGAAGGTGCGGGCTGTGGCGTAATCGGTG
>CAZXXW010000111.1:0-12493 GCA_964644835.1 uncultured Anaerolineales bacterium
CCATGGTCCCTACGTTCAAGTGCGGCTTATCGCGTACAAATGTCTCTTTTGCCATTCAAGTTCTCCTACATATCTTTATAAAAATTACTTCTCGCCTCGAATAATCCTCTTGGATACCTCGTCGGCAACTTTTTGGTAATGATCAAATTCCATGGTAAAAACACCCCGGCCTTTGGTGGCAGAACGCAACCGAGTCGCGTAGCCAAACATCTCTGCCAAGGGCACCATGGCCCGAACAGCTTGTGTATTTCCCGGGCGAGCTTCCATACCGAGAACCTCGCCACGACGAGCGTTCATCTGGCTAATAATTTCGCCTAGATACTCTTCCGGCACAAGAACTTCTACCAACATGATCGGTTCTTGTAATACCGGGGCGGCCCTTTGAACACCCTTACGAAACGCCATCGATCCTGCTAGTTTGAAGGCCATTTCGCTTGAATCAACCTCATGAAAGGAACCATCATACAAACGCACATGCACATCCGTGACCGGATAGCCAGCCAAAATACCGGCTTCCGCCGATTCACGAACACCGCGTTCAACAGAAGGAATATATTCCCGGGGGATGGAACCACGCTTGATCTCATCATCAAAAGTGATCCCGCTTCCCGGCTCGGCGGGCTCCAAAGCCAGGACGACATGGGCGTATTGCCCTCGACCACCGGTCTGCTTGACATGGCGATATTCAACATCTTCAACCTTCCGGCGAATCGATTCCCGGTAAGAGACTCTGGGGTTGCCCACCCGAGCCTGAACGCCAAACTCGCGCAACAGGCGATCGACCAAAACCTCCAAGTGCAGTTCACCCATACCGGACATGATCGTTTGTCCCGTCTCTTGATCAACGCGAACTTGGAAGGTGGGATCCTCTTCAGCAAGTTTGTGCAAGGCCTCCGAAATCTTATCCTGATCGGCCAACGTTTTCGGCTCAATAGCAACCGAAATAACCGGCTCCGGGAACGTGATGTTCTCCAGAATGACCGGTGCAGCGGCATCACAGAGCGTATCGCCCGTGAAGGAATGCTTCAATCCCAAGATTGCAACAATATCACCAGCCGAAGCGCTATCGATGTTCTCGCGGCGATCGGCGTACATCCGAATCAGACGCCCAATGCGCTCTTTCTTCTCTTTGACGGGATTATAAACTGATGTGCTGGTGGTGATTTTTCCAGAATAAATGCGCAAATACGCCAAACGACCAACGTAAGGATCTGTCACAATTTTGAAGACCAAGGCGCTAAAGGGAGCGTCGTCTTCGGCCGGGCGAGTGATTTCTTCTTCATCTGAGGGTCTGATGCCTTTCACCGGAGGAATATCCAACGGTGAGGGCAAATATTCGACAACAGCATCCAAAATCGGTTGAACACCCTTATTACGCAGCGATGTACCGCAATAAACCGGCGTCAATTCCCCAGCGATGACGGCCTTGCGCAAAGCAGTTTTCAGCTCTTCAACGGTGATTTCTTCACCCTCGAGATATTTCAAGGTCAGGGCATCGTCTGTCTCTGCAATTTGCTCAACTAGGTTGCTTTGCATTGCCTTGGCTTTGGCTTTGAGGTCAACGGGGATGCTACCTCGAACAGGCTTGGTACCCTGTTCGTCTTCCCAAACGATCGCTTCACCTTCGATCAAATCGACAACACCTTTGAATTCGTCTTCGCTGCCGATAGGCAACTGCACAGGAATGGGGTTGGCAGCCAGGCGACTGCGGATCATATCAACCGTCCGCTCGTAAGACGCTCCTACGCGGTCCATCTTGTTGACAAAACAAATCCGAGGAACTTTGTAGAGATCAGCCTGATGCCAAACTGTTTCACTTTGTGGCTCGACACCTTGAACAGCATCAAAGACAACCACACCACCATCGAGGACGCGCAAAGAGCGCTGCACCTCGGCGGTGAAGTCGATATGACCGGGGGTATCGATAATATTGATCAGCTTACCTCGCCACTCGGCGGAAACCGCGGCGGAGACAATCGTGATACCGCGCTCGCGTTCCTGCTCCATCCAGTCGGTGACGGTGGTGCCGTCATCAACCGAACCGAGACGGTGCGTCTTGCCCGTATAATACAGGATACGCTCGGTCGTGGTCGTCTTGCCCGCATCGATGTGGGCAATGATGCCAATATTTCGGTATTGCTCTAAAGGATACTGTCGAGCCATTACAACCTACTACACTACAAATAAACGAAAACTAAATTCTAAAGTGTGAGAACGCCCGATTGGCTTTGGCCATGCGGTGAGATTCTTCACGCTTATGAACAGCGCTACCGGTTCCGTTGGCAGCATCCAGCAGTTCATCAGCCAGCAGCTCCGGGAAAGATTTTCCCGAACGGCCTCGAACCGCGCCCAAAATCCAGCGGGTGGCGAGGGCAAACTGGCGATGAGGAGGTACTTCCATGGGCACCTGATAGGTGGCACCACCAACACGCCGCGGCCTGACCTCCATCACAGGAGAGGCATTTTCAATAGCCTGTTCAAAAAGCTCCAACGGGTCTTTGCCGGTACGCTCTTCCATAATATCAAAGGTCTCATATACCAAGCGGGTAGCAACACTCTTCTTGCCGTTCTTCATGACCCGATTAATAAAGGATTGCACCTGTTCGCTGTTGTAGCGAACATCAGGTTCCACTTTACGTCTTGGTGCTCTATTTCGTCTCATCCGGTTTCTCCATAAAATACTTCTTGGCCAAACAAAGAGTCTTATCAGACTACAAATCGCTGATAATCCTTGCTAACCAGCGATTTGTTATTTTGGTTTCTTCGCTCCATACAGGGAACGGCCTTGCCGACGCTCTTCAACGCCAGTGGTGTCCAAAGGACCGCGAATAATATGGTAGCGAACGCCGGGCAAGTCCTTGACACGACCACCGCGGACCAGAACAATCGAGTGCTCCTGAAGGTTATGACCTTCGCCAGGGATATAAGCCGTCACCTCGATGCCATTGGTCAAGCGGACACGCGCGATTTTGCGCAAAGCCGAGTTAGGCTTCTTGGGTGTCATCGTACGAACAATTGTGCATACGCCGCGCTTCTGGGGAGCACCCTTGGACTGCTTGATCCGACGCTGCTTCTGCGAATTGTAAGTATACTGCAAAGCAGGCGCTTTGCTCTTCGATTTTTTGGACTCACGTCCTTTTCGAACTAACTGGTTAATTGTGGGCACATTCGCCTCCAAAAAAACTCTCGAACTTACTAACCATTACTCAAAAACGGAGGCCATCGCTCGTGCATTGATGGCCTCGCGCATCTTTCAACACTTATTTTGTTAATCGGGCGGGGGGTAATTGCCCGCCCTTCCTTATATAAGCGACAATCGAGGATTGTACCACGCTGAAAATTTAGCGTCAATACCCTCTACTACCCAATCCGAGCAGGCCGGTGCTCATGTCGGGTCGCTTTCGACCGGATTCTTCTTTTCCAAAACGAAGCTTTTCACCAGTCTCTGTTTCTGCCTCGACGGCCAGACCAACACTCTGGAGCTCCTTGACCAGAACGCGGAAGGCGGCTGGCAAGTTAGGCTCGTCGATCTCTTCGCCTTTGACAATCGATTCGTAAGCCTTGACACGGCCTCTGACATCATCAGACTTGATCGTCAGCATCTCACGAAGGATGTAGGCGGCACCGTAAGCCTCAAGTGCCCAAACCTCCATCTCGCCGAAGCGCTGACCACCAAATTGAGCTTTGCCGCCCAAGGGCTGCTGCGAGACCAGACTGTAAGGCCCGGTGGAACGTGCGTGCACCTTGTCGTCGACGAGGTGATGCAACTTGAGAATCGTCATCACGCCAACGGTAACGGGGTGGTCGAATCGTTCGCCCGTCTTGCCATCACGCAGGACTTCCTTGCCCAAAATCGGGTAGGGGTCATTCGTCTTGACAAATACCTCATCAGCTTTTTCGCGCAATTCTTCTTCGGCAACATCCTCGACTTCGACGTCATGATCCATCAGCCACAGGCGCAAACACGCTTTGACGGCTCGATCATCTTGAGCATCTCGCTCGGCTACAGGGATATTCATATCCTCGAACGCAAAAATCTCATCTGGCTCAAAGCCGTTCTCTCGCAGCCATTCGCGTGCCACAGATCGACGCGCGTAGGTATCATCAGTGATCAATTCGTAGACATCGTAATCGCGATCGCCGAGCCAATCTTCCATATAGAGGCGGCGGACATGATTATCGTCTTCGATGGCCAGGGGGTCATACCCTTCTTCGGTCAACCATTCCCAGGCGCGCTCGCCGATTTCTTTCCAGGCACGGTCGACCATCCAAGCACGGGCCAATTCTGCCTCGATCTCGGATTCGCGCGCCCCGTCGAACACGGGTGAAACAGCGCGGAATCCCAGGCGTCGAGCCGCCCAACCAAGGTGGGCCTCCAACACCTGGCCCAGGTTCATCCGTCCAGGGACACCTGTCGGGTTGAGGACTATATCCACCGGTGTGCCATCTTCCAGGTGAGGCATGTCCTCCTCCGGCACAACCACAGAGACAACGCCCTTGTTACCGTGACGACCAGCGAACTTATCCCCAGGGGAAATCACACGGCGCTGAGCGACCAATACTCGAACCATGGTCTCAACACCGGACGAGAGTTCAACACCGTCGTCTCGGGAGAGAACTTTCACATCGATGACTTTGCCGCGGGCGCCATGGGGCATCCGCAAGGAAGTGTCTTTGACATCACGGGATTTCTCGCCAAAAATAGCACGTAACAAGCGCTCTTCAGGTGTGAGTTCTTTTTCGCCCTTGGGAGAAATCTTGCCGACCAAAATGTCGCCAGGACCAACCTTGGCGCCAATGCGGACAACGCCGCTCTCATCCAGGTCTTTGATCGCCGACTCGCCGACATTGGGGATATCTCTGGTGATCTCTTCGGGGCCAAGTCGGGTGTCCTGTGCCTCGACCTCATATTCTTCGATATGCACAGAGGTAAAACGATCCTCTTGAACGATGCGTTCTGAGATCACGATTGCATCCTCGTAATTGGCACCTTCCCAGGAGAGGAAAGCAACCAGGGTATTTTGGCCCAAAGCGAGGTTACCTTCCACGGTGGAAGATGAGTCAGCGATGACATCGCCCTTCTTGACGATTTGCCCCTTGGTAACTGCGGGGCGCTGATCAATGCACGTGCTCTGATTGGAGCGTTGGTACTTGCGCAAGCGATATACTTTATCGCCGTTCTTGCCGTTGATAACGATGTGATCCCCGGTAACGGAGACAACCTCGCCATCATCTTCGGCGACAATCACCTGACCGGAGTCGACTGCGGCGGCATATTCCATCCCGGTGGAGACGCGCGGCACCTCGGGGCGTAAAAGAGGCACGCCTTGGGCCTGCATGTTCGCGCCCATCAAAGCGCGGTTGGCGTCGTCGTGCTCCAAGAAGGGGATCAAGGCGGCACTGACGCCAACGATCTGGTGGGGGGCCACATCGATGTAGTCGATGCTTTCCGTGGGCACCAACATGAATTCGCGCTTCCGTGCCGAGACACGCGTGCGGACAAATTCGTTGTATTCGTTCAACGGCGTGTTCGCCTGAGCGATCATGAATTTGTCTTCGGTGTCGGCGTAGAGATATTCGTGCTTTTCGGTGACGAAAGGCTCGACGAGCACTTCGTTGACATCCAGCTTGGCGATCTTTTCGGCCAATTCCTCGCTGACGCGTTCGCCTTTCTCGGCGATGATCTCGCCTGTCTCAGGGTCGGCCAAATTTTCTCTCAACGCTCGGTTGACCATTCGAGGGTCATCCGGTTCCAAGGCTTTCAAAACCCGACGATACGGCGTCTCGATGAAGCCGTACTCGTTGACCTTGGCGTAACTGGCAAAACGGCCAATCAAGCCGATGTTTGGGCCCTCGGGCGTCTCAATGGGGCAAATCCGCCCATAGTGAGACTGGTGAACGTCGCGGACGTCAAACCCGGCGCGTTGGCGATGCAAACCGCCAGGGCCGAGCGCAGACAGCGTCCGCTTGTGGCGCAGCTCGGACAGGGGGTTGGTCTGATCCATGAACTGGGAAAGCTGGCTGGAGCCAAAAAAGGCTCGCAAAGCGGCAACCACAGGCCGAACGTTGACCAGGCTGACCGGAGAGAGATTCTCCTTGTCACGAATGGACATGCGCTCCTTGACGATCCGCTCGGTTCGTCGCAAGCCAACACGCAGCTTGTTCTGAATCAACTCATCAACCGTCTTCGTCCGCCGGTTGCCAAGATGGTCAATATCATCGGGATCGATCATCCGATTGTTGATCGCGATCATCCGCCGGATCAACTGGACAACGTCCCATTTGGTAATCGTCCGGTGCGTGATCGGGACGCGGTCATGCAACTCCAACTTTTGGTTGAGTTTATAACGCCCAACGCTCTTGAAGTCATAACGGCGCTGCTTGAAAAGCCGGTTCTCCAAAAATTCTCTCGCGTTGTCGAGCGTGGCCGGGTCACCTGGCCGCATCCGACGGAAGAATTCTAGCAGAGCAGCGTCAGCAACGCTGATCCCATCACTCAAATCCCACTCCGGCTCTTTGGCCAAGGTGGTGGGAATGAACATACGGTCAGGATCGTTGTCCATCTCTTCGAAGAGAGCGATGATTTCCTCATCGGTCCCTTCGTGATAGGGAACATCATCAAGGCCGTCGTCAACAGCAGCCAAAGCCCGCAAGAAAATCGTCACGGGCATGGTGCGCTGGCGATTGAATTTCAAAACAAGATAATCCCGCTTGCGGGTATCAAACTCCATCCAGGCGCCGCGATCAGGGATCAATTTCGCCGTCGTCAAGCGACGACCGGTTGAGCGGTCCACCTCGGTTTCGTAATACACACCCGGAGAGCGAATCAACTGGGTGACGACCACACGTTCGGTACCATTGATAATGAAGGTGCCCTTCTCGGTCATCTCAGGAAAATCGCCCATGAAAATGGTCTGCTTGATCGGTTCGGGAATTGCCGGACCGGCCAACAAAGCAGAAACATACAGCGGGCAAGAATAGGTCAAATCCTGTTCAACACACTCTTCAATCGTATACTTCGGTTCTTCAAACCAATACGTCAATCCCCACTCCTCCGCCTCAGGCGTCCGGCTGGGGAGATACAAACGCATGTCCTCGTTATAAGACTCAATTGGTGAAATCTCGTGAAAAAGGTCAGCCAACCGTTCAGTCTTTAAACGCTCAAAAGATTTCAATTGAATCTCGATAAGATCGGGCAGATCTGTTTTTACATCGATCCTAGCGTAAGACTTCGATGGTGGAAGCTGTGACATCATACAGTTACCTCTGCAAATCACCTTTGGCTACATAATCAGCTACAATTCGCGGCAGAATGCCCTGGCTACGACTTTAGCCAGGGCAAAAACACCCTTTGTCATGCTGATAACCAAAACTTAATGGTCAATCAATACCTCGTTATATGGCCCTAAAGCCAGAAAGGTTATTATACCGATTCCCCCGCTCTGGGTCAAGAGCAAAAAAATGACTTTCTCAGGCCATCTCCCATCTTCTTGCCTGATGCGTTCAAGCAGGTATAATAATACCATCAAATATCGACTTCAAAAAGAGTAAACCATGAATAATTTTTCAGCCTCGTCGTTCCGCTCCGGATTTGTTTCCGTGATGGGTCGTACCAATGTGGGTAAATCCACCCTGATTAACACCCTGGTCGGGCAGCAAATCGCCGCGGTTTCGCCGCGCCCCCAAACCACCCGTCACCAACAGCTTGGCATTCTCACGGATGAACAGGCTCAGCTCATCTTTGTAGATACGCCCGGATTGCACGATCCCTACCACAAGTTAGGCGAATTCATGAACGAAGAAGCCGCCGAAGCGCTCAATGACACCGACGTGATTCTCTTCGTGGTCGACATCACCGAGATACCACCCCATCCCGAAGACAGAATCCTGGTCGAGCTGCTGGAGGATCTGGACGAACCTCGCAAGGTGATTCTGACCCTCAACAAAATCGACCGCCTGGAGGGAGCCGAAGAAATCGCCCGGCGAAAAAGCGCCTACCACAAGCTGCTCCCCGAAGCCACGCCGATCAAGGTCTCTGCCGCCCGCGGCGACGGGCTAGACGAGTTGATCCACCTGATCAAAGAGCATCTACCCGAAGGGCCGCCCTACTATCCCCCGGGCCAAATCACCGATCTCTATGAACGAGAAATCGCCGCTGACCTGATTCGGGCCTCCTGCCTAGTTCATCTGCAACACGAAGTGCCCCACGCTGTCGCCGTGCGCATTGATGAATACACCGAGCGCAACGAACACGGCGCTTACATCCGGGCGACGATCTTCGTCGAGCGCGAATCGCAGAAGGGCATCGTCATCGGCAAAGGCGGCAGCATGATCAAGCGAATCGGCGCCTACGCTCGCAAAAAGATCGAAGACATGAGCGGCCGCAAAGTTTTCCTTAAATTACGCGTCAAAGTGCGCAAAAACTGGCGGGACGATGAGCAGACACTACGCCAATTTGGTTTCCAAAAATGGAAGAAGTAAACAAGAGGTAATCCATGACGTACACGTTTCTCTATATCGCGCTCGCCTTAGCTGCGATCCATTGGGTTGCAGCCATCAAAGAATGGAAGATTCTCGTCTATATCACCAAGCCCGCGGTGATGATTCTGTTGATTCTTTGGGTTGTGCTGGACAAGCATTACCCCGGGCGTCTGTTGCTGTGGGTGTCGGTGGCGTTGAGCCTTTCATTGGCCGGAGATGTCTTCTTGATGCTGCCGGAGAAGTGGTTTTTGCCCGGTCTGGTCGCCTTTCTGCTCGCTCATATCGCGTACATTATTGGATTCCTGAACGTGTGGCCGACGTTCAACATCCCCACGCTGATCGTCGCCGTGCTGGTCGCGGTGACGAGCTACCAAATCTACCGGGGGATTGCAGTCGGGCTGAAACGCCGGGGACGCGAATCGATGCGCCTGCCGGTGCTAGCTTATACCATCGTCATCTCGGTGATGCTCTTTTTGGCCCTCTCTGTGGTGACACGCCGGTCTGAAACCCTGCCATCCTTGCTGTTGGCCGCGGGGGCGCTGCTTTTCTATCTTTCCGACACATGGAATGCCTGGCACCGTTTCGTCGAGCCGATGGCGCATCGCCAGATCAAGGTGATGGCCAGCTACCACCTAGGGCAAATGTTACTCACCATGGGGGCGTTGCTAAGCTATTGGTAAAATCGGCATCTGAATTGAATCAAAAAGCCCCGGCATAAGAATTCACCGGGGCTTTTGTTGTTAGAGAAGAAGTCTATTCTTCGGAGGAGAGACCGTCATCGGGGAGAGTTTCGTCTTCCGATTCGGGTTCAGATTCCTCTTCTGGGGCTGCTGCTTCTTCCTGCTCGGAAACGGGTTCTGCTTCAATATCGGGTTCCTCTTCGAGTGAGTCCGGTTCTCCGTATTCACTGACGTTGACCACTTTGGGAGCTTCGACGATAGCTTTGGTTTCGGGATAGTCGCGAGTTCCGAAAAGGGTGATCAAGACAGCGCCCAGCCCCCACAGTCCGATCAGCGAGCGGGGCAGCCAGCCCACACAGGGGACAATTTGCTGAAATCCGGCCAGAACCAGGTAGAGGATCAGGGTGCCGAGGCCCGCGGCGATGGCCGGAGCCCATTCTTGATCGAGCATTTTTGCGAGACGCCGTCCGACGAACAGACCGAGGGAGACCCAGCCGAAGATCCAGGCAGCGGCCAGCAGCAAGACAAGGATCAGTGCCACCGGGATGAGCAGGATGGTAATCACCAGGGCGAGCATGGCGATCGGTGTCAGAATGGCGGTGCCGAGTCCGATGCCGCCGGTGATAACCGGTTCATCCAGCGCGGCGCTGGCGACACGGTCGGCCTGGTTAGCGAAGAAAATCATCACCAAAATGGCTAACGCGGCCCAGATGAACATGCGGAAGAAGAACCAGAGCGTATCGATGACCGGGTTGAAATTGACGTCGATATCTGGGCCTGAGGGCGTTCCCAATTCGTTGGAAGAAAAGGGGAAACGGAAAGGGAAACTAAAATTCTGAATCACCTCACCATTGATCTGGGTACCTTCTTGACGATCGACGGTTGCGCCTATGGTGACCAGGTCGCCGTTGATGGCAGCAGATTCTCCAAGATCAATGGAGCCACCCATGCCGACTAAACTGCCGTTGACGGTACCGTCTGCTTTCACGGTTCCACCCATGAGGACGACATCACCATTGACGGTGCTGCCATCTTCGAGAGTCGCCGTGCCGCCCATGATGACCAAATCGCCATTTTGGGTTTCACCCTCTTCCAGGGTGTAAGCGCCTCCAAAGATGACTTCATCATCGAAAAGAGGTTTGGCGTAAGCAGTGCTCGGCCAGAGCAACGCAACGACGAGAACGAGCGTGAGTAAAGAGAAAATTTTTCTTGCTTTCATGATTGTAGCCTCCGTGGAATCTTCACCAAACTGGCCATGAAGACAATCCAAAGTAACATACCTGTGATCAGCACTCCGGCTAAAGCGATCCACCCCCCGGTGGGTAGAAGGCCGGGAATGACGCTCAACAGTGTAGAGATAAAGTTTTGCAAAACGTTGACCACCGTCAGGAACGAAGCGATCCGATAGACCCAAATGAGTAACACTTCTGCAAGCGAATCGTATGTGGCAAAAAATTGAATGCCGAGCACAACGGCGAGAATAGAAACGACGTTGGCGATCAGGATCAGGATGATCCAGGCGTGCCACTGATGGCGGGTAAGCAGTTGTTTGCGACGTTCGAGATGGATGCGCTCTTCCCAGCGTTGGGTGAATCCCGCTGCCGGTACCGGCGCCTGGCTCTCGCCCATCAAGGTTTGTGCGCCAATCCAGGCATCCCGGAACTGGCGACAATGCTCACAAGTGTGGAGATGTTCCTCTAGCTGCCGAGTTTGTTCGGAGGTGAGGGTCTCATCAAGCAAAATCCAAGTTTCAAAAGGCTGGTGTTTCATGGGTCGCTCTCTCAATCACGTTCGTTTCAAGGGCTTGTAGTTCTTTTTCTTGCTCTTGCCATTCTTCAGCCAGCGTGCGGCGCGCTCGATAGAGGCGACTTTTGACGGCACTGACGCTCAATGATAGGGTTTCGGCAATCTCTTGATACGAATAACCTTTCCAATAATTCAACACGACCGCGGCGCGATCCTTCGGTTTGAGCGCATTGAGCATGGCTTCAACTCTGGCTTGTTTCTGTTGCGCCACGAGAGTCGCTTCCGGGTCCGGCCCAGGGTCTGGCGGCTTCCACCAATCGTATTTTTCATCATCCATCGAAAAGGTCGGCAATCGTTTTTTGCGCAGCCTATCGATACAGTGGTGCGAAGCAATGGAAAGCAGCCAGGTCGCAAAAGACCGGTTGGGATCAAAGCTTTTGATGTTCGTATATGCCCGCAGAAAAGATTCCTGAGCGGCATCTTCGGCATCGTTGGCATTGCCCAACATGCGATAGCACACGCTAAAGACCTGCTTCTGATAAGCCTCTACGAGGTTTGCGAAAGCTTGATCATCGCCGCTTTGAGCCTGGGCGATCCAAGTTTGTTCCTTATCGTTCACTTAAGTGCTCCTGCGATCTAGTTCGGTCTACTTTATTATACGGATGGAGGTAAAAAAAGTTGCAAAAGTTTCAAGCTTAACACAGAGTGGGGGAGAGAGCGTGAAAAACTCGCCTATGGGGACGCAGCTGCGGCTCGGCGTTAAATAACCCCTGATGTTTTGAGGTGAAGATTCATAAAACAGCTCTAGGTTTCTTTTTGCAGCGATTCAAACCCTTCGCCCAAGGCCTCGTGGGCGACGCCAATGACCATGAAGGAATGCGGATCGGCTTCGCTGACGATGGCTTTGAGACGCGGCACCTCAGCCCGGGTGACGACACAATAAAGCAACTGTTGTTCCTTATCGGTGTAACCGCCACGACCAGAAATGATGGTGACGCCCCGTCCAAGCCCATAGAGAATCTGCTCTTTCAACTTGGCCGGTTGCTGGGTCACAATCATGGCCGTACGGACGATGTTGGAACCCTGGCTGACCGTCTCAGCCGCGACGCCGCTGACATAAATACGCACCAGGGCATAAAGTGCTTTTTCCCAGCTAAAGGTCAATCCGGCGAGTAACATCACAACTGCGTCAGTAAACAGGTAACTCTGCGAAACCGGCATGTCGCGCCAATTGCTGAGAATGCGAGCGATGATGTCGGTGCCACCGCTGGTGGCCCGGCCACGGTAAACCAGCCCAAAACCGATGCCGCTGACCACACCACCGTAGAGTGCAGCCAGAATGAGGTCATCGGTCAAGCCATCCGAGGGCAAAAAAGGAAGGGAAAGATCGACAAATAATGAAAACGTGATCACCGTAAAGGCCGTCCGCAAAGCAAAGCGCGGCCCGCCCAAGAAACGCCATCCCAGGATGATCAAAGGCAAATTGCCCAGGAAAACCATCAAACCGATCGGCCAACCTGTGTAGTAGTTGATGATCTGAGACAAACCACTGATTCCGCCGCTGGCCAATTGGGAGGGTACCAGGA
>CAZXXW010000112.1:0-12368 GCA_964644835.1 uncultured Anaerolineales bacterium
GGCGTGATTTTAGCAGGGTCGGCGTAGTTCTTGTCAAACCAGAAGCCGATGAGCAAATAGGAGCATAAGCCCATCATTTCCCAGCAGATAAATAGGCTGAGTAAATTGTCGGAGACGATCAGCCCAAGCATGCTCGCAGCGAAGAGGGCGATGTGAGCAAAAAAGCGAGCATAGTGAGGATCGACATGGTCGCTGCCATAGCCCATGTAACCGACCGAGTAAATGAAGATCATCAGGCAAAGAAGGGGCACGATGAACAACATGATGGCAGCCAACGGATCGACCCAGGTGCCGATCTGAAGCCAGGTCGTGCCGGTGGGGATCCAATTGATTTGCAAATGCACGGGATACTCCCCGAGGCGCGGTGACGCAAAAGCGCTCAAGGCTATGCCCCAACTCATCATCCAGGAGATGATGGCCGCACCGATGCTGATGCTGTGGCTAAGCTTGCGATTGCTTTGGGTAAACAACATAATGACCAGAAAAGCCACAAATGGAAACAGGGGGATCAGCCAGATCAAGTTGAAGAAAAATCCTTGCATCTCGGTATGCTCTCCTTTAGTCTCTTAGTAAGGCAATCTCTTCGACAATTTCGGTGTCGCGGTTGCGGTAAATCTCAATAATCAATGCCAGGCCGACAGCGGCTTCAGCCGCGGCGACGGTAGATGCAAAGATTGCAAAAGCTTGACCTGTCGATGATGCGGGAGCGAGATATCGCCAAAAGGCAACCAGGTTGATATTGACAGCATTGAGCATAAGCTCCACGCCCATCAAAATGCCGATCGTGTTTCGGCGGGACAAGGCGCCATAAAGTCCGATGCAAAAAAGAGCCGCGGCGACGATCAAATACCAATGGATTGAAACAGTCATATCACGCTTCTCCTTTTCTTCCGGTGGATGAAACGAGGCTCATCGTTCCTCCCTGGCAATCACAATGGAGCCGATCAAGGAGACCAGCAAAAGCACCGAGGCCACCTCGAAGGGAATCAGGTAGGTTTTCATCAAATCTTGCCCCAGGATGGTAATCGTCTCTTCGGGAACGGCAGCTTCCACAACCGGCCAGTCGGCGCGCAGCAGGATGAACGCCAACCCTCCAAACAGCAGCAAGGCAACCAGCGCCGAGACACCCCATTGAGCGTTGTGCTGTACCTGACCTTTGTCCATCAGGTGGCGGGTGAGCATAATGGCAAAGACAATCAAAACAGCAATAGCGCCGACGTAGGCCAAAATCTGAACAGCAGCGAGAAAAGGCGCCTCCAGGAGAATATAAAGTCCGGACACACCGATAAACGAAAGGATCAAGAACAAGGCGCTGTGGAACAGATTTTGTCCCGTGACTGCAATCAAGCCGGCGATCAGGGTTACCAGGCTAAAGATGATGAAGACAACGATTTCGACCATGGTCAGCTCCAATCCTTTCCCGTCTCGTGAACATCGTATTGATCTCCCAGCGCCAGCATTTGATCCAAATCCCAAACGATCATTTTCTCCTCGGTGGCCAACTCATATTCGTGGCTCATCTCAAGAGCGTTGAAATGACACGCCTCAACACACAAGCGGCAGAAAATGCAGTCGCTCAATTCGTAGCAATAGGCAACAGCCCGCCGCTCCCTGCCTTTGCCCTCCCCTTCCACTTCCAGGCAGTGCTGCGGACAAGCTTTTACACACAAGCCGCACGCCGTACAATTCGGCTCACCGGTTTCGGCATCGCGCAGGTGCATCAAAGCGCCGCGAAAGCGCGGGTACATGGGCAACTTTTCTTCAGGATATTGCACCGTAAAGAGCCCATCCAAACTGAAATCGTCCGGACGTTCTCCATTTTCGTCGAGGCCGGTGTCGTTCAAATAGCTGCCCACAAAGTGTTTGATGGTCACAGATAAACCATTGATCAAGCCTTCAAAAAACATAGATACCTCAATCATGCGCTTCTAAATTTGACCGATTTCTTCCGCGCCGCGATTCGCTCCATCGACTTGGCCTCACCCTTACGCCTAGACGCTGCCAAAATAGCAAGCAGGATCACCCCTTCGACCAAATTGGCTGCCAATAACACCGCCACTCTCAGCACCGTTCCCTGAACCAATTTTTCTACCAGGCCAACGACGAGCAGATTGACCAGTGCAATGGGGACGAGACCTTTCCAGGTGAGCCCCAACATGTGATCGATGCGAATACGCGGGAAGGTGCTGCGCATCCACCAGAATAAAAAGATCACCAGGCCGCATTTGGCGAAGAAGATAAATGGGCTCAAGGTCGGGACCAGCACCTCTAGCCCGAACAGGCGCCAGCCACCGAGAAATAGCGTGGCGATGACCCCGGACATAGCCAGCAAATTGATGTATTCGGCCATGAAGAACATCACGAATTTCATCCCGCTGTATTCGGTAAAATAACCAGCGACCAATTCCGAGTCCGCTTCGATCATGTCGAACGGTGCTCGATAGAGCTCGGCGGTTGCGGCGGTGAAGAAAACAAGGAAAACCATTGGCATCGAGACGGCAAAAGGGATTTGCTGACTCTCCACAATTGTGACCATCGACATTGATCCGCTGATCATCACGATGGCAATGATGCTCAAAATCATCGGAACTTCAAAGGTGATCAACTGGGCTACCACGCGAAAAGCGCCCAGAAGGGAAAACTTGTTATTCGAAGACCAGCCCGCCATCAAGACAGCCATGGTTCCTATCGTGCTCAAAGCGATGATATAAAGAATTCCGATGTTAAGGTCGGCACCGTATAAACCGCGCCCAAACGGCAAGACGGCATAAATCAGCAGGGCCGGAATGATCACAATGATCGGGGCCAACAGGTGGACCCAATAATCCGCTTTTTCTGGGACGATGTCTTCCTTGGTGAGCATCTTGATCCCATCGGCAACCGGCTGAAAGATGCCGTAAGGCCCCCATCGGTTAGGACCGATGCGATCTTGCATCCGGCCAATTGCCTTGCGCTCCCCCCAAGTCAGCACCAGAACGGCGAGCAAGCCAATCATCACAAGGATAAACACACCGACGAGCTTGATGATCACATTCGCAGCCCAAAGAGGCAAAAAACTCTCCAGCCAGCCGGACAAGAAAATGCCGATGTTAACAAATAAGTCTTTCAAAAATTCCATATCATCTTTCCGAAAACGTTTAGCGGTCAAGCTCTCCAAGAACGATATTGATACTCCCCAGGATGATGATGACATCCTGGATTTTGTGGCCCTCGCACATCGCTTTGAGGGCGCTGAGGTTGATCATCGACGGAGGGCGAATCCTCACCCGATAGGGATTACAGGTTCCATCGCTGTGGATATAGAAGCCCAACTCACCTTTTGGCCCCTCGATGCGCCCGTAGGCCTCCCCCGCCGGGGGGTGACGCAAGATGTGAGAAGCTTTTTCATTGATTACCTCTCCACCGGGAATGCCGTCCAAGGCCTGGTCGATGATCTTGATGCTTTGATAGATTTCGAGGATATGCTGGTAATAACGATCCCAAACATCGCCATGCTGGCAAGTGGGAATTTCAAAATCAAAGCGGTCATAAATGGAATAGCCATCCACCTGGCGAATATCGTAAGGCACACCCGAGGCCCGCAGCACAGGGCCGGTAATGGAAGCGTTGACCGCCATCTCGGCGGGCAAGATGCCCACATCCACCGAGCGAGAAACGAAGATTTCATTTTCGCCGAGCATGTGGTCGAGTTCATCGGTGAAAATCCTGAGATGATTGTTGAGCTTCCTCGCCTGGGAAACGAACCCCTCCGGCAAATCGGCGGAAACACCACCGGGCCGGATGTAATTGCACGTCATCCGTGAACCGCAGGTCATTTCGAAAAGGTCCAAAATGCGCTCGCGCTCCCGAAAACAATACAGCAAGGGCGTAAAATAGGCACCCAACTCATTCCATAAGAAACCCACCGCCATCATGTGATTGAGAATCCGGGTGAACTCGGCCATGATCACACGAATGTATTCAGCCCGTTCAGGCACCTCGATTCCGGCCACTTTTTCAACCGCCATCGCATAAGCCTGGTTGTTGGTCATGGCGCATAAATAATCCAGCCGATCGGTGAGGGGAACCACCTGCACATAAGTACGCTCTTCAGATAATTTCTCTATCCCGCGGTGAAGATACCCCATCACCGGCTCGATTTGGCGCACTTTCTCGCCCTCAAGCTCAACCTTAAGGCGAAAGACACCATGCGTGGATGGGTGCTGGGGACCTAAATTCAGGGTGATCGTTTCAGTCTTAAGCATTTTTCAATCTCAACGATGCATTCGCATTGCTGGTTATCATTGGGCCTCTTCCGGCTTGGTTGGCCTGAGTTCCTTGTAAGTAAAGGTGCGATTCTGATAATCTTTGCGCAAGGGATGCCCTTCAAAACCATCCCACAACAGAATTCGCTTGAGATTGGGATGCCCACTGAAGCGAACCCCCATCAGATCGTAAACTTCGCACTCTTGATAATGGGCTCCTTGCCACAGCGGTATGATAGAAGCCACCGAGGGATTCTTTTTATCCTCGAGATAAACCTTGAGCACAAAGGGCTCGGATGTTTCCTCGGCGATCGAATAGAAATGGTAAACAACTTCGAAACGATCCGTTTGATCCACTGCGGTGACATCGGCGAGATAATCCAATTTGCACTCATCGCGCAAAAAAGTGGCTACCTCAATCAGTCTGTCAGGCTTGATCACGACGGTAAAATCGATCAAGTCCGGGACACCCATAATCGCGTCAGGAAAATTGTCCCTCAGCTTGGTGAGAATCTCGTTGTTGGTCACCGTGGAGCCTCCTCATTTGCAGCCCGGTTCTCCTTTTGATACCAGGGCACCGTCTTGATCGATTGCTTCATGATCTTGTCATGCAGCTTCATGAAACCATCCAAGAGCGCCTCGGGGCGCACTGGGCAGCCGGGCACATAGACATCAACGGGCAAGATCTCGTCGGCCCCTTGCAGCACCGCATAGCTGGGAAACGGGCCGCCGTTGGTGGCGCAGGAACCCATCGCCAAGACATATTTGGGTTCCGGCATTTGCTCGTAGATACGCAACACCGCCGGAGCCATCTTGTGGGTGATGGTGCCGGCAACGATCATCAAATCGGCTTGACGCGGGGATGCGCGCATAATCTCCATGCCAAAGCGAGAAAAGTCATACCGGGCGGTTGCAGCGCTGATCATCTCGATAGCACAGCAAGCCAAGCCAAAATACACCGGCCAGACAGAACTTTTCCGTCCCCAGTTGTAGACCGCGTCAACCGTGGTCAAAAAGGTATTGTTTTTGAGTTCTTCCTGTTGTCTCATAAAACGTTCTTCTTCAGCCATACATCTACCCGTCGTTTCAAATCTCAAAGCCAAGAAACCGCTTAAACCAAACTAGGGCACCTTTGCACAGATAAATATAGATCAACCCGGCGAACAAACCAGCCAACAAAAAAGCCGGGAAGAAGAATATTTTTATCAGTGAAAAGATGCCCTAAGTCATTTTATGCGACCGCTTATGATGGATAAAAGGCCCAATAGTAACTCGAATAGACCATTTAGACCCATGCTAGAGCGTCTTTGCGCCAGACGTACATCAACCCGACGAACAAAATAGCCAGGAAGATAAACATTTCTATCAGTGCAAAAAGCCCTAACTTGTTATATGCGACCGCCCATGGATATAAAAAGATGGTCTCAATATCAAAAATGACGAAAACTAGGCCGTGAATGTAATACTGAACCTTGAATTGTACCCAAGTTTCGCCAATTGTCTCGATACCACATTCATAGATGGACGTTTTAACAGTGTTTGGTTTTTTGGGGCGAAGGAAATAAGCCAAGATCAAAGCGATGACCGGAAATGCGATCGCCACGACAACAAAGATACCGATGAACGTATAGTCTGATAACAATGTTAATGCTTTCCTTTGCCATATTTTTCAACAATCACTAATATTACCAATCTCCAGATAGAAAGTCAAATGAGATTTCTTGAAAATTGTAAGCGTTCAGGCATGTCACTCTGATGGAGCGCAGTTCAGCTGCGCCTCGCTAAAGCCGCTTTGTCTCGATACATTTTCGCTCGCTGTGCGTGCTTCGCAAAACTACAGTCGAATGCTCTGCACGCCCCGGCGACACTCGACCAGCGCTGTTGTGTTTTGTCAAAAGTGACTATATATTTTGAACCATCCCCGGAGAAGCATAAAAAAGCCATAAAGTCCGTCCAGATTGCTTGACGGCACTACCCAAAAAGGTAAAATTAGAACCATTATGTTGCGTGAAAACCGTCGCCCTAAGCATAAGAAGAACCTTAAGCCCCAATGCCGGAGGCGGTAATCCCACGCGAAACCTAAAATTTTTCTACAAAAAAAAGCCCCCGGTAAAACGGGGGCTTTTTTGATGCCATAACCAAGGAGGTGGTGCAAGACGAAAAACGACAATATCACGACATCGAAAACTTTGAACAATGAATTTGCCCATCAAAACTTTGTAAAGGAGAAAGAAGAATGACCTTCAAAAAATTACTTTGGAGCTTGCTCGCCGTATTATTAGCATCTACCCTATTGTTAGCAGCCTGTGCCCCTGCTCCCGAAGCTGCGGAAGATGTTGCAGTTGAAGAAGACGAAACTGTTGAAGAAGAAGCCGGGGTAGAAGAAGAAACAGATCTCGGCACCGTAACCATCGGCACAAACGCCGAATACCCACCCTTTGAATTCGTCGATGAAGAAAGCGACATCACCGGTTTTGACATCGAACTGATGGAAGCGATTGCCGCGGAAGCAGGCTTCGACTATGAATTCGTCAACACCCGCTGGGACGGCATCTTTGTGGCCTTGGCGTCCGGCGAGTTCGATGCGGTCATCTCGGCAGCGACGATCACCGCAGAACGCGCCGAAATGGTCAACTTCAGCGACCCCTACTTCAACGCCGGACAGCGCTTGGCCGTCCGCGCCGATGAGACCGAAATCGCGGGCCCTGAAGACCTGGCCGGCAAGAAGGTGGGCGTTCAGCTTGGCACCACCGGTGACATCTGGCTGACCGACAATACCGAAGCCGAAGTCGTCCGCTATGATGAAAATACACTGGCCTTCCAAGCCCTTGCGAACGAAGATGTTGATGCCGTCATGGCTGACGGCCCCACCGCAGTAGACATCATCAAGGCCAATCCGGAAATGGATTTAATGATCCTTGATGGCGTTTACACCGACGAAGAATACGGTATTGCCGTGAATAAAGATCGCGATGACGTGCTGGCAGCGATCAACGAAGGCCTGGCGGCTGTGCGCGAAAGTGGTCAGTACGATCAGATCTACGACGCATATTTTGGCACCGATTAGATTATAAAACCCGAATCAAAAAAAGCCCTGTCACATAGACAGGGCTTTTTTGTATTCCCTTTTGAAAATTACATCAAATCGGCATAGCGCCCAAAGAAGGCCGGCTCGGTATCCTCAGGAGGTCGCTCGGGAAAAGTCATCATGACCGTGGTACCCCGTCCAACTTCGCTGTCCAGCTTGATCTCTCCCCCGTGGGCGCGCACAATTCCCGAAACAATGAACATCCCCAGCCCGGTCCCCTTGCCGACAGGCTTGGTCGTAAAGAAAGGCTTGAAGACCTGATCCTTGTGCTCTTTTGGAATCCCCACGCCTGTGTCTTCGACGATAAGCTTGAACTGGTGATTTTTGGCCTCAAAATCAGCCTTGATCTCGATTTTGCCACCCTCGGGCATGGCGTCACGGGCGTTGGTCAACAGGTTGAGAAGCACTCGCATGATTTGATCGCGATTACATACCATCGGCGGCATGTCCTTGGCTATGTCTGTGGTAATGGTGATATTGTTGTGTTCCAATTCGCGTTCGGCCAGCAATAGTGTGCTCTCGATCAATTCCCCCAGATCTTGTTCGCTGAAATCCTTGGGGGACATATGGGCGTAATACCGTAACGATTTGACGATCTTGGCGCATCGCGAAACACTTTCCTGAATAAACCCGATCTGCTCATGTAGAAAATCGCGATCCGAACAGGTTTCCTCAAGATCCAACAGCAACACGTCGGTGACACCTTGAATGCCTTGAAGCGGCGAATTAAGTTCATGGGCAACGCCGGTGGTCAACATACCCAAGTCGGCTAATTTTTGAATAGCCATCGCTGTTCTCTCGGCGCGCTCACGCTCGGCCATTTCCTGCCTTAGTTCAGTCTCTTTTTCGTCAATCTTGTCTTGAAGATGATTTTGGTAATCGAGCAATTCTTCTTCGGCATATTTTCGGTCGGTGATATCGTTTGCGATCACTTGTACCGTTCCCCGCACCGGGTTGGGAACCATCACGGTGTTGAAGTATCTACCGCCCCGCTCGTCCTGGAAACTTTGAATCGCGCCCTCTTCGAAGGCCTGCGTTGCAGTTTCTTCGCGCTGGGGCAAGATGTTTTCAGGCAAAATTGAGCGGATATCCTCGTCAACAAGTTCATCTTGCTGATAACCAAGACTCCTTGCCATGGCGGGGTTACAAGCAAGGATTTTGAAATTTCTATCGATCTCCATAATCAAATTAGGAGAGTTATCGAACAAAAGATGGTATTTTTCTTCTTCTTGCTTTAACTTGTCAGCCAGCAACCGGCTTTCTTTCAAGGATTCGTCCAAGTTCTTGAAAATTGCTGTCACAGATCCGATCAGGATTGCACCGATCGCGAAAACAATCACGCTGGTATTCGTCCACAGAGAGAAATTGTTTAACTGGATCAAGTCTTCTAGATGGTCATAGGGGTAGTTGATCACGCCTGATCGAAATAAAACACCGATCCCAAGCCAACTCGCTGTGCTGACGACGACGGCAATAGAGCCGGCGCGAATACCCAACAGAATCGCTGCCAATACCGCCATGAACAAGAGCCAGAGCCGCCCATCACCGACAGTTGCCTTGGTGAGGCCGAGAGAAATCCCGGTTATATAGAAAATGAAAAGGAAGAGAATCACACGCAGACGATACCGTTTTTCCTTAATGATGTAGCGAACTGCGATGATACCAACACAATAAGCGATGGTGTCAATAACGAAGACCAACCATTCCTTTCGTTTGAACAACGTAAACACCATGGTGGGGTAAGCAACAGCGCCCACGATAACACTGACATTGAGCATCACCCGAAAGGTGTATTCACGCCAACCCTGGAGCGACTTCTCGTCGACCTCACGATGGAGACCAAAGAGTTGATTGAATAATTTGGAAATAGATTTCATCAACCTGTTCTCACTTCGAATGTAGATTTGGAGTTACGCAGTTCACATCAAAATCCACCGCTGGGACGCGGAGTGCGCAGAGATTTGATTAAAAAAGAGACAAATCATGTGCGTAAGTCAGGATACGTTATTATAACCAAAGTACCATGTCAAATAATAATAATGCCCTGACAGTAATGATGTCAGGACTTAAGCTTTTTCGCCAATTCGAATGTAGATATTGTTGTCCACTCTGCGTAAGTCCTATTTTTGTGTTATATTGACTACACGCATTGTCGTCAACAAAAAAGCCCCGTGTGGACATGACCCAACCCAGAGCCTGGCCGTTGCTATTTTGCCGGAGTCAAAAACCGGGTGGCAAATCCGGCAAAGCGGGGCTGCAAGAGAAGCAGTTTCCAAAACGCCCCCGCCATCTCGTCCCGGTTGCGCCTGGCCAGAAAATCGATCACCGAAGGGTTGATCAGCTCGACCATCCGGTCGTAGCCCCGGTTGCCCAAACGCTCCAAGAAAAGACGAATAACCCAATGGATATCCAACTCTCGCTTGAGAGGGCGTAAAGTGTGCCAATAAGGCTCGCTATTCAGAATAGCGTCGACGACAGCACGCGCCCCCCAAAAACCGGTCACCGTGCCACCAACCGTGGTCACTTTGACCTGGCCCGCAGCGTCACCAACCAGATAGACGGGCAACTCGCCCACCCTGCCCCAGGGACGCAACAAGGGCCGATGCAAGGCCGCTCGCCCCACCTGGTAGGCCAGGGGCTCAAATCCATGCGTTTGCATAAACTGGTCTAGCAAGGCGCGCACATCGGCGTTTTCCTCCCCTATCAAGCCAACCACGCCGCGCCTTTCCGATTCGGGGATCAACCAGTAAAAGAAGCGAGTTTTCTCGACGTCAAACCAGACTTTGGTGACGGCCGGGTCCCGGTCGCCAAGCGCAATCTCGGCTTGAGCGAGCGGAACAGTTGGAGGCCGCCTGATGCCCGCGAAAGCGGCCACGCGGCTGCAGGCTCCATCCGCGCCGATGATTGAATTGGCTTGGATAACCTCCTTTTGTCTATCCGCAATGAACGTGAGCGCCCGGCCATCTACACGGTCAAACTGATGCCCCATGAACAGAGCCACGCCCGCCTCCCGCGCCTGCCCCGCCAGGTACCGGATGATTTCATTCCGCTCCATGACCAGATCGGGCTCCTGCAAGGGAATTTTCACACAGGCACCGACCGTCTCCACAGCCATCGTCGTGACCCGGTGCAAAACAAGCTCGTCGGGGACTCCGTCCATCACCTCGTCGAGATGAGATGTAAGAATATACGTGCGGCGGGCAGGGTTCAACGTTTTCTGGCGTTCAAAAACCCCTACACTGAGCCCGTTGCGGGCAAGCTTTTCGGCGGCGAACAGTCCCGCCGACGATGCGCCAATGATGACGACGTCGAAATGCAAATATGCCTCCTTAGCACCTATGAGTACGTCTTAATGAACTTATCGCCCCCCAAAGGAAAAGGCATCCAAAAATGTTCGTCCCAAAATCATCAAATCGAGCCAGAAGGATTGATGCTTGATGTAATAGAGATCGTACTGCAATTTGACCAGGGCGTCTTCCTTGGAAGCCCCATACCCCTGGTGGATCAATCCCCAACCGGCCATGCCTGGCTTGACGGCGTGCCGAACTCGATAGAATGGGATTTCTTCGGCAAGCTCTTCGATGAACTCCGGGCGCTCCGGGCGCGGGCCGACAACGCTCATATCACCCTTGAGGATATTAACAAACTGGGGAAACTCGTCGATGTGCATCTTGCGCAAAAACCGGCCCACCCGGGTGACACGGTCGTCCTTCTCGCTTGCCCAAACGGCGCCGTTCTTTTCGGCATCCGGAACCATCGAACGGAATTTGAACACTCGAAACGTGCGCCCATAGCGGCCAACCCGCTCTTGAGCATAAAAAATCGGCCCCGGCGAATCGAGGTAAATGGCCAGCGCCAGAAAGGGAAACGCCAAGATGAGAAAGACCATCCCCACAGAGGCCCACAGGATGTCGAAGACCCGCTTGACCAAATGCCAAAAGGTGCGCGTGCCGGGATGTTCGATGGGCATGGACACCGACCAGTGATCGCCGATATGTTCAACAGGGACCTTGCCGGTGAGCTGTTCGTAGAGCACGGGCATGGGCAGAATTTCGATTCCCTGCTGCAAGCTGTCCGTCAAGACCTGGAGCAAATCCCCGCCGACATTGTGGGTGATCGCCAAGACAACCGTGTGGACGCGATGCTCGCGAATCAAGGTTTGGATGTCTTCCCGCCCCCCGAGCACAGACGAGCGGGCGGGTTCCTGCAAAGCGTCGCCGCTGTCCTGGTGATGGATTTCAATTTGCTGCCCCCGCTTGGCAGGATCATCATCGACAAAACCGACCAACTCATAGAGACTCTCGCCGTGTTCGTTGATCGCCCGAAAGATCGTTCTTCCCGCCCAGCCTGCGCCAACGATCAGCGCCCGCCGCCGGAAGATCGGTTGAGCAAAGACGAGCAAATACAGCCCCCGCCCCACAAGCAAGAAAACGACCGGCAAAAGCACAGCGATAAACAGCGGCTGGCGAGAAGACGGCAGGACAGGCGGCAGGTAAGGGATGAAGGGATAAATCCCGGCGGTCAAAAACCCGGCCTGGAATACGGACGCAAATGCAGTTGGCGCCTGCCCGGCCTTTTCGAGATCGTAAACCTGAAAGAAATAGCCAAACAAAAACCATAAGGCGTTGAGGAGCAAAAACCAGGCTGGCCGCTCGACCAACAAATCCCAGCGGAAGGTCAAATCTGGGCGCAGATACACGGAGAGCATAAAAGCGCCGTTGAGAGCGAGCAAATCGAACAACACAAGCAGCCAGCGGCGCTCAACGCTGGAGATAGATAGATCGACGGGGATCGATTGATCAGATGTAGGTTTCAGGCTCATGAGATACTACCAAGGACTTTGACGAAAGAAAACCCTAAAAGTGGGCGTTTTAGGGTTTCGTGTCGTACATTTATGTTGCGCCGATTGCCGACAGCAATTCTCATTATGGATGTCATCGCTCTGCGCGCCGTTGGCGTTGCGAGCCCTGAATGCTTTTTCCAGGGCGAAGCAATCTTTTTCAATTGTCTAGGAGACTGCTTCGTCGCAGAAAACG
>CAZXXW010000113.1:0-1524 GCA_964644835.1 uncultured Anaerolineales bacterium
GCTGCTCGTCGTCTTGTTTGTGCCCGTTGGATTGGTTATTGCCGTGGGTTCGCGGATAAAGCGACTCATCACCAAGTAAGGTAACTATTGAAGCCTCAAAATACCACACCATGCCGCGGCCACAAGCTGGGCGAGAGTCCAGAATCCGTGGGCGAACCAGGCTTCTCCGCCCAGTTGATAGAAAACCTTAGCAACGATCTATCCGCTCTCCCCAGCCGGGATCGTCGGCGAGCAAATGTAGCGCCGTTGACAGCCCTGCCGGGCCAGCGCCGATGATGAGTAAATCAATTGGCTTCATCGAAAACGATATCAGGTCAATGCGCTGAACAACGGATTGCCGCCGAGGCAGGCAGCACACAGAGAAAAAACTGTTTTCTCAGCGATCTCTGTGGCTCTGCGGTGGATTGCGCTCTAATCTAACATGTTCAGAAAGTGCTGACAGGCGATAACAAAAAGCCGTGAGATGCGTAAATACAACCCACGGCTTCTATCGTCAATTGTTTACCCTACACTGCTAAAAGTTACACCAGGACGTTCGATTCCGCTTCAACGTCAACTCAGAGATAGTCGTCCACCAGCAGGCTCAACCGTTGGCGGGCTTTGGCGGGGATCACGTCCGGGTTGGTGATGAAAGCCGTCGCCAGGGCATCGCTGCAGGCACACTCGCGTTCGGGCTTCAAATCGCGGGCCAAATTGCGGACCGCTTGCTGCGCAATTTCGGTATTGCGGTTGAGCGTCTTGATGACCATCTCCACCGTGACGGGCTCCTCGCTGACATGCCAGACATCGTAATCGGTGACGTGGCCGATAACGGCGTAACAAAGCTCGGCCTCCCGGGCGAGATACGCTTCCGGGGAGGTGGTCATCCCGATGATGTCCATGCCCCATTGGCGGAACAAATGAGACTCCGCTTTGGTGGAAAAGCGCGGCCCTTCGATGGTGATGAACGTCCCACCCTGGTGGACGGTTGCTCCCGTTTTTGCGACAGCGTCATAGGCTTGTTGGGATGTCTCGGCGCAAAACGGCTCGGCGGTATCGATGTGGGCAACCATGCCGCCGCTGAAAAACGTGCGCTCCCGGTCTTTGGTGAAATCAAAAAGCTGGTCGGGGATCACAATGTGTCCTGGAGCGTAGGCTTCTCGCAGGGAACCGCAGGCGCTGACACCTATCACGCGGGTCACACCCAATGATTTCAGGGCGTAGACATTGGCACGGTAATTCACCTCGCTGGGGTTCAAGCGGTGGCCGATTCCGTGACGGGCCAAAAAAGCAACCCGTTGCCCTTCCAAATCGCCGAGAGTGATCGGCGCGCTGGGATCGCCAAAAGGTGTTTTTGCGTTGACTTGTTCGGTATTTTCCAGCCCCTCCATATCGTAAAGGCCAGACCCCCCAATGATGGCAAGTGTGGGTTTGGTCGTCATTCTTGTTCTCCTTGGTTGAGATTGAATAAAGCCAAATAATCATCGACGGTGTTGATATCGACGTCGTTGGCATCTGTGGGCCCTGTGCCGGGTGTGGGCACCG
>CAZXXW010000113.1:1534-12099 GCA_964644835.1 uncultured Anaerolineales bacterium
CCCCTGTCCAAAGATGATCGGCACGCCGCCCACCGAGATCACATCGCCGGGTTTCAAGAAAACCTGTTTGATGTTCTTGCCATTGATAGATGTCCCCACCGTTGAGTCCAGGTCAACAAGAATAAAGCGCCCCTTGACCCTTTGAATCTGAGCATGATAGCGTGAAACATGGGGATCGTCGATGATGATCTGGTTATCAGATTTGCGGCCAATGTTGGTAACGAGCTGATCAAGCGGGACGACGCGATCGCCATTGACGATCAAAAAGGCCTTGACATCCACCTGATCTTCACCGGGATTGTTGTTCTTCTGAGATAGGCTCATCGTGTTTCCTTTGAGATGTTGCCGCTTTCAGGGCCTGTCGTTTTGTTTTGTTACTTCAAGCTTCGCTTCCCCGCAGTGGATTTGGTCACCGGGCGTCACCACGGTGGGCGCGGTGACGAGTTCCTGGTTGAGCAGGGTACCGTTGGTCGAGCCGAGATCTTCGAGCCACCAATGGCCGTGATGATAGCTGAGACGAGCATGCCGGGCAGAGACGGTTTTCGACGCCAGGCTGCATTCACAGCCGGGATCACGCCCAATTGTAATTTCCGGGGAGGTGAATCGCTCCAAACGATGGTGGCCCTCCAGTTCAACGCGCAAAAGCAGCGGCGCTGCCCGGTGGAGCGCGGCCCGTTGTTGTTGCTGGCGAAGGTCACGCCACAAAAGCCACAAAGCAGACCCCAGAAAAGCGTAGAGGGCCAGCGCAGCGACGCTTCGCAATATCAATAAGACCAACGCGCTCATAAGGTGATGCCTTCGGTGGGCGTGTGGGATGAGGCGGATTCGCTGGAGCCCTCTTGGGCGTAGACCAAGGGAATCCCGGCCAGGGAAATCACATCTTGAGGATGGAGAACAGACTGGGCGACACGGCGGTCGTTGACGTAGGTACCGCCGGTAGAATCCAAATCGAAAACGATGTAGCGACCGCGCACAGCACGCAATTGGGCGTGCCGCCGGGAGACGCGAGGGTCATCGAGGACGATGTCATTGTCCAAATGGCGGCCAATGTCGATCACAGTTTGCGTCAGTTGATAAACTTCGGTGCCGTTAACAATCAGAAAAGCGTTGGCGGGGATGTTCTTCCCATCGGCTTGGGGTTCCACGTCGATAGCCGTGGTCTCCCCCGATAGATCCTGGCTGACCCAGGCCAAAACATCGATTTCACCCGGGGCCAGATCTTCGCCCTCGATCAGTGAAACCGTGGGCGGATTGACAAACTGGAAGCCTTCCTGATCCCCCTCCCGCTGGAGAAGTTCTTCCAGGGATCGAAGCAAGGACTCGATCTCCTCCTCAGCGCGAACATATTGAGAAGGAACTCGAACATGAAACACATCCGGCGCCAGAAGGGTGCCGTCATCCTGTTGCTGAATATTAACCTGCATGGCGGCGACAATTTGCCAGGCAAACTCATCTTTAGAATGCTGAGCGGGCAGCAAATTAGCCAGATGTCCCTCTACGAACGTTTGCAAGTGTACCTCAAGGCGGTCTAGTTTTTCGACAAGTGATTTCATCATATTCCCATTCAATCCTCTTCAGGATAATTATAAAGGAATTTGATTAAGAATCCAGATGAAGATGAATTTTGACCCATTCATCCCCGAGAGTACGGTATACTAAAGAGAAAAGAGAGTAACAAAAGCGAAATAATTATGATCAATACACAAACGAGCGGATACGAAGAAATCGAACATACCGCCGATATCGAGATGCATGTTTGGGCCCCTAACCTGGTCACGTTGTTGAAACAGGCAGCCAAGGGCATGTACGCGCTATCGGGCACAAAAATAGCACAAGAACCGCGCCGGACCCGGTCGTTCGAGCTTTCCGGTTGGGATCGGGAAACGCTGCTGGTCGATTTTCTTTCCGAGTTGCTCTTCTTTGGTGAGGATGAGAACATCGGCTTTGACGAGTACCAACTCGACATCAACGATGATGAGCTTAAGGTGCAGGCTGAAGGCGCCGGCATCGAGAGCCAGAAAAAAGAGATCAAAGCAGTCACCTATCACAACTTGGAGATTCGGGGAACCGAGCGCGGCTTAGAAACGAATATCGTTTTCGACATATGATCTGCTTCACCGCCGAGACGCGGAGAACGCAGAGAAATATATCAAGGAGGAAAATATAATGGTTGCAATCAAAGACATCAAGCAAGTTAATCAATACGAGTGGGAAATCCCGACCAGTTTTCGGGAGGACATGCGCGTCCCGGTGCGGATTTTCGTCTCCGAGGCGCTGCTCGAACAGGCAACGAGGGACAAATCTTTGCAACAAGCTGTCAATGCAACAACCCTGCCGGGCTTGGTCAACCGGGTGGTGGTGATGCCCGACATGCACCAGGGCTACGGATTCCCGATCGGCGGGGTCGCGGCGACCAGCTACCCGGACGGGGTTATCTCTCCTGGCGCGATTGGCTACGACATCAACTGCGGCGTGCGCCTGCTGGCATCCCGAATCGAATACGAAGAAGCCAAGCCCCACATCGACGATCTCGCCACGGCGCTGAACAAGAATTGTCCCAGCGGCGTCGGCCAGAGCGGGCACCTGAACTTGAGCATCAAGGAAGTCGAACGGGTGTGCGCCAATGGCTCCCGCTGGGCGTTGAAAGAGGGCTACGCCACCCGAGACGATCTCCGCCACACTGAGGACGGCGGCAACCTGAACGGCGCTGATCCCGACAAGCTTAGCGGCCGCGCCAAGGACCGAGGGCGCCCGCAGGTAGGCACGCTGGGGAGCGGGAATCACTTCCTCGAGATCGATCTGGTTGAAACCGTATATGACCAGGACGCTGCTGACGTGATGGGGCTGAGAGAAGGCCACCTGGCCGTCCAAATCCACTGCGGCTCGCGCGGCCTGGGCCATCAGGTCTGCACGGATTATGTCCGCTCGCTACAGAAAGCGGTCAACCGTTACGGCATCCAACTACCCGATCGAGAGTTGGTCTGCGCGCCGATGGATAGCCCCGAAGGTGAGGATTACCTGGCAGCGATGCGTTGCGCGGCCAATTACGCCTTCGCCAACCGCCAAGTGCTGACTCACTGGACACGGCGCTCTTTCGAAGAAGTGTTGGCCGGCAAGCTCGATTTCGATCTACATTTGGTCTACGACATCGCTCACAACATGGGCAAGATCGAAACCCACGAAATCGACGGCGAATCGGTAAAGGTATGCGTTCACCGCAAGGGCGCGACACGGGCTTTTGGGCCCGGTGCTCCCGGGTTGCCCGAAGATTACCGCGACATGGGTCAACCGGTGCTGGTACCCGGCAGCATGGGCACCGCCTCCTGGGTGCTGGTGGGCACGAAGGAAAGCATGGAGCGGACTTTCGGCTCCTCCTGCCATGGCGCAGGCCGGACGATGAGCCGCACCCAGGCGAAGAAATCCGTTTGGGGCGAGGATTTGCGCGATGAGTTGGAAGAAAGCGGCATCCGCATCCGAGCCCGGTCGATGGCCGGTTTGGCCGAGGAAGCTCCTCTGGCTTACAAAGATGTCGATGAGGTCATCAAAACCGTGGTCGGCGCCGGGATTGCGCGCAAGGTCGCCCGGCTGACTCCCCTTGCAGTGATCAAAGGATGAGATCCTATACCTTCCGTTTGAAACCGGAGCAAGACTTACTCGATCAAATCGATGATTTCGTCCACCAAAACGAGATCGAGGCCGGCTGCGTAGTGGCCTGTGTCGGCAGTTTGACACAGGCCACCCTGCGTCTGGCTAACCGGGAGAGCCACACTGTTTACGGAGGCCATTTCGAGATCGTCTCCCTGACGGGAACCGTCTCGATTCACGGCAGCCATCTGCATATCTCCATCTCCGACCGGGACGGCAGGACGATTGGCGGCCATCTTGTCGAGGGCTGCACGATCTACACCACCGCCGAGATTGTCATCGCTGCTTTCCCCCAGCTTGTCTACAAACGGGAACTCTGCGAGTTATCCGGTTATCCCGAGTTGGTCGTCCACCCTAACAAGTAGCCGCCAAGTGGCGCATGGCCAAAACAATCAACAAAGCCAGCGACCAGATCAACAAGATCGTCACCATCATCGCGCTGGGTCCGCGCGCCGCGATTAACTGCCCCACGGCCCAGGGGCTCGTCATCGCCCCCACGCTGCCAATCGCCCAGACAATCCCGTTCAGGCGACCGGAGAGATCACATCGTTTTTGGACGTAGGTAAACGCGGTGGGAAACACCGCGCCCGTGCTGAGTCCGATTCCGATGGTGCCGAGCAAAGTCACCCAGGCCATGGGGGGAACCAGCACCAAGACAGCCGCAAAAAGAATCGCAGCGAAGATATAGCCTAGCAAGATATTTTTGGATTGAAAGCGGGCCGCAAGGGGGATGGCCAATAATCTCCCCCCGGTTAACGCCAACCAGAACGCCGATGTGACTTGATAAGCGATGGCCTCACTCCCAGCCTGGCTCCGGGTCACATAGGTAAAAATCCAGCCCCCGTAGCTGGTCTCGAAACCGACGTACAAGAACCCCAACAGGGCAAACAGAACAAAAAAACCGAGTTGGTCGACCTTCCCATTATCTTCACCCGCCGAATCATGCAGCGGGGGCGAGGGGGTCAGAAACAACCAAGCGGCCACGGGGAGAAGGGCAAGCGTCATCAGCCCATACCCCTGGATCATCGACAGATGGGCGAGCAGCAGGGGAACCAGGAATCCGCCCACACCAGCGAAAAAGAACAAGGCGTTGAGATATGGGCCGCTATCGTCTTTGTGAACCAGAGACATCAACGTGTTCGAGCCGACATCAATACCCCCGAGGGAAAGCCCAACGAAGAAAGCCGCGCCTGCAAGCAAGATCAGGAAGCCGGCTTGGGGCATGAGGACGAGCATCACCGCGGCGAGGAACAGCAAACCGCCCATCAGACGGTGGCCGGGGACGCGGTCGTAGAGGGTCCCGCTGATCAACGAGCCGAGCAAATAACCGAAGGACCGGGCAGTGAACAGAATCCCGATCTGAGCGAGACCGACGCCAACACGTTCGGCCAACTGCGGCAACGTCGGGCCAAGGGAAGAGATCACCGCCCCCAGCATGAAGAAAACGCCAAAATAACCGATCGTTTGTCGGGTTGTTTTTTTCATAGGCGCGAAAAAGCCGCAGGCCCGAGGAGCGAGGTGGATTCCGACCTGCAGAGCCCCGCGGCCGATCCTTTCAGGAAATTACTTCGCTTGGAGAGCCTCGCGGTAGGCGTCCAAAAATTCTTCTTGATTCCGAACGACAACCGGAAGCCCCAAGCGCTGCCCCAGGCGCGTGATTTGAGGCGGATCAACATAGGTGGTAGCCAACTTCTCATCTTCGGCCAAAACGTCTCGGGCCGGCCCATCGAGGAGCACTTCGCCCTGATTCAAGGCGATGATGCGCTCGAAGTTCTCGGCGCAGAAGTCAATATCGTGCGTAATCGTAATCACCGTCTTGCCGCGATCGCGCAATTCTTGGACTACACGAGCGATCCGGGCGACATTGACGGCATCCTGTCCCGTGGTCGGCTCGTCGAAAATGATGATCGGGGTATCCATCGAAATCACCGAGGCCAGGGCGACCATTTTCCGCCAGGTGGGGGAAAGATCGTAGGGATTGACAACTTTCTTATCGGAGAGCTCGGTCAAGGCGAGGGCGTCTTCGGCCAACTCTTCGATCTTGTCCTCAGGATAGCCGAGGTTATCAGGCCCAAAAACGACTTCGTCATACACGTTTTTGGTGAAGAGCTGCTCATCCGGGTTTTGAAAGACATAGCCAACCCGGCTGGCGAGCTGGGCGACAGAATGCTCTTGGGTATCCCAATCACCGACGTTGACAAATCCTTCCGTCGGCTCGAGCAAACCGTTGAAATGCTTGACCAGGGTGGTTTTCCCGGCCCCGTTCTGGCCGACGATAGCAACCTGCTCGCCGGTCTCGATCGTCAGGGTGATTCCTTTGAGCGCTTCGACATTGGGGGGGTAGGTATGGTGTAAGTTGTTGATCTCTAGTTTCATCTTAGTCCCTTGCGAATCCTTCCACGGCCTCTTCTAGCGTGACCGGTAACCTGCGGTCTTGCGGCCACAAGCCTTGCTCGGCCGCTTTGCGGGCTACAGAGGTGTAACGGGAAATGTTGAAGCCCATCTCCGAGAGTTCGGGCGAGGTCAATACTTCGGCAGGCGTGCCCTGCAAGAAAATCTCGCCCTCATAGAGAGCGATGACGCGGTCGGCGAACTCGGCGATCCACTCGACTTTGTGCTCGGCCAGGAGCACGGTGATGCCACGCTCGCTCATCTCTTTGACCACCTGGAGCACTTGCCGCGTCCCGATGGGGTCAAGCTGGGAGGTGGGTTCGTCCAAGACCATCACCTGGGGCTCCATCACGAAAATTGACGTTAGGGCAACGCGCTGCTGCTGGCCGCCGGAGAGCGCATAGGGAGAGCGATCGGCCAAATCAGCGATTCCCGTCCATTTCATGGCGGCATCGACGCGTTCGCGAATCTCTTCCCGGGGCACGCCGATATTCTCGAGGCCAAAAGCGATCTCTTCACAGACACTGAACTTGGAGCCCGAAATCTGGTTGAAAGGATTTTGGAAAGCGAGACCGACGTTCAAGACCCACTCGCTGAGGGACGAATCCCCGGTTTCAACACCGGCAACCTCTAGCCTGCCGTCCAATTCTCCCTGGAAAAAATGGGGGACAAATCCGGAAACAGCATAACACAGGGTCGATTTTCCGGCTCCATTGGGCCCAATCACAGCGACAAATTCGCCTTCTTCGATCTCCAAATCAATATTTTTGAGAGCCGCTTCCTCGGTGAGGGGATACTGGTAGGTGACGTCTTGCAGAGTTACGATGGCCATACTTGACTCCCGATGGCAAGCAACATTAAGATCAGAAAAATCCAACGAGCAGCTTTGTCCAGTCCGGTATCCGGAATTTGACGCAGTGACGTTTTGGGCAGCGTGGCGGTAAAGGCGCGCGCTTCAATGGCGATGGCTCGCTCTTCGACATCGACCAGAGAGCCAAAAACCAGGGGACCAACCAGGGGAAGCAGGGCTTTGACCCGCTTGATCACGCCCCCTTCGGTGTCCAGGCCGCGGGATTTTTGGGCATCGATAATCGTGTTCGCTTTTTTACGCATCTGGGGGATGATCTGCAAGGTGGTCGTGATCACATAGGCAAACGTGCCCGGCAACCCTCTTCGGGTGAGATCGCTCATCAATGTGCTCGGATGGGTGCTCAAGATCATCAGAATAAACGCAGAAATCATCACAAAAATGCGCGTGGCGGTGAGATAAGCGTACCGCACGCTCCCGATGGTGACATCCAAAAACCAAAGGTGGAATAAAACGTCCGACCCGTCCTGATGGAAAAAGCTCTGCATCACAAAGAGAAATCCAACCACGGGCAGCAACATCTGCCGTGCGGCGTTGAAATATTCTCGTTGAATCTTGCCCAAAAAACTAAGGGGAATGATTGCAAACAAAATCAAAAAGGTGGGGAGCAAAAAGCCCGGACCCAGAAACGCCAAGAGAATCAACGCAAAAACCATCGCCAGCTTGGTTAGCGGGTTCAGGCGGTGAAGCAAACTCTCGCGTTCGATATAAAAAGTGAGATCATTTTGCATAACAACACGCTTTGGAAGAACTAGTCGTCAAAAAGAATGCAGGGGCGCTGTGCCGCGCCCCTGCTCAAAATCAACAATCAGCCAAGAATCAATTGTAACAAAGTAGCCGAGATGATGATTAACACAACGGCAACGATCAAGGCGATCACAAGTTGGCTGGAGCGCTCGCCATCTTCGGTCTCGACGTTCTCAGAGCGGGGGAAGCGGGCGATGTAGCGCTGGGACAAGCCTTTGATGATCGCAAAGGCAAGCATCGTCGTGGCAATCTTATCGACGGGCTCGACCAAGAAGTTGGTGCTGAAAACCGCGTTGAAAACACCGCGGCCCGTTTCCAACAAGTAAGCGGTGATGAAAGAAGAACCGCTAGCCGTGATGCCGCCATACAAGTAAACGGCAATAGGTGTAGACACAACCGCAGCAGTGATGGCGACCAGGAATCCGGTGATGGCAACTTTCCACCAGTTCTTGAACAAACCCCAAATAGCACACCAACCGGACACAAAACCGATGAACAACGCCACCGGGAACCAGGGGAAAGCGTTCGGGTCAATGATCAGTCCCCAGATGATATTCGACAGCGTTCCGGTCAAAGCGCCTGCCCATGGCCCGGCAAGAACAGCCACCAAGACAGTCCCAATCGAGTCTAGATAAACGGGCAATCGTAGAAAAACCACAATTTGGCCGATGACCACGTTGATGGCAATTGCCACCGGGATCAGCACCCAGACCATCGTGTTGAAGTCTTTTTTAATCGATTCGATCAATTTCATGGTACTCTCCTTATTTCTCAATAAATCGAATAGGGTTTAGGTGAAAAAAGTTAGAAAGTGTTACCGGCATCACCTCCTCATCAACTTGACGTTTGACAAAACTTCTCAATACGATCTAAAAATAAATCAATGAAATCTCTTGGCCGGACACCGAGGGCCACGTTCATATTGGCGGGCTTCTCTTCCATCCGGTAAAAATCGGCAAAGGTGTTGCCCATCGAGACACCGCCGGCAATATCAACATCGACATAATGCTCCTCCACATCGACCAACTCGGGCGCATACGCCAACGCCAGGGTGAGAGGATCGTTGATCACACAACCAGCAATTTTCTGGTAATCGTCGTGGAATTCCATGTAGAAGCGGGTCGCATCGGCGATGAACTCGGTAATCGGGTAATCCAATTTCAGCAAACGCTGCACGTCTTCGGGCGTCAAGATGCACTTATAGGTCACATCCAGGGGCGTCAAGGTGATCGGCATCCCTGAGTGATAAACAATGTGAGCAGCGTGGGGATCAACGAAGGTGTTGAATTCCGCCAGGGGGGTGGTGTTGCCTTCATGACGGATCGCCCCGCCCATGATGATCACTTCGCGGACAGCTTCGACAATCTTTGGCTCTCGTCGGATGGCCAGGGCCAAGTTGGTCAAGGGACCAACGGCGACGATGGTGATCTCGCCGGGCGCGCTCAGGGTGGATTCCACCAAAAAATCAACCGCATGGCCCGGGGCCGGCTCCGTTGTTGGAGCGGGGAGTTGAGCATATCCCAGCCCGGTGTTGCCGTGCGTCTCCGGCGCCAACAAAGAGGGCTGCACCAGGGGGAGTTCGCAGCCCGGATAGACGGGAACATCTTCCCGCCCGGCCAATTCTAGCACCGACAAAGCGTTGGTCACGCCCTGCGCCATCGAGCAGTTGCCGTGAACCACGGTCAAGCCTTCAAGTTTCAATTCCGGCGATGCCAGAGCCAACAAAATCGCCAGGGCGTCGTCAATGCCGGGATCGGTATCGATGATGATTCGTTTTGTCATGGGGCAATTTCCCGTTCATAGAGAGCTTGAACATCTTCAGCCGTAGGTAGGGATGGTTGGGCGCCAAACCTGGTCGTCGCCAACGAGCCGGCGCAAACCGCGTAGCGGACCGCTTCCAGACGCGGCCGCCCCGGCATCAGTCCGGCAGCCAGTCCACCGATGAAGGCATCGCCGGCCGCGGTGGTGTCGACTACCTCCACCAAGGGTGCGCTAATATGCTCGTGACCATCGTCTTCTACTAACAGGGCACCTTGCGATCCCAAGGTGACAATTATCACAGAGAGTCCATCATCCAATAACGTTTGAGCTGCGGCTCGCGCCGAAGGAACATCCGTGACGGGCATGCCCGTTAAAATTTCCAATTCCGTTTCATTGGGGACAAGAATATCAACATGATCGAGCAAGTCAGCGGGAACATCCTGGGCCGGTGCCGGATTGAGGATCACAGTGACGCCCTCCCGCTTGGCCATTTTTGCCGCGTAGGTGACCGTGCGGAGGGGAATTTCGAATTGCAACAAAAGGTATCGGGCTGAGGCAAAAAGGGGCTCGGCGGCATCAACATCTGCCGGGGTAACCACCCCGTTGGCGCCAGGAGAGAGAACGATGCTGTTCTCGCCCTGAGCGTTCACAATGATCACTGCCGTGCCTGTAGTGGCTTCACCATCCACGGCGACGAAACTGGTCTCAACATCATAGGACTGAAGATTGCGGATCAGACGTTGACCATAAACATCATCGCCAACCCGCCCGACCATCGCCGTTGAGAGTCCTTGCTTGGCCGCGGCGACAGCCTGATTGGCTCCCTTGCCGCCAGGAATCGTGGCCAAATCTTCACCCTGGATGGTTTCACCCGGCTTGGGAAAGCGCTCCGTGCGCACGACGAGATCAGCATTCAAACTACCGACAACGATAATTTTATTCATAGTCTCTCCCGAGGTAAACACGTCGATCAGTTCAACGATACGCTCAAAGTGGGTAGAAAATTATATCACCGCCCCATCAGCCTCACAACGTTCGGAGTTTGGCGAAGCGGTTTAAAAACCCAGGTGACAGTCACTTTTGGAAGTGACTGTCACCTGGATTGCACAATCTGGGCAAAGAATCTAAACGCTCTACAACTTGGGCAATTCAA
>CAZXXW010000114.1:0-3430 GCA_964644835.1 uncultured Anaerolineales bacterium
GCTGCGAAGCGTTCGTTGCGAAGCAGTGTATCGAGACCAGTGAGCGGGGCTCAAATAGCGATTATATTGTGCTGAAGTCGCTTGGTCTCGATACATTTTCGCCAAACTACAGGCGAATGCTTTGCACGCCTTGGCGACACTCGACCAGCGCTTATGTGTTTCAAAAAAGTGTCAACATATTTATGAACCATCCCGATTCTGGCGAAAGTATATCACAAAGCAGGTGACGCCACGGGGAAGACCGGTAGCAACCAGCAATTCTGATTATGGATGTCATTGCGAATGGAGCGTCACCGAAGGTGTGCAAAGCAAGCGAAGTGCGGCACTCTCCTCGCGGATGTGAAAGCTCGCCTCGTCACGAAAGGCGCTCCTCTTTAAATACCAATATACCTATGCGCAACAAGAACTTTGCTACAATATTTATAATGTTAGCCATACAGTAAAAATGAGAGTAAGCATTCAGGCGTGTTACTCTGAGGATCAGAATAACTCCCCGTGAACGCTTACAAAGGAGATTCAGCAATGATAAAAAAACAAACTTGGGCTCTTCTATTCGCCTCCCTGCTCAGCGTTCTTTTGCTGAGCGGCTGCCAGGCGATGAGCCTGTTCCAGAAAAATGTCGAGGCAACGCTTGCCCCGACGGCGCTGCCCGTCCCTACGGAGGCACCCACGGAGACGGATCAAGCCGCCGAAGCAACCGCCACCCAAGCGACCGGGGAGCAAGAAGCGATTACGCCGACGGAGGTCGTTCCGCCCCAGGAGAGCATCCAACTGCCGCCTGGATTTGGCATCTCGGTGTATGCCGAGGGCTTGTCGGGGCCGCGGATGATGACAGTGGGGCCGGACGAGCAGCTTTACGTCGCCGAACGCGCCGCTGGACGAATCATTCGCTTGCCCGACCGCGATGGTGATGGTCTCGCCGACGGTGTCGAAGCCATCGCCGAGGGCCTCGACGCTCCCAGCAGCATCGCCTTCTACCAGGATGGCTCGCTGTACGTCGGGGAAACGACCCGGATTTTGCGCCTCAGTGATCCCGATGGGGACGGCGTCTTTCAAGAGCGGGAAACGATCATCGACGGAATCCCCGCCGGGGGTCACAGCACCCGGACGGTGTTGTTCAGCCCCGATTGGGCATACCTGTATGTCTCGGTGGGCTCGTCCTGCAATGTCTGCGAAGAGGATGATGAACGCAGAGCGACGATCATGCGCTACCGTCCCGATGGCAGCGAGGGGCAGGTCTACGTCAGCGGCATGCGCAACGCCGTGGGGATCACCTTCCGGCCCGGCACGGACGAGCTCTGGGCGACGAACAACGGCCGAGACTGGCTCGGCGACGATCAGCCCCCGGAGGCAATCTACGTGGTCGAGCAGGGTGACGATGCCGGCTGGCCGCGTTGTCACGCCGGGCGAATCATCGACCCGGAATTCGGCGAAGAGGGCGCTTGTGAGGGCGTCCTGGACCCGGTCGTCGAGATGCAGGCTCACTCTGCCCCGCTGGGCTTGAAATTCTACACCGGGGAACAATTCCCCCAAGATTGGGATGATCTGTTCGTGGCCTTCCACGGCTCGTGGAACCGCTCCACCCCGACAGGCTACAAAGTGATTCACATCCCCGTCAACGAGAACGGCCAACCCGGCCCGCCGCAGGATTTCGCTGCCGGATGGCTGCGGGAGGACGGCTCGCAGTGGGGCCGCCCCGTGGATGTCCAGACCAGCGCCGAGGGCGGTCTGTTCGTCTCCGACGATGGCGCCGGTTTCATTTACCGGATTTTCTACACGGGTGAATAAGAATCGGCTATCCCCCACTATAAGATCAAGATAGATTTTAGACTTCCGAAGTCTTGAAGACTTCGGAAGTCTCTATTTAACTCACTTCAACATCCACAAACTGAATGACATCACCACCATCCCAATGACAATGCCGACGATGCTGAGATGTTCCTCTCCATAAGCTCGAGAAACAGGTAACAATTCATCAATAGCAATGAAGACCATGATGCCCGCCACCACCGAGAGCAGCCATCCCAAGACTTGCTCGGTCAAAAAAGGCATCAGCACGAGCGCGGCCAGGAGCGCCCCGGCCGGTTCGGCAACCCCGGAGAGAAACGACCACCAAAAAGCCTTGGCCCGGCTCTTCGTGGCGGCATACACCGGCGCGGAGACGGCCAATCCCTCCGGAATGTTGTGGATGGCAATCGCAATGGCAACGGCAATGCCCAATTCGGGGTCGCTTAAGGCGGTCGCGAACGAAGCCATCCCTTCGGGGAAATTGTGGATCCCTAAGCCAAGGGCGACGAACAAGCCCGTTTTAAGCAAACGCTGTTTCAATTCAAGCTCTTCTTGTTGTTCTTCACATTCTTCGAGATCGGCTTCCTCGCACTCGGTATGATGATGCTCAGCCATATAATCGTGAGGGATCAGGGCGTCGATCAAAAACATCACGAGCATGCCGCCAAAAAAGGCCGCGTTGGCGGCGGCAAACCCGATGGTCTCGATCCCGCTGGGGAGCAACTCAACAAACGAGACCAGGATCATCACGCCCCCTGAAAACCCCAAGGTGATCGTCATCAGGCGCGGGCCGGGTTCACCGCGCACGAACAAGGCGATGATACTGCCGATCGTCGTCGACAAACCGGCCAGAGCGGATAGCAGCAACGCAAAACCGATATTTCCTACCATTCAAACCTCCTAAACATCGACGCCTAAAAGGGCGCGCACAACGTAACCGACACCAAAACTCAACGCAGCGACACCAAGACTCAACCCGGCCATCTCGGTAAAACGCTCCTTGAAAGAAACATCCTGGGCGACGGAAACGTAATAATTAAAGAGCGCCACAATGACAACCGCGGCCGTCAAGGTGAGCGCCAGGCAAAGGTAAAAATTCTCCAGGAGCAAATACGGCAAGATCAGGATGAAGACGGTGACAATGTAAGCACTGCCCGTGTAAAGAGAGGCCTTGAAGGGATTCTTGCTATCCCCCTCCCGGCGAGATTTGGTGGCAAGGTACTCAGAAGCGCCCATCGACAACGCGGCCGCAATCCCGGTAATCAAACCGGTCAAGGCGATCAGACGGGTGTCCTGCAAGGCGAGAGTCAGCCCGGCCAGCGCACCGGTCAACTCGACCAGAGCGTCGTTCAAACCAAGGACGACAGAACTGATGTAAAACAAACGCTCTTCCTCCAGCAACCGGACCAGTTGACATTCGTGTTCTTCTTCTTCCTTCTTGATCCGCTCCGCCTCGGGAATGACATCTTGCAAGGCGGCATAGTTGGTCTGGGCGCTTTCTTCACCGCGTTCCATCAGCTTGATCCCAAACGTGTAACCCAAAATGCGGCTGACCAGGAGATAGAACCAGACCTTCCAGCGATTGGGCTGGACATCTTGCCCGGTATATTCCTGCCAGACGCCGGCATGGCGCATCTCATCG
>CAZXXW010000114.1:3440-12014 GCA_964644835.1 uncultured Anaerolineales bacterium
CAATTTGCTCGAGAATCTTGCTGTTCTCCGGTGACTTGATCGCTTGGGCCAATTTTCGATAAATCTTGTGTTCAGTGATCTCGTCCCGTTGATAAGACAAGATCTGCTCGATCGTTTGTTGGTCTAACATTTGCAAGCCTCCTCTCCACAGGGTTTTCCCAAATAGTTGGAACAATCTTCGAGACTATATTCGATTTCTGTGGTGATATGGGCAAAGTCGTATTGCTGAAGAGTCGCTTTGATCGATTTCTTGATCTCGATGGTTTTTTGCTTGTCGATATTCGCCCCCAGGACGACATGGGTGGTGAGAATGTGATGCTCCCCATCCAGCGACCAGATATGGGTATGGTGGACGGATTCAACACAATCGATCTCTTTCAGTTCGGTCTCGATCTTCTCGATTTGCATCTCCTCTGGGACAGCCTGCAAAAAGAGTTGCAAGGTTTGGCGCAAGCTCTTGAGCACGTTGTAGAGAATGTACAAAGAGATCAGGATGGACAAGATTGGGTCGAGAATGGGAAGATCGACGAAGATGAGCAAAACAGCAACAATCAGAACGGCCACCCAGCCAAGGACATCTTCCAACAGGTGCCAGGCGACGACCCGGGCGTTCAGAGAAGACTCGTCTTTGAGGCGGAGCACGGCCAGCCCGTTGACGATGATTCCGACGATGGCAAACAAGACCATCCCCGGCGCGTTGGGCTGCTCCGGTTGGATCAGCCGGGGAATCGCCCGCAGGATGACGATCACCGCCCCGACGATCAGGATAAGCGTATTGATCAAAGCGCCCAACAACGAGAAACGCCGGTATCCGTAGGAAAAACGCTCATCTTGCTCCCTGCGAGCATAGCGATCGAGGAACCAAGCCAGGCCCAGAGAGATGCTATCCCCCAGGTCATGAATCGCGTCGGAAAGAATCGCCAAGCTGTTGGTCCAGAATCCGCCAACGAGTTCAAGAATGGTGAAACTCAAATTGAGAAAAAAGGCTACCTTGATACTCTCAGCCTGATGCTCATGTTGATGTGAATGGGACATGCGAAAAAGAACTCCCTAAACTATTCAAAAGCTTCCAGTCCGATTCGACTATCATCAAGTATACCTGCTTTAGACCGTTTGGCGAACTATTTGATGCTACAGCGTCGCTCAAGCCTGGTCAACAAGATGTTTGCCGCAACCCGACCGCCAGACATCACAATCAGCGCGTAACAAGGCGTTGGCCTCACCCGGACCCCAGCTTCCAGGCGGGTAGCTGAGCAACTCACCCGCATCGTTCGATGCCCAACCTTTGATGATCGGATCGATGAGACGCCAGGCCGCCTCGATGCCATCGCTGCGGGCAAAGAGGGATGGGTCGCATTGGAGAGCATCGAGGAGCAAACGCTCATAAGCGTCGGGTAGGGTGACATCTTCAAAGGCGCGCTGATAATGGAAATCCATATCCACCGAGCGGGTCTCCTGAATTTTTCCCGGCACCTTGGCCTCAAATTTGAAATGGATGCCCTCATCCGGCTGAATGCACAGGGAGAGAATGTTGGGGATATGCTCGTAGTCCTCGGGAAGGTCGAACATCATGTGAGGAGGCTCCTGAAATTCGATGTTGATCTCGGTCGTCTTGAAAGGCAACGCTTTGCCGGAGCGCAAATAGAAAGGGACACCCTTCCAACGCCAGTTATCGACGAACAACCGTAGGGCAGCATAGGTCGGGGTGCGCGAATCGGGCGAGACGCCCTCGGTATCGAGATAGCCATCGTATTGGCCCAAGACGGTATCATCCATCAGTATCGGGCGGATCGACTCCAACACCTTGACCTTTTCATTGCGCAAGGCGTCGGCATCCAGCGAGGCAGGCGGTTCCATGGCGACAAGCGTCAGAAGTTGAAAGAGATGATTCTGGAACATATCCCGCAGCACCCCGGCCTGATCATAATATCCAGCCCGGTGGCCGACATCGACCGTTTCCGCGACCGTGATTTGGATATTGTCGACATAACGTCGATTCCAGATAGGCTCATAGATGGTGTTGGCAAAACGAAAGACCAAAATATTCTGAGCCGTCTCTTTGCCAAGGTAAT
This sequence comes from uncultured Anaerolineales bacterium, assembly GCA_964644835.1. Lineage (GTDB taxonomy): Bacteria > Chloroflexota > Anaerolineae > Anaerolineales > UBA11858 > JAYELX01. Next base: position 5,513 of record CAZXXW010000114.1, read on the forward strand.
GATCGATGCGATAGACCTGATGCTCATCAAAAACAGCGTGAACGGCGTCATTGAGCGCTTTCGCGGACTCGAGATCTCGGCCAAAGGGCTTTTCGATGACGATATTGCGCCATCCGGCTTCTTCATCGGCCATGCCAGCCTGGCCCAAATGCTCGACTGCCGTTGTGTAAAAACGAGGTGAAACGGCCAGGTAATAGAGACGATCGGCGTCTCGTTGTTCAAGTTTGTCCAGATAGTTGTCCAGGCGGGGGAAATCATCGGGATCGGTCAGGTTGCCCGAGAAATAGCGCAGCATCGAACTAAATTGGGCCCAATCATCAGCGTTGAAAGATTCCGGGCTGAATTTTTGGACGCCTTGACGCAATCGCCCGCGGAAATCCTCGTCGCTGTAATCGCTGCGCGCAAATCCGACGATGTTAGCGCAGCAGGGCATCCGTCCTTTGCGGTAGTTGTTGTACAGCGCGGGAATCAGCTTGCGCCAGGTCAAATCGCCCGAGGCGCCAAAAATGACAATCGTGGTTGGTTTCAATCCGGTCGGCATGGTTCAGTCCATTCTTGTGAATAATTGGGGCAAAGTGGGTAACGCTTTATATAGAAACCCAAAAAGGGCGAAAACTCGACTCACACCGTTCCATAAACGGGAATGGCAGCGCCGTGAATGTCCCGGGCGGCGTCCGAAGCGAGGAACATGATCACCTCGGCTAAGGATTCGGGCGTCACCCAGCGGCTGTAGGTAGCATGGGGCATGTATTTGCGATTGATCGGGGTGTCGATGATGCTGGGCAAAACGCAGTTGACGTTGATGCCCTTCCGCTTCAACTCCGCAGCCATGCTCTCGGTCAAGCGGATGACGGCGCTCTTCGCGGCGCTATATGCCGACGTATTTTTGCCGCCCTGCACCCCGGGCTTGGCCGCAATGTTGACGATTTTGCCCGTTTCCTGCTCCAACATGGAAGGAATCACAGCGTGACTGACGTTGAAGAGCGAGCGGACATTCAGGTTGAACATATAATCGAGGGTATTCACTTTCATCTCGTGGACCGGATTGCCCGCCTTGTAGCCGCCAACGGTGTTGACCAACACATCGACGCGGCCCAATGTCTCCAGCGCTTCGTCCACCATCGCGGCGACGGATTCGGGATCGGTGACATCGACGGAAGTGGCTAAGAGATGGTCGGGCGAATCAACCAGTTCGGGGAAAAGCTCCTCCAGCCGGTCGGGATGGCGATCAACAAGGACGAGTTTCGCGCCTACCCCCTGAAAAGCCTTGGCAACGGCATTGCCCAGATTGCCTGCCGGGCCGGTGATCATGGCGACTTTGTTTTCGAATTTATACATAAAGACCTCCTATTTGTTTGAGAGGGATCAGAGGGATCAGAGGAACCAGATGAGTCAGATGAACCAGATGTATCTTTGGATTCCTATAATTCGTTTGCATCCTTTGGCTCTTTTGCTCCCTTTGGTTCCTTTGAAAACTCAATCTGAAGAATGTCGTGCTGTGCAAAGATCGGGCCAACTTCGATACCCAAGCGTTCGTAGAGTTCGGGGGGTACGCTGATGTCAGCCAGATACAATTCACCCACGTAGGCGGCCGCGCCGGGCGCTCGCAGCCCCTCTTTGGGCAGGGCCAGGGTCAGGGTCGCGGTGGCACGGATGGTGGGCAGATGGGCTTTTCCCGTCGTTGAATCCAGCCCGGAGGGGATGTCCAGGCTGAGGATGGGCGCATTCTGGGCGTTGGTCGCTGCGATCAACTTTGCCACCGGGCCGCGGGGCGACCCGTTCAAACCGTAGCCAATGATAGCATCGATGATCAAATCAGGGTGATGGTCAAAGCTGAAGACTTCTGCCGTTTGGATGGAAATATCCATTTGGCGCAAACTATCCAATTGATGAGCGGGAACGCCGCGGTAGTCCTCAGGGGGATGGGTGGTGACGACATGAACGTTTGCGCCCCAAGTGGACAATCTCCGGGCGGCGACCAGGCCCCCGCCTCCATTGCCGCCCCTCCCGGCCAGGATGAGCACATCCCGCTCGCGCGGGTCTCCGTCCATGAAACGGGTACGCGCCAGGTGGGCAAGATGACGGCCCGCGTTTTCCATCATCTGGTCCAACTCGATGTGATAGTCCTCGATCATCGCTTCATCGACGGCGCGCATCTGCTCGGTAGAGAGAAAGGGGATCATTGTCATCTAGAGAAAAACGGCCCTCGCACCACTGCCAGAGCGGTGAAGGGCCGTCGAACCTTGAAAATGGATGAAAAGCTCAGGCCAAGGCGATCTCTTTGCTGTTTTCCCACAAGCCGTGAATGTTGCACAGGGAAACAGCGTAGAGGGTGCCCGGCTTGCTCACTTTGAGCGCCGCGGTGACCTGATGATGTGTATAAACGGAACCCTCATTCGGGCCCGCGACAGATTCTCCATGAGCTTTGAATTCGAATCGCCCCACCTGGAAGGGGAATTTCTCGCCCTCGGGATGGTAGTACAAATCGATCCAACTAATGTGATGCTCGGTGGTGTTGGGGTGGGCGATCTCTTTGCCCAAGCCAACCTTGACCTCGAAAACCTCGTCAGCCTTGACGGCTTCGGGGCATTCGATCACCGGCATGTGCTTCTCTTTCTTCCAGTCGCCTGTTTGAAGTAACTCTCCTAACGATTTCATGCTTATCTCCTTTCCTTCATCAATTCAATATCTTCTGCCAAAGCCTGAAGGTCTTCCTCGTGTTCAAGCTCATCGGTTAAGATCTGCAAAACAATATCGTATGTGACCGGATCGGTATCCTTGGTCAGGCCGATCAAATCCTGGTAAACGTCGATGGCACACTGCTCGCCCTTGATGTTCTGTTCTAAAAGAACCTCGACGTAGGGGTCTTCGGGGGCTTCATAACCGCAGTTGGTCATCTCGTACCATAATTCTGGGCTGATCGGGGGCGTGCCACCCAATTGGATGATCCGCGGCGCCAACATGGTGGCGTGGCGAAGCTCATCGGCGGCGTGCTCGGTCAACTCAGCAAACACGGCTTCGCGCATCGGGCCTTTGGCCAGTTGCGCGCCGATCCAATACTGGTAATAGGCCAGCCATTCATCGGCAAAAGCTTTGTTCAGCTTTTCGATAAGAAGATCGGCATCCATGCCAATAATCGAACGTGCTCTTGTTCCCATTTTTCAATACTCCTTCCACTAAAAAAGAATCAATTAGAAGCAAACGGCAACCGTGTATCTTTTGAAGAAACAGAAACACGGTCGCTCGTGTTCTATTCTCTCGCTATGGTTTCCAAACTTCCCAGACCTTACCAACCAGATCGGGGCCAGGCTGGAGGGCGGTGTCACCAGGCATCCATCCGGACGGGGTCGCCTCGCCCGTCTCGCGGACATGCTGAAAGGCCTTGACCTGGCGAATCAACTCTTGGGGGTTCCGGCCCACTGGTGGAGTGAGCACTTCCATGGCCTGAATAACGCCATCGGGATCAATAATGAAACGGCCGCGAATATCGACGCCCGCGGCTTCATCGTATACGCCATACATGCTCCCAATCCGACCGGCTCGATCGGATACCATTGGGTAAGGTATTCCCCCTTCTACCATCTTGGAAAGTTCGGTTTCGTTCCAAATCTTGTGGCTGAAATGACTGTCTACACTAACAGACAAAACCTCAACATCTAAATCTTGCAATTCAGGATATTTGACGGCAACTGCCGACAATTCTGTCGGTCAAACGAAGGTGAAATCACCGGGGTAGAAACAAAGAACGACCCATTTCCCGGCATAATCGGATAATTTAACTTGCTTGAAACCCTCGCCAGCAATAAAAGCGTTGGCCTCAAAATCTGGTGCTTTTCTTCCTACACGTGCTACGTCCATTTTTGCCTCCTTTTGGACTCCTGTTTCTTCAGAGACTTTTTCTGTCTCGACTGGACCTGCTGCGGGTTCGGTACAAGATAAACTTTCTTCGGCCATAGGATCTCCTTTCATGGCTAAAACTACAAACACTACAGAGAAAACCAGCACTAAATACTAGAAAGCAACGTACTTTTCCTTGAGCAGACCACAAACGGGGCATTTATCTGGCGCGTCGCCAATGACGGTGTGCCCGCAGACGGGGCAGACATGGACACTCGCGGCGGGAATATCCTCACCACTGTCGACACTGGCCTTGGCATCGCCGTACATCTTTTCATGGATTAATTCGGCTTCCCGGGCATAGTGGAAAGAACGGATTGCGCCCTTCTCTTTCTGAAACTTGGCGACAGCATCGAAAGCGGGATACATTTCGGTGTTCTCGTAATTCTCGCCATCGAGCCCAGTCTTCAAATTGGCAGCCGTGTCGCCAATGCCCTCCAAAACGCGCAAATGGTTGGTGGCATGTACCTTTTCGGCGTAAGCAATCGCTCGGAACAAACGGGCGATCTCGGGGTAGCCATCTTTATCGGCCTGCTCTGAAAAAATCAGATACTTCATATGGGCCATACTTTCACCGGCAAAAGCCTCTTTTAGATTTGCTTTTGTCATTTCATGCATAAATCATTACCTCTTTATCAAGTTCTTGTAAACGGCGTGAATAGAATAAAATCAAGCAACCAAAGCATTTAAGTCAAAATCGGACTCTAAGAGTTCTTGTTCATGTCCGGAAACGTCCCGTTGGGATTGAATCAATTTCTTCAACGTGCGAACCATTTTGGTATCACCAAGCAGAATAGCGCCAACAACTTTACCGTCTTGGATGACGAGGCGTTGATAGATGCCGTTCTGCAAATCTTTCTGACGAATAACGTCACATTCCTTGTCTGATGCGGTAGCATTACCGAGACAGGTCAACTGAACGCCGACGATTTTTAGCGTGGTCGAACGCAGCGTGCCCCGGTAGATGGCACTTCCCGGTGCGACCATGTTGGCAGCAGCGATGCGAGCCTGGTCGATGGCCGCGGGGATGATGCCATAGGTTACCCCCCGGAATTCCGCCACGTCGCCGGCAGCATAGACATCTTCGGCGCTGGTGGTCAAGTGCTCATCAACGACAACACCACGGTTGACATCCAGGCCAGCATCTCGAGCTAAGCCAATGCGCGAACGAATCCCTGTCGAAAACAGGACCATTTGACAATCGAGAATTTGCCCCCCCTTGAGACGGACGCCGGTCACGTGACCGTCTCCCAAAATTGTCTCGGTTTCAGCGCCGGTGAGAAAGTGCAAACCCATCTCCTCCAGAATGACCTGAAGGGTGCGCCCACCCTCTTCATCTAGCTGGCGGGGGAGCAGGTAGGGGGAATACTCGATGACGGTAACATCAAGCCCGGCCGCTTGCAAAGCACGGGCTGTCTCTAGCCCCAGCAATCCTCCGCCGATAACGGCAACCGACTTGCAACGTTGGGCATGTGCTTTGATCGCCAGGGCATCGTCCAAATTGCGGAGGATGAAGACGCCGTCTTGATCCGTGCCGGATATAGGGGGCACGAAAGAGCGCGCGCCAGTCGCCAAGAGCAAGCGATCATAGCCCACCTTGCTACCATCCGCCAACGTCAAGCGGTGCGTTTTTGGATCGAACGATTCAACCGGGGTATCAAGATGAATCCAGATACCTTTTTCGGCATACCAACCTAAAGGACGGAAATAGAGATTTTCTTGATCAACTTCACCAGCGATGAACTCCCACAATCTCGGACGCTGATAATAGGGGTACTTCTCTCTGCCCAGGACGTGAACCTCGGCGTTTTCATCCGCTGGGATAACCATCTGAGCGGCGGTTATCCCAGCGATACCATTACCTACAACGACGTATTTTGTCATTCCTATTCCCCTAAGGAAGCATGTTTCTCAGCAATCTGATCTGCCAACCTATCCAGCGCGGCGTAATCTTCCTCGGTAGGATCGCCCTTGATCAGGACGGGGTCCAACTGCTCGGCTTTGATCAACGAGGTCATCTCGGTCAATTGCTTGGCCATTTTGCCGCCCCAACCGTAGGATCCAATCACGGAGATGAATTTGGTCTTTGGACGGATGGCATTAGCAATATAAACCGGATAGATGATCTTGGGGTGAGCACCGGTCAGGAACGTGGGCGACGCAACGACGAGCGTAGCCGAATCGACCAGTGTCATCGCCAGATCGCCGAGTGCGGTGTGTTCCATGTTGAAGCGGTACACTTTAACATCGCGTGCAACCAGCTCATCGAGGAGATGATCGACCATCTTTTCGGTACTGCCATGCATCGAGATGTAAGGTAACACAACGGCATTCTTTGGTTCACCATTGACCCATTCATCATAAGCATCCAGAATGAAGTCGGGGTTGGCGTAGATGGGGCCATGGCTGGGGGCGATCAAAGAAAACTCATAGCTTTCGAGTTTCTTTAAATGCCCCGCGATGATCTTACGGAACGGCATCATGATTTCGGCATAATAGCGTTTTGCCGCATCATAAAGCTTGCCATCTTCTTTACCGTACAAATCGGTGGTGGCCATATGTGAGCCAAACAAGTCGCAGGGGAACAAAATCTGATCTTCCTGCA
>CAZXXW010000115.1:0-11850 GCA_964644835.1 uncultured Anaerolineales bacterium
AGCAGGTCGTCGCCTTGTCCGGGAAAGGTGAAGGTGCTGTGGACTGGTTCTTCTTTAGCTCGCGGAAATACTGTCCCGAGATGTCTGAGCCCCAATGTCAACACTGTCAGATCGATCCCGTTTGTGCTCATCGCAAAAAGCTGTTTCAGCCTGTCCTGCGGACGGTATTTTATTAGCAAAGGCGTGAGTTCAGCATTGATTTTGTTGTTCGTAAAACCTGTAATAGAATCTGACCTGGTCAAGTGACCAGGTGGAAAACCCCCAATCTGATCAGGTTGAAATCCCCCCAGCTACCCGATGTGACTGGGGGTGTTTTCTTTTATCATCAGGATCAAGTAATAATTAATGAAACCTGTATTGGATGAAAAGGAGTATCTCACAATGGATTACGGTCAACTGATGAAACGAGCTTGGAACCTGATCTGGGAACACAAATTCCTGATCCTGTTAGGGGTGCTGGTTGCCTTGGGCAGCGGGGGTGGCAACGCGGGCAATGCCGCTTCTTCTTTTGGAGATGGGAACGCTGGTGTCCAGCTTCCGAGCGACTTTGAATTCTCTTTCCGAGGAATCATGGAAAGTATCAGCATACCCAGATACGCTGCTATCAGCATTGTCATCATCGCAGGCGTTCTCTTGATCGTCGGCTTGGCAGTTTGGGTCCTTTCTCTGGTTTCACGCGGAGGACTAATTGCCGGCGTAAACGAACTTGACGCCGGGCAACCTTCCAGTTTTAGTGATGCCTTCCGGGCTGGCTGGAAAAAGGTTTGGACCTTGCTTGGCATTGGCCTCATCCCTGCCATCCCCGCGCTTTTGCTTGCCGTCTTGGGCGCCGTCGCCGCTGCAATCTATGTTGGGAACATGCGTGTAGACGTAGTCGCCTCACCGAATGTCGTCATCACTATTCTCGCGGCCAGCGTGTCCTTTTTACTCGTTGCCATCACCGTGGTCTTGAGTTTGCTGCAGGGTCTTGCCAACCGAGCCTGCATGTTGGAAGATGAACGTGTCTTTGCGGCTTACAAGCGGGGTTTCTCCGTTTTGATGGGCAATGTTGGTTCCGCTCTTGTGCTCTTCTTGATTCAACTTGCCGTCAGCATTGGCATTGGCATCGTCATGATCTTGCCCGGCATTGTGATGGCGCTTTGCTGCTTGCTCTGGCCGCTGTTGATTCTGATTCAAGGAGCGATATCGGCTTACTTCTCCACCCTGTGGACCTTGGCTTGGCGGCAATGGACGGGACAAACCGCCTAACGCCTCATAACGAAAAGAATCCCACCACAAAGCTTCAAAACGGACAAACAAAATCCTTTGTGGTGGGACATCCACCAAAGTTTACGTGATAGGAGCAAAACCCTCGATGAAGAAATTCAAAGATTTCATCAACCATCATGCCGTTGTGGCCTACTTTTTGCTGGCTTATGCAATCACCTGGAGTATTTGGACGCCCATTTCCTATGGGTATGAGCACGGTCAACTTGAGTTGACAACTCTCAATATTCTTCTTTACATTCTTGGCGGATTTGGCCCTCTTTTGGCGGCCGCAGTTGTCACCGTGTTATCTGGGGAAAGCCTGCGGACCTGGTTCTCTCAAGCCTTGAAGTGGCGCGTCCCCCTGAAGTGGTGGTTGGCATCCTTTTTCATTCCCATCCTGCTTTACGCGGTCATGGCTGTGTTTCACATCCTCTTGGGAGGCCAACTCAATTGGAATGAAGTCTCTCTGCTGTCTTTGCCCGGCGGCTTTCTTTCGGTCTTCCTGTGGGGAGGGGGCAACGAAGAGTTAGGTTGGCGCGGATTTGCCTTGCCAAGACTTCAAAAGCGATACGGCCCGGTGATCGCCAGTCTGATCATCGGCGTTGTCTGGACCCTGTGGCACGCGCCGCCAGGAATCATTGAGCTTGGTCTCGTTAAATGGGCCCTGGATTTGCCCTTTTACACGATTACCGTCACGGGCATCTCTTTTGTGGCTACATGGCTTTACAATCAAACGGATGGCAGTGTGCTTTTGACCATGGTATTCCACGCCAGCATCAACGCCAGCCAGAGTCTCTATCCCGTCGAAGAGATGTTTTCGCTCCGAGGCGAGTACGCCCGCGCCGCGGCCTGGATCTTGTTGGTCGTCATCCTTTTCACCGTTTTCGGAGTGGACTTCACGCCACAACGGAAAGACGCGTTTTCTGGCAGTGCAGAGGCTTTATAACCTGCAGCATAATCGGAATGAAAGAAGGTGATACCATGATTAATCTACGCAAACGTCTCTATTTCCTGGTTCCGGCGGTGTTAGCCGCCCTGTTGCAGCACACCATTCACGAGGGCGTCCACTATCTGGCAGCCATGTTTTACGACGTCCCCGTGTTGGAATTTCGCTTCTTGACCAATGGCATGCTCACCAGCCGGGTGATCTACGCTACACCGGTGGCAGATCGTGTCGGGTTCCATTGGCTGGTGATCGCCTGGATACCTGCACTTGTTACCACCTTGATTGGCTACGCGCTCTACCTCACCCGCCGCCGTTGGCTTACCGAGCTCCGCCTGCTCAATGCCGGATTGTGGTTTGCAACCGCCTATTTCTTGCTCGTCGATCCACTCTATTTTGGTCTCTTGTCCCCTTTCTTCGGCGGCGGCGATGTGGGCGCGGTAGCGGCAGTTGGCTGGCCCCGCTGGCCGGTGCATGCTCTCTCGATCCTTGTGTTGCTGTTCAACGTGTGGCTGGTCTACAAAATGCGTCAGGAAAGCAAGACCCAACCTGAAAAATATTTACCAGGAAGTTGATCGTTTTTGTCAAAACGAGTTAGCAATAGGAATCTTCCAAAGGAAAAATATGAAAAAGCTAAAGCAAGTTTTTCTCGTCCTTCTCTTGCTCGACAGCCTGGCCGTGTTTGGTATCTGGGTGATGAATTTAACCAGTGGCGCTTTCCCCAATGGCGTGTTCGTCGGACACGAGGAGATTTCCTTGCCGATCTTGCACCTGATCGCCGAATTCTTGATGGCCGCCACCACCCTGGTCGGCGTGATCGGCTTTTGGCGTCGTAAACCCTGGGCAAAAGGGATCACATTGCTGGGATTGGGCATGTTCACGTACTCGGCGATCAACTCGATGGGCTGGGCGATTCTGAACGACCCTGTTCAGGCTGTTCCGATGGTTTTCACCATCCTGGTTGTTCTGGCAGCATTCCCTGTGTTGATCCATTCTAAAAAGAAAAACGATCCAGGGGGCATGGAAGGAAAAAACCAATGAGAAATCTAAAATTCTCTCAGATTGCTTTAAGCGCATTAGCGATTCTTATCGTCATCATTGCCGTGCTTGTTTATGTCCGCTATCGCCGCGATATCCAGAAGGCGCAAACGCGTTTGCAACATATCGACAGCAAAGTGGTGGATACGGCGTGCGGAAAAATCGAATATGCCACCTACGGTGACGGTTTCCCCGTGCTGGCAGTTCATGGCATTTTTGGCGGACACGATCAAGGATTGGTGTTGGCGCGCGGACAGATTGGGAAACAATTTCGCTCGATCGTGCTGTCACGGTTTGGCTACCTGGGCACCCCCATGCCCGAAGACGCTACCCCCGCCGAACAGGCAGATGCCTTTGCCTGCCTGTTGGACGCCTTAGAGATCGATCAGGCCGCTATTTTGGCTACGTCCGCCGGAGGCACCTCTGCAATTCAATTCGCCTTGCGCCATCCTGACCGTTGTGCTGCCCTGGTGCTGGTCTCTTCGAATGCGCCCGGGGAGGTCGAAGTCGGCCTGCCACCCAAGCCCGTGGCCAAGGTTATGTTCCGCTCGGATTTCATTTTCTGGCTGCTGACCACTTACTTTCCTTCCAGCATGCATTCGATCATGGGCGTGCCGGGTGATTTCGAGATGACGCCGGCCTTTGAAGACGAGATGGCTGGGGTGATGAAAACATTGCTGCCTGTTCATCCTCGCGCAGAAGGAGCCCTCTTCGATATGTATGTTTCCAATCCCGCCATCAACGATGGCTACCCCTTGGATGAGATTTCTGTTCCAACCTTGGTCATCCACGCCGTTGACGATCCCCTGGCCAATTACGAGAATGCTCGCGCCATGACCGATCAGATTCCCGACGCAAACATGATCACGATCGAGAGCGGTGGACATCCCCTTCTGGGGCATGAAGACAAAATACGATCAACGATCAAGGAGTTTCTGGACCGATCTGCGGTCGCTGAGTAATAACTTAAATAGTTGTGGAGTTCGACTTTTTCTCAACAGAAATGAGAAATAAAATGAAGAAGAAGATAATCCTCGTCATTGTTGGACTAATCGCCCTTGTATTGCTGCTCCTCGGTGCTTCCATGATCAGCAATCTAACCTTGCCCACCCGCTCCAGGCTGACTGAACGTCTCAGTGCAGTTGAAAAAGCTCGTGTCGCCGAGATGTTTCACTTGCGAGACGAGTTGGGAAACACTGTTTGGCCGGAGTGGGGAGACGCTGATATTCCCGTCATCGTTCACAATGAAGAATACGCTTTTCTCCTCGGTTATCCTGGTCATCCTCCTGCGGGATGGCTCAAAATGCCAGGGCGTGAGAAACGAGGTGGGCCGTGGGAACCCGTCTCAGAAGACACCTTTCAGGGACAGGTATATTACCGCCAACCCCTGCCCGATCCCCAGGCCACGCCGGAAAACTTCACCGTTTTGGTGGGGGATGACTGGACAGCGACGTTATACACACGAGAATACGCAGAAATTGCTTTCTATAAAGGGATGCAAGAAGAAATGCCGGGGTTTTTGCGCCCCCTAATTCCCTACCGCCTGTTGTGGCGCCTGGTCATGGGGAACACGGAAACCTATCTTGAGGGCTTGGCGCATGAGTCCTTTCATGCCCTGCAGGGCATCAATGCATCCGAGCGTCTAGCAGAGGCAGAACAGGTTGCACGTTTAGAGGATTCCTATCCCTGGGGGCAGGAAGAAGTCCAAACCGCCTGGCAGCGAGAAATGGCATTCTTGCACCAGGCCGTCAAGGCCAAATCCAACAATGAATCTCTTGAGTATGCTCGTAAGTTCCTCGCTCAACGCCAAGAACGAAGAGAGCTTGCCGAGATCTCCCCAACAATGGTAGATTATGAACGAAAACGGGAATGGCTGGAAGGGTTAGCGAAATACGCTGAACTCACCCTGGGCTTGGCGGCAGGGCGTTCGACCGACTACGAGCCGATTCCTGCCATAACGGATGATCCCGATTTCAAAAATTACACCACCCAAGCACGTTTTTGGTCGCAGCAGGTAAATGAGATCAAGCGTCAAGGAACCCAGGACGGTGAAACACGCTTTTACTACAGTGGCATGGCACAAGCGAACCTGCTCGACCGTTTTGCCCCGGGCTGGAAAGGGCAAATGTGGCAAGAAAACATTTGGGTGGAAGACCTCTTATCAGAAGCCATCACTGAATAAGACGAATATCGAGAAAAGGAGAAAATCGTGAAAATTCTACTTATTGTGATCAGTATTCTTATCGGTTTGATGTTGATTGTTTGGATCGGTTTGCAAATTACCCCCAAACCGCTGCCGACATTTCCCCAGCAAAGTGGGGAGGTGGAGACTCAACCCTTAACCGAAGGCTTGCCTGCCCCGGTGGAGCGTTTCTATCGGCTTGTTTACGGCGACACCGTTCCGGTAGTTGATTCTTTCGTCGTCACGGGCCGGGCCCAAATGCGCATCATGGGAATCACCTTTCCCTCCCGATTCCGCTTCACCCACGTCGCCGGGCAGAGCTATCGCCACTATATCGAGACGACCATTTTTGGGCTGCCGTTGATGAAAGTCAATGAGCATTATCTCGATGGCGTTGGTCGGCTGGAGCTTCCCTTTGGGGTGGAAGATGGTCCCAAAGTGGAACAGGGCGCCAATCTGGGCCTGTGGGCCGAGACCGCGTGGTTGCCGGCCATCTTCCTCACCGACGAGCGCGTCCGCTGGGAGCCGATCGATGATGAAACCGCCGTGTTGGTCGTCCCCTTTGGCGAAGAAGAGCAGCGCTTTATCGCTCGCTTTGATCCCGAAACCGGCATGCTGCAACTGATGGAATCGATGCGCTATAAAGGCGTCGATAGCGAGGCGAAGACTTTGTGGATCAATGAAGTCTTGGAATGGGGCGTTGTCGACGAAACCACTACAGCGGTGAAAAGCGCGGCCACCTGGTACGATGAAGGTACACCCTGGGCCATTTTCGCGGTGGAAGACATTCGCTACAATGTGGATGTCGATGAATACATCCAGGCAAAAGGGCCCTGAAGGTCTGAGACTTTGGAAGTGGAATAGCTCGCGAAAGAATCTAGATTCACCCGAAGCCGCGGAAAAAACGAAACAAGTTCAGCATCGATTGAATGATATGATTAACTTTATGGAAGAAGGGGCTCTTGAGCCCCCCGGCTGTTGTTAAGGTGAGTGAAATATATAGAGAAAAGATATGGAACCCGTTTTAACCCGATGTGGATATCGCTGTGACTTGTGTCTGGCCTATAAGCCTAACGTGAAAAATAACCCCCAGAATGCGCAGAAGCTGAGCGATGGTTGGTTCAAGTACTTTGGCTTTCGGATCCCTCCGGGGAACATCATTTGCGATGGATGCATGGCGGACAATCCTAACTTGATCGATCAAGCCTGCCCGGTTAGGCCTTGTGTCATCGAAAAAAATTTGGCGAATTGTTCGCAGTGTGAGCAGTATGTTTGTGAGAAATTAGCTGACCGGATTGTTGTCTATCAAGAAATCAGAACTGAAATCAATGCAGAAATTTCCGAAGATGATTACGTCTGTTTCATCCAACCTTACGAAAATAAGAAACGACTTGATGCCATCAGGGCCTCAAGAGTTTAAATGAATAGATTGTCTTGGAAAAAATGGCTGCTCGTTTTTGCCGGTATCTCCTCTTTTGGACTTGGCATATTGGGCATTGTTGTTCCCTTGTTGCCGACGACGCCTTTTCTCTTGCTGGCGGCTTTTTGCTTCGCGCGGAGTTCAGATCGGCTGCATCAGTGGCTGATCAGCCATCGCTGGTTTGGTTCCTACATTCGGAACTACCAGGAACATAGAGCCATCACCAAGCAGGTCAAAATAGCGACCCTGATTCTGCTTTGGGGAACGATTGGCTATGCTGTCGTTGGAGTTGTCAACAACTGGTACCTGCGCATCTTGTTGCTGCTGGTAGCGGTCAGTGTCACCGTTCATATCCTCCTGCTGAAGACCCTGACACGGGAAATGGTATTGGAATCTGGGGATACTGAGGATGAGGGTCAAGATGAAGGGTAGGTTTTATGCCAGTAGGATCAAAAATGGTTTCAATGCAAGCGGTATGGGGATACTCAAACCTATCCTGCGAATGGGAACCAATTTCATCACGGTAAATCGGCAAAACTATATTCAACCGGGGTGTTACGATTCAATCGCTGAGACTTGAAGCTGGAACGGCATCAAGCAGAAGACAAACTCCAACAAAAAGCGACTCCCGCTGCGGGAGTCGCTTTTCCAATAATATGGATTGTTAGATATTCTATTTATTGTTCTTATACCGGATCAGCAAAGATTGAATATCTAGCCAGTCTTGCCCGAATACAGGGGCAAAAACACCAGGTACGATCTCATTATCCAGCGAAAACTCGAACGCCAAAGGTTCCACAGGAGCTGGCAGGTCAACACTCAAGAGAGACTCAAAATCATGGCTGCCTTGCGCGACGACGATGTTTGCTCTTTGCTGGGATAATTCAATCCCGATCGTATGCCAATCGGTTGGATCAAGCCAGTCAGGTAGGGTCTTGTACTGGATCACGCCGGTCGGTGTTGGGGACATGAAATCAAAATCTTGAGCGACGAAGGCCACATATCCCGGGAAAAGCATATTTCGGGTCACACCGAAGAGGGTAAAAGGTAGCGCCTGTTGCTCCCCAATCGGCGCATTCCACAGAATTAGGTTCTCGGTTAGCCCGGGGTTTTCAGGTTGTCCAAAACGAATCGTATACTCAACAAGGACATCCTTCTTTGCCGTGGGTTGCCAACACTTCTGGCGATCTTCGGGTGGGATCGAAGTGTCCACCTCTGTTATTCGGGCAGTTTTGTACTCGCCCATCGGATCAGGAGCAAGGCTCAAGGGGACATATTTCAAATTTTTATCTTTGGTGAAATCAAGGTGACCGGTAACAAACAAATCGATGTGAAAACCATTCTTGGTGATGTCCTTCTCGCTTTGGAAGCGGGGAATGATTTTAAAGAACTTACATTCTTTCTTGACCGCCTGCTTCTTCAGCCCCTGGGCATAAACGCCCGCCTGTGGAAAATGAGAAAACGCGAATGATCCGAGGTCTCCAAGACCTTGGATGTCTGATGCTAATTTCCAACCAAAATTAACCTGGGTCTGCTAAAATATTACTTGAGACTATCCCTATTCCCCCATCAAGGAGGTAAAATCATGGACGCCCTAGAAGCCATTTTCACCCGGCGCAGTATTCGCAAATACACGGATGAGCCGGTCACCGAAGAAAAGATCAAGACCCTCTTGGAAGCCGGCATGAATGCTCCGTCGGCTAACAACCGCCAGCCGTGGCACTTCATCGTCGTCGATGAGCGTGAGCGGCTTAATGCCATCATGGAAGTGCATCCCTATTCTAAGATGCTCGCCCAAGCCCCGTTGGCTATCATCGTCTGTGGCGACATCACCCGCTCGGAGCGCTACTGGCAGCAGGATTGTGCCGCCGCCACGGAGAACCTCCTCCTGGCTGCCCGCGCCCTCGGCCTGGGGAGCGTATGGTTAGGCGTATATCCCAAAGAAGACCGCACAAAGGGAATCACCAAGATATTCAACTTGCCCAAGAACATTCGCCCGTTGTGTGTCATCGCCGTTGGGCATCCCGCTGAGGAAGCAGGGTGCGTCGAGCGCTATGATCCTTCCAAAGTGCATCACAATCAGTGGTAGCTGTGCTTTGTTAATTTGAGCAGCCCACACCGGAGTCAGTCATATGGTCAATAAAATAACCTTGGAGGCAGGGCAGATGTTTGGCTTTCCCATCCATCAACTTACGCCGCCCTATCAGCCAAGTGGATATCTCGGCGTTTGCCAAGTGATTCGCGTCCAGGCGAATGGCGCGGTGCTTGCAGGGCTTGAGTGGAGTGGTGGCCAGATGCCCGCGGTCGAGCAAATCGCGTCTTCTCCGGTGCTTCGGCTCACCCAGTGCCCCTTTCAAGGGGAAGCGGCGATCTATTGGCAGGCTGAGGATCCACCGGAGGGCTTTGAGGATCTTGGCCTTGCAACGCCCAGTGCTGAAGGAATAGCCTTATCGACCTGTCACTGTACAGGCAGGAGTTGTCGATGCAAGCGCTTCTTGGGTGGCTGGCATGCTTGTCGGGCGAGCCTGACTCGGGAATGGCGCTGGCGCAGGGACCCGCGCGGATATGAAGCAGATATTGCCTGGTTGAGAGCCCTATCCAAGAAGTCTCATCAGGAGAGGGAGCAGCACCGCAAGGATGAATTGGCGCAAGTTACGCTCAAGAGTTTTAGCGAGGAGACATTCTTCCCCGGTTGGGAACAGCACCTGAAACCTGGCATCGTGGAGGCCA
Organism: uncultured Anaerolineales bacterium; assembly: GCA_964644835.1. Lineage (GTDB taxonomy): Bacteria > Chloroflexota > Anaerolineae > Anaerolineales > UBA11858 > JAYELX01. Next base: position 9,562 of record CAZXXW010000115.1, read on the forward strand.
GCCGAGAGATAGTTCGGGATGCACTTGACAAGCTGAGTGCATTGGACCATACAGCAACAGCGTCTGAGAAAATCGAGGTTCTTCGATGGTGCGTTGAAGCGTTCAATCGTTTGAATGTACAATACGATCATTTCATTACCGACCTGGAGCGCGAAGCGATTTGCTGGCATGTCGAAAGGTTAGCTCAAGCAGCAGGGCTTAACGAGCCGGATCTGGTAGATAGGTGGAGGGACTGGTAAGGAGAAGCATTGCAGCAATCTCACGGGATAACCGAAATCGGCTTGAGACGGACCGCCTGTCGCGGCGGATGCCCGGTGTACAGGGTCGTCATCCGGGAGGACGTAAGCTTTGAGTATATCGGTGAGAAGTTCGTTCAGCGGCAAGGGGAATACCCGGGCAGCGTGAGCCGCAAATCATTCGACAAGCTGGCCGAATTGATCGAGGAAGTAGGCTTCATGGACTTGGATGAAAGCTATGCTGTGCCGCGTACTTGCCAGGCGACGGTATTTACGACAATCGTGAGCAATGGTGTGAAGAAAACGGTCAGCAACTACGGCGGTGGCGGACCGGCAGTGTTGTGGGCGATTGAAGAATTGATTGACAAGCTGGTGCTGGAGGGGGAATGGCGATAGTATTATAGGACTTACGCAGTGCGCCAATGTGCTGTTGCGTAAGTCCTATTCTATGGATTTTTTCAAAGGCTCTGTTTTTTAGGTGGTTTTCGAATCAGCGACTCTCCTTGGGTTCTTCTGTGGTTTCCAGCCAGCCCTCTACTTTTCGAGCGGCAATTTCTCGGCTACCCAGGCCGAAGGACAGGGCGATGGCAACCGCTACCGCGCCTAAGAGCAGACCGAAGGCCAGGTTGACGATCTCGTTTGCCACGCCCAATTGGCCAAGTGCCATGGCGATCACCAGAACGATGATAGCCCCTTTGGCGAACTGGCTCAACAGTTTGGCGTTGGAGACATTGGTACCCAAGACGACTTTTTCGGCCAGATTGGCAAGATACAGGCCGGCCCCAAAGATGATAACCGCCACCAGGGCCTGACCGGCAAACGTGATTACCTCAGAGACCAACTCTGAAACGATCGTCAGCCCGAGGATGTCGGCGGCCTCTACCGCGGCGAACAGCGTGATCCCGACCAGTACCAACATTCCGGCGATTTCTGAAGGGGTTTGCTTGCCTTCTTCAGGCTGAGAACCCAACCCGACCCAAACCAGCACCTTGTCGAAGCCCACGGAGGCCAGCAGATTGCTGATCAGGTTTTTCAGCCACAGGCCGATGTAATAGGAGACGCCCAAGACGAGCACCGCAGCGACGAGGCTTGGGATAATCTCCCATACGGCGCTAAGCATCCGAGTCGCCGGCCCGGAGATCGATTCGATTGCCAGGGTGTCGAGCGCTGCGATCACCACCTGGATCATGATCAGGGCGTAGACCACCATCCCGATGATTGCGGACAGTTTTTGCTCTTTCAAATTAAGGCGTTCGTTGAAGCTGTCGATGCCCGTCGCTGCCAGCAGATTGGTGAGAATCTGGCGGACGATCTTAGCGACGAACCAGCCAACCAGGAGGATGATCCCCGCCCCAATGATATTGGGGATAGCGGCCAGGAGACCATTGAACATGTCCTGAACGGGGGCAACTAACCCCTGCATCCCCAGAGCCCCCAAAATTCCGGGCAGGAAAAGCAAGAAGATGAACCAGAAAAGGGCATCACCAATCGATTGGCTGAAGCTGGTCTCCTTTTCCTCGAGCCCTGCGCCTGAGCGGAGACGTTCATCAAGTTTGGTGGCGTCAAGCGCTTTTACGGTGACGAATCTTAATAACGTGGCCAGAACCCAAGCGACCAAGGCGATCAGCGCAGCGCCCAAGATCCGGGGGGCGTACGCCAAAACCTGGGTCAGGAAGGCGTTGATCGGTTCGGTCACCATCGTCAATCCCAGACGTTGGAAGAAAGCCACCAAAACGAACAACATCAGCAGGTAAAAAACAGCTTTGCTGACGACGCGGGCGGCATCGACCGGGGGAGCTTCGTCTTTCGTCAGCCATTTGGATATCTTATCATCCAGCTTGGTGCGCTTGAGCACACCTCGGATGACAGCAGCGATGATCAAGGCGACGATCCATCCGATTAGGAGGATCGCCAACGCCCCCAAGATATTAAGTGTCGATGCAGAAAGTTGATCTGTGAAAGTTTGGAAAAATTCAGGCATTTCGTTTTCTCCTTTACTATACTCGGCACGGTTATAGATTTTCATTAAGCATTTGAGAGTTCCCCGCTGTGG
>CAZXXW010000116.1:0-11725 GCA_964644835.1 uncultured Anaerolineales bacterium
GTCTTGCATGTATCCCGCCAGGGGAAACGCGCATCCGTCAAAACGCCCTTGCAGTTACGACTGGAAAGGAGACCAATGAAGACAAGCCAAGGCAGCATAATTCTCATCGTGGCACTGCTGTTCTTCAGCAGCGCCTGCGGGAGGGGAGCGACGCCGAGGGCAACGCCGAGCTCGCCCGGCGAGGCGAGACCAACATCAAGCCCGACTCCGCCACCACACGCGTCCCCGACGCATCAACCGGAAAAAGTGCCCCTCTCCGGGCCGGACTGCCCTGACGGTTTCGAGCAAACGTCGAATCGCACCCGCGAGGTCACGCTGCGGACCGGTGACAGCCTGGAATTGAGCGTCGGTTCAACCCCCTCGATCCCCTATCATTGGCAGCCCCCCGAGATCGGCGACAGCACGATCCTTCAACAGGTGGCCCACGAGAGCAAGTGGCCCGCCCCGGATGTCACCCCAATGCCCGGCGCGCCCGGCCTGGAAATCTGGACTTTCGAAGCTCGCGAGGCAGGCCGCAGCGAGATCCGTCTGGCTTGCATCGGTCTTACGGAAGAAGGCAGCCAGGAAGAAGAGCGGGGCATCTTCGTCGTTGAGGTGGTCGTTTCGGAATGAAAACCGCGAAGACACAACCTAGTTCATTAAAGCGAAAGGAGAAAACATGTTCAAAAAGATACTCTTGGCCGTAGACGGCTCAGATGATTCACAAGAAGCGAGCAAGATGGCCGCCAAACTCGCCCGGCGAGACGATGCCGAGGTGATCGTGGTGCACGCCTTCCCGACCGTACCGCGCTATTTGGGCGATCCGTCACAGGAAGAAATGATCAAGGATTACACCAGCGCGGGCCGAGAGATCGCCCAAGAGGCGGCCGATATCGTCGAGGGTGACGATGTCGAGGTGATTCTCGAGGTGCTCGAGGGATCGCCAGCCGAAACAATTCTGGAGGTAGCCACAACCCGCCAGCCCGACCTGATCGTGATGGGCAGCCGCGGGCAAGGCGACCTGAGCAGCCTGCTGCTGGGCAGCGTCAGCCACCGTGTTCTGGCCCACGCCAAACCCCCGGTGTTAGTGGTCAAAGCGGAATAGGCTTCGATAGAAGAAATGTAAGAACAGATTTTTACCGCAGAGACACGGAGAACGCTGCGTTTTTCTCAAGTAAAATGCGAGAATTTCTGCGCTCTCTGCGACTCGGCGGTGTTCAAAACCTTTTTGACCATGACAGATTTTCGCAACAGCGGAGATCCACAAGGATAAAGACATCTAGCTATTAGCCACAGATAGATGAACACAGATTTTTCTATAATCCGATTCACCTAAATTCATCTTTCCAAATGTCTCAGCTAGAAAACAAGATCAGTTAATCTTACCTGCTACCAGAAAAGGAGGCCCAAATGAAATCGATAGGAGAACTGTATCAAACCGGAGATTGGAAGAAAGAAAAACACACCCCGGTGATCGAATGCCCCGATGCCGTTTCCGCCGGTGAGACCTTCGAGGTCACCGTCGGCCTGGGCAAAGAGATCGCTCACCCGAACACGACCGAGCATCACATTCGCTGGATCAATCTGTATTTCCATCCCGAAGGCGAAAAATTCCCCTTCCAGATCGGTCATTTCGAATTCAGCGCCCACGGCGAGTCCGTCTCCGGACCGAACGAAGGCACGGTCTACACGCACCACCAGGTCACCGCCGCTTTCAAGACCTCCAAACCGGGCAGATTGTACGCCACCTCCCTATGCAACATTCACGGCCTGTGGGAGAACGGCAAAGAGATCAGCCTGGCCTGAATATCATCACGTTCTATATGAATAGCCCCGTGCCAATCCAAGGCGCGGGGTTCTTTGTTTTAGGAATGAATATATCTAAATGTGTATCTTCTTTTATATCTTGATATATAGACGCACCCCCGGCCCCTATAGTACTTTTAAAATATGCCTTCTCGGTCTCCGCTGAAAAGCGGCACATCTATCATCGGGCCCTAAAGCAGCTATGGACAGCGATTGTGGGCTACAAAATGGCCAAAGAAAGCTAACAACTCGGTCGAGAAGGCACGGCCAACTGATGGATCGCGATCACGTTCCCACTACCGGGCTCAGATGAGATGTGATTTGACATACAAGTTCGTAAATCCATTCAATTCGTACAAGGAGGAAACATGTTAAAGCGTAAACTATGGTTGATCCTTTCTACGCTGACCGTCTTGGCGATGGTTGTGGTCGCCTGTGGCCCCACGCCCACACCTGAACCGACGGAAGCACCAATGGAAGAACCCACCGAGGAGCCGATGGAAGAACCCACGGCAACTGAGGAAGCTATGGAAGAGGAAGAAATGGAAGAACCCACAGCGACCGAAGAAGCCATGGAGGAAGAAGAAGGCGAAGAAATCGGTGGCACGGTCAGTGTTTTGGCCGTATGGGGCGGTGAAGAGCTGGATAACTTCCGGGCGATGATCGAACCGTTTGAGGAAGAAACCGGCATTACCGTTGAATACGAAGGTACCCGCGACCTCAACGCCGTGCTGACCACCCGCATCGAGGGCGGTAACCCACCTGACTTGGCCGGTTTGCCCGGGCCAGGACAGATGCAACAGTTCGCCGAACAAGGCCATCTCGTCCCCCTCGACGATATCCTCGACATGGAGCAGATGCAGAATGACTATGACGAGGGCTTCCTCGACCTTGCTACCATCGACGGGAACCTGTACGGCATCTTCATCAAGGCATCGGTCAAGAGTCTGATCTGGTACAACACCGCCGCCTTTGAAGAGGCCGGTTACGAGATCCCCACCACCTGGGAAGAACTAAACGCGCTCGAAGAGCAGATCATCGCCGACGGGACGACCCCCTGGTGCGTTGGGCTTGAATCTGGCGCCGCTTCCGGTTGGCCAGGCACCGACTGGATCGAGGACATCATGCTGCGTACAGCCGGACCCGAGACCTACGACCAATGGTGGCAACACGAAATCGCCTGGACCGATGAATCGGTTCGCAATGCCTGGGAGACCTGGGGCACAATCGTCGCCGATGAAGAGATGATCCACGGTGGCACCCCGTATGTGCTCTCAACGAACTTTGGTGAGGCACCTTTCCCGATGTTCCAAGACCCCCCTGGCTGCTATCTACACCGCCAGGCCAGCTTCATCACCACCTTCATTGGTGACCAATACCCCGACCTGGTTGCAGGCGAGGACTACAACTTCTTCAAATTCCCCCCGATCGACGAGGAATATGGAAGCCCGCTCCTGGTAGCCGGCGACCTGTTCGGCATGTTCAACGACACGCCGCAGGCCCAAGCCCTGATGCGCTACCTGGTCAAGGCAGATGCTCAATCGATCTGGGCAGAGCGGGGCGGATACCTCTCGGCCAACAGGAATGTTGATCCCGAAATTTATCCCAACCAACTGACCCGCCAGATCGCCGAAATGTTAGCCGAGGCTCCGGCGGTGCGTTTCGACGCCTCCGACCTGATGCCCGAAGCAGTCAACAACGCCTTCTGGTCTGGAATCCTGGATTACGTCAATGCCCCCGATACGCTTGACTCGGTCCTAGAATCCATCGAATCAGCTGCCGAGGACGCCTACTAATCAAGTTCTAAGCACATGACATCCTGAGTGAGGCGATGGTGACATCGCCTCACTCCTTTCCAAGAAAAGAGACAAAAGGAGGCAGTCGATGAACCGCCTGATCATGGCCATCGTTGTCATCGTTGGCGTACCGGCCGCGACGGTTGCTTATATCGCCGCGATCGAATGGCTGATGAAACGGATGAGCTACAAAATTGCTCCAAAGGTGCGCCCCTGGCTGTGGGTCGCACCAGCTTTGCTGATGCTCACCTTTTATTTAATTTACCCCGCCATCAACACAGGTCGGCTCAGCTTCATGAACGCCGATTCGACCGAATATATTGGCTGGGCCAACTACGAATTTGCTTTTACCAACCCCAAAATGCTCACCGCCTTCAAAAACAACCTCCTCTGGTTGATCTTTTTCACCGGAGGGACGGTGCTTCTAGGGCTGCTCCTTGCTGTGTTGACCGACCGGGTCAAGTACGAGACGATCATCAAGGGAATCATCTTCCTGCCGATGGCGATTTCCTATGTCGCCGCCGGTGTGATCTGGAAATTGATGTATCAATATGACCCAGCAGGAGAGGCCCAAACCGGAACCGTAAACGCCGTTCTTACGGCCATCTTCCCCGGCTTCGAACCGAAAGCCTGGCTGTTTAATACCAATTTCAACAATGCCGCCCTAATCATCATCGGCGTGTGGATGTGGACCGGTTTCTGCATGGTCGTGCTCTCAGCCGCGCTCAAGGGCATCCCCAATGAACTGATCGAAGCTACCCGCGTCGCCGGCGGCAACGAGTGGCAAATCTTTTGGTACGTAACGCTGCCATTGATGAAATCGACCATCGCGGTGGTGACGACGACGATGATCATCAATGTGCTTAAAATCTTCGACATCGTCTATGTGATGACCAACGGCAACCTCGATACCGAGGTGATCGCCAACCGGATGTATAAAGAGATGTTCAACTTCCGGCACTACGGACGCGCCAGTGCCATCGCGGTCATCTTGCTGCTGGCGACCACGCCGGTGATGATCGTGAACATCCAACGCTTCCAACGACAGGAGGAGATCCGATGAATGAAAGAACGAAACGACATCTCAAGCGAGTACCCCTGCACCTGATCATTCTGGGGATTGCTGTCGCCTGGTTCATCCCCTCGCTGGGCTTGCTGGCCAGTTCCTTCCGCCCCCCAGAGGCAATCGCCTCGACCGGCTGGTGGCGGATATTCGTACCCCCAACCGAACTGACCACCGAGCTTTACGAACAAGCGCTGACACGCCAGAACATGGGCAGAAGTTTCATCAACAGCTTATTCATTACCATTCCGGCAACGGTGATCCCGATTATGGTGGCCGCTTTTGCAGCCTATGCCTTTGCCTGGCTGGAATTCCCTGGCCGCAACATTCTCTTCGTCCTGGTCGTTGCCCTGCTGGTAGTGCCCTTGCAACTAACCTTTGTGCCCATCTTGCGCGTCTACAACCGAGCAGGGCTAACCGGCACCTTTCCGGGTATCTGGCTGGCCCATGCCGCCTACGGGCTACCATTTGGCGTCTATCTGCTGCGCAACTCGATCGGCGGCCTGCCCCGCGAATTATTCGAATCGGCCTATCTCGATGGGGCCTCTTCGTTTGATATCTTTTTCAGCATCGTCATGCCCCTGACCGTGCCGGGCTTGGCATCCTTGGTCATCTTCCAATTCTTGTGGGTCTGGAACGACCTGCTCATCGCCCTGATCTACCTGGGAGGCAACCCCTCGGTTGCCCCGATGACGGTGACGATCAGCAACTTGGTCAACTCGCTGGGCGGCAATTGGCAAGTCCTTACCGCAGCGGCCTTCATTTCGATGCTTCTGCCTTTGCTTGTCTTCTTCTCCTTGCAGCGCTTCTTCATCAAGGGTATCCTGGCCGGATCGGTCAAAGGTTAAACAATGGATTTAGATTTCATTCAACGATTAGCCGAACCCGCCGAGAGCAAGATTCTGCTCTTCGTGATGGACGGACTCGGTGGCCTGCCGAAGGAGCAAAACGGACTCACGGCCTTAGAGGCTGCCGAGACTCCCAACCTGGATCAACTCGCCACCGAAAGCATTTGCGGCCTGCACCTGCCGATCGCCTCCGGAATCACCTCGGGCAGCGGCCCTTCTCACTTAGCCTTGTTCGGCTACGACCCGATCAAGTATCAGATCGGCCGAGGCACGCTCTCGGCCTTGGGCATCGATTTCGACCTGCAACGGGGTGATATCGCCGCCCGGGGCAACTTCTGCACCCTGGGCAAAGATGGCCGCGTGGCCGACCGCAGGGCCGGGCGGATCCCCACCGAGAAGAACCAGGAACTGTGCAAACTACTCCGGGACATCGAGCTACCCGGCGCGGACGTTTTTGTCGAGACGGTCAAAGAGTACCGCCTGTTGTTGGTTTTGCGCGGCGAGGGTCTCTCCGGCGACCTGGATGACACCGACCCCCAGGACGTTGGCGAGAAGCCCCAGGAAGCGAAACCGCTCTCGGAGCAAGCCGAGAAAACATCCAAACTAGTCAAGGAGTTTCTCGAACAAGCCCGCCAAATTCTCAGCGATCACGACCCTGCCAACATGATCTTGTTGCGCGGCTTTTCGCAACTGCCCGATTGGCCTTCCTTCGAGCAGGCCTATAAGCTGCGCGCCGCCGCCATCGCCGCTTACCCGATGTATCGCGGGGTAGCAAAACTGGTCGGTATGGACGTTTTGAAGACGGGCAAAACCCTGGACGCCGAAGTGGAGACACTGGAAAAGCATTGGGGTGATTATGATTACTTCTTCCTGCACTTCAAGCCGATCGACAGCGCCGGGGAGGACGGCGATTTCGACCGCAAGGTCAGCCTGATCGAAGAGGCCGACGCGGTGATCCCCCGCCTGCGCGCCCTCGACCCCGACGTGATGGTCGTGACGGGCGATCACTCTTCGCCCGCCCTGCTCAAATACCATAGCTGGCATCCCTTGCCCGTGCTTCTGTGGTCGCCCCACTGCCGCAGCGACGAAGTCCGCCGTTTTGGCGAGCGGGCCTGCCTCCAGGGCGGGCTGGGAAGCCGCATCCCGGCGAAGGAGCTGATGCCCCTTGCCATGGCCAACGCCCTGCGCCTGGAAAAGTTTGGAGCTTAGGAGAAACCGATGTACAAAAAGATCCTCGTCCCCTTAGACGGTTCCAAGCGGGCAGAAGCGATCCTGCCCCACGTGGAAGAGATGGCCCAACGCTACGAGGCGAAGGTGATTTTCCTGCGCGTCGTCGAACATCCCCCCGTCGTGACCACGCCGGGCCAGCCCGACATGATCCATCCGGGCAAAGTGATCGAACAACACAAACAAGAAGCTGAACACTACCTGAAGAAAGTCCGAGGGCAATTCGAACAGAAAGGCATCGAGGCCATCACAGAAGTCCAGCAGGGCACCATCGTCAAAGCGATCATCGATGAAGCCGAACGCCATTCGGTGGATTTGATCGCCCTAGCCAGCCACGGGCGCAGCGGACTCGGCCAGGTCTTCTACGGCAGTGTGGCCGCCGGTGTCTTGCAGCGCGTCGATCGGCCCCTGCTGTTGATCCGCTCACGAGACGAGTAGCGAAAACTAGTACTTCGATGCAAGAATACGTGATAGGTTTAGAGCCTTTCGAAAATGGCAAACCACGCTCCAGGCGGCGTCCCCGCCGCCGTACTCCTACGAGCATGCTTCGCGAAGGACGGCGGCTAGAGCAATATATTGTGAATCGAAACCCATCAAGGATTTTCGCATGTCAGTACTAGTTTTGATCCGGAAAAGGCCATCTCAATGAAAGAAGCAATGCTCTACGAGAAGCTAGACGACGAAAAGGTCCACTGCTACCTGTGTGCCCACCAATGCACCATCCAAGAGGGCAAGGTGGGCGTCTGCCAGGTGCGCGAAAACAAAGGGGGCGTGCTCTACTCGCTGGTCTACGGGCGGGCGATCGCCCAACACGTCGACCCGATCGAGAAAAAACCGCTGCTCAACTTTCACCCCGGCTCACGGGCTTACTCCATCGCCACGCCGGGGTGCAACTTCCGCTGCAAATGGTGCCAAAACGCGGATATTTCCCAGGCGCCGCGCCAGAATCGCTATCTGGAAGGCCCTCAAACCAGCCCGGAGGAGATTCTCGCCTCGGCGCAGCGATCTCACTGCGAGAGCATCGCTTACACCTACACCGAACCGACCATCTTTTTCGAATACAGTTACGACATCGCCCAACTGGCCCGGGAGGCCGGGTTGGCCAACGTGTACGTCACCAACGGCTACATGTCCGAAGAGATGCTCGAGGAAATGGACCCTCTTCTGGACGCGGCCAACGTCGACTTGAAAGGCTTCCGGGAGGAAGTCTACCGCCGTTACGCGGGAGCCCGCTTGGAGCCCGTCCTGGACAGTCTCAAAAAGATGAAGGAACTCGATATTTGGGTCGAAGTGACCACCTTGATCATCCCGGGGATCAACGACGATCCCGAGGAATTGGGCGACGCGGCCAATTTCATCGTCGAGGAGCTTGGCCCGGAGACGCCCTGGCACATCAGCCGCTTCACCCCGGCCTACGAAATGCGCGACGTGGAGCCGACTCCCGTCTCCACGCTGAGGGAGGCTCAGGAGATCGGCAAACAAGCAGGGCTCCGTTATATCTACGTGGGCAACGTACTCAGCGATGCCAACACGACCTGTCACCAATGCGGCAAAACCTTGATCCGCCGACTGGGCTACCAACTGATGGACAACAAGATCACCGAGCATGGCACCTGTCCCGAATGCGGCACGCCTGTGGCCGGGCGCGGCATGGCCGGTAAGGCCAGATAAAGAATTCAACGCCGAGACGCGGAGAGCGCAGAGCGTTTTAAAAAAGGTAAGAATGAATTCATCTGCTGATACCCGAAACGTGTTTGCCGGAGGCATGCTTCGCAAAACACGTTCAAAAGCATCATTTCTAACCTGTTTCGCTCTGCGTGCCGTTGGCAAACAGGTTTTGTGTGTCAGCTACCGAATTCATTCGGTTGCGAAGAGGTTAACCACAAAAAACATTAGAATCAGGAAAACTTAATTCGAAAGGAGCAAATAAGATGAAAAAACGATACCCTATCATCCTGAGCGTAACCTTACTCACCTTGATCCTAGCCGCTTGCGGAGGAACCACCGCCGACCTACCGGAGGCCGTTGTTGCCGCCAGACAAGCGCTCAGCGAAAAAGACGAAATCCCCGTCGACGACATCGAAGTGGTTTCTTACAGTGAAGAGGAGTGGCCCAACGCCTGCCTCGGTTTGGCCGAAGAAGACGAGATGTGCGCCCAGGTGATCACCCCCGGCTACCAAGTCACCCTCCGGGCGGATGGCGAGGAATACGTCTTTCGCACGAACGAAACCGGTGACGTGATTCGGGAAGAAACGCAAGAATGACCGGGCGTGTCGATGCGAACCTAAACGAAGAAAGATCACCCAAAGAGGAGTAAACCACAAAACAAGGCTCGATGGTTGCCCCGATTGGTGCAAGCGGGCGTCGCCATTGGCGCAGGCCTGGAAGGATAACGCAGAAAATAGTGATTTAGAAAATTAGCTACAAGAAAGGAGTTTGACATGGCTAAAGAAATCATTCGACAAGCAGGAGCCGTTTGGGAAGGCAATCTAAAGAAAGGGAAAGGCCTGATCAGTTCCGAGAGCACGGTGCTGGCCGAGGTGCCCTATAACTTTTCGACCCGCTTCGAAGACGAATCGGGTACCAACCCGGAGGAGTTGATCGCCGCGGCGCACGCGGCTTGCTACGCGATGGCCTTCGCCAACACGCTCGATCAGAAGGGCTATGAGCCCGAGGACATCGACGTCTACGCGGCCTGCACACTGATGAAAAAGGAGGATGGATTCGAGATCACTCACATGAAGCTTCGGGCTCGCGGCGTGGTGCCCGGCATCGACGCCGAGACCTTTGCCAAGCTGGCCAACGTGGCCGATAAACACTGCCCGGTGTCCAACCTGCTGCGAGCGGGTCTATCCATCGAGATCGATACTGAGTTGTTGAGCTAAACAGCTTGACTGAAACCATCGTTTCCATTCCGCCCGGGCTTGGTGGGCAGAGCAACATCCACCGGGTTCGGCAGCGGAATTGTGTATGTTATTAAGGTTAGTCTGATGCGCAAAACTAAGATTGTCTGCACCATTGGCCCGGCCAGCCGCGATGAGGGCACGCTGCGCGCTTTGGTCAGGGCGGGGATGGATGTCGCCCGCCTGAATCTCTCGCACGGGGAGGCCGAGTCTCACCGGGAGAACGTCGAACGCATCCGCGCAGTTGCCGAAGGGGAGGATCAACCGGTCGCTGTGCTGATGGATTTGCAAGGACCCAAGTTCCGGATGGGTGAGATCGTCGACGCCGGCGTCGCAGTAGCGCAAGGGGAAACGGTCACCCTAACGGCCAAAGAAATCGTCGGACGCTCGGCGGACGCCTTGCCGGTGCAAAACAAGGACCTCCCCTCCCTGGTCATGGCTGGTGATCAAATCTTGATCGACGACGGCCTAATCGAATTACAGGTTCGCGCTACGGAGCAGCAACAAATCCACTGCAAGGTTATCGTTGGGGGAAAGATTCACAGCAACAAAGGGATGAACCTGCCCGGCGTTTCGGCAGACCTGCCATCGCTGACCGAGAAAGACCGCCAAGATTTGGCCCGCGCCTTGGACTGGGGTGCCGACTGGATCGCGCTCTCCTTTGTGCGCGGAGCGGAGGACATCGAGGCACTGAAGAGCCTGATCGAGGAGCGGAGCGACCGGACTGTACCCGTGATGGCCAAGATCGAGAAGCCTGAGGCCTTGGAAAACATCGACGAGATCATCGAGACGTCTGACGCGATTATGGTCGCCCGCGGCGACCTGGGCATCGAAATCCCTACCGAGCGGGTACCGATGGCGCAGAAGAGAATTATCGAACGCTGCAACGAGGCCGGAATCCCCGTTGTCACCGCCACACAGATGCTCGATTCGATGATCCGCAACCCGCGGCCCACTCGGGCCGAAGCCTCGGACGTCGCCAACGCGATCCTGGACGGCACGGACGCGGTGATGCTTTCGGGCGAGACCAGCATCGGCCGCTACCCGGTTCAAGCGATCGAGACAATGGTCAGGCTGATTCGGGAGGTCGAAGGCGAACAAACCGACATCCCTGTGCGGCCCTTTCGCCCTTTGGAGGAAAGCGTCAATCTGTCGATCGCCAGGGCGGTGGCCCGGGCTGCCCGGCAGGCCTCCCAAAATTTAGGCACGGCGGCGATCATCGCCGTCACCGCGTCGGGCTACACCGCCCGGGTTGTGTCCCGCTACCGGCCCAGGGCGCCGATCATCGCTGTTACACCCGAAAAGCGGGTGCAACAGCGGCTCAAGCTCCATTGGGGCGTGGTTCCGCTCGTCGCTGCCCGGACCGACAACACCGACAAGATGATCAAAATCGCCCTGGAGACCGTTCAAGAGCGGGGCTTGGTCAAACAAGGGGACCTGGTTGCAATCACCGCGGGCACGGCAGGCTCCAAGCCGGGCACGACCAATTTGATGCGCATTTACCAGATTGAGTGAGCAAAAAAAAGTTCTTTGAGGAGGTTATCCATGGCCGAAGAGTCTGTCATCGTGGTGGATGGTGCGAATGTCGCCTATATCGAAGAGTCGAAGGAAGGCGATCCGAAAGTCTCAAACCTTGTCGCCATACGCGAAGAGTTAGAAGCGAAGGGCTACGAGCCGGTGATCATCGTGGACGCCAGCTTGCGGCATCAGGTCGACGACCCCGACCAGCTCGAAGCGTTGATCGAAGACCAACGGATTCGCCAGGCTCCGGCGGGCACGGACGCAGATTATTTCATCCTCCAGTTTGCCGAGCAGAAGGATGCCCTGGTGGTCTCGAATGACGAATTCGAGCAATATCAAGACCAGTTCCCCTGGATCGAGCAGCGGCGCGTGCCGCTGATGATCGTCCATGGGGACGTTCAATTATACGGAAACGATTTAGAAGACAACGCGTAAGGAAAAGGAGCAAAAGGAATGTCGAAAAACAAACTCGATGCCTGGACTAGCTAACCAGCACTTTCCACTTCAATTGACAGACGTGACGGTCACCTCCCAGGTGACTATCGCGTTTTACCCCAAGGTGTTTGGGAAAATCCAACCTGA
>CAZXXW010000117.1:0-11678 GCA_964644835.1 uncultured Anaerolineales bacterium
GGAGAATCAGCATTGACCGGCGTTAACCAATCTTCCCCTGGCGGCTTGACACGCCCGGTTGCGGTATTGACAACGCTGGCAGGCAGAGGGCGCGCATCATAATTAACACGCACTGCGATGACAGCATCGGCTTGAGAACCATCGAGGAAATTGTCTTCAGGATCATAATTACCGTTCCCATTTACATCTTTGGTAATGACAATCGTTCCTGCCGGGCTTTCAGTCATCGTATAGCCTGCAGGGACGCTGGAATCGGCTTCTACATAAGTGAAGATTGGAGAACCGTCATCAGGATGCGTTGGCAAGACATCGGTGATTTCCATCTGCCCGCAATCGGTGGTCAGGCTGGAACACTGAAAGCGGATGCGGTAAAAGATAGTCTCGCCCACCTGGGCGGTGGTCGGATCGCCGTCGATGCTTTTGGTGATGAGCAAGTTGGCGACATCCGCGAGGGGCCGCGGCTGGACGGACTCCGCCTGTCCATCAGGAAAAGCGGATGATTCGTTTCCCAGCCATTCAATCGGTAATTCACTAGCCTGAGCAAGAGTCAAAGGCCGGAAGGTGAAAAACTGGCTAATGAGCAATCCCCCAACGAGCAGCCAAGCGAAGAAACTCAAAAGATTGGAACGGCGAAGTTGAGTACGCATGATAAGTTCTCCTAAAAATATCAAAATAGTTTGACAATGTCATATTCTCGGGCGGCAGCCCAACCGTGTTGGGCGAGAGTGGCAAATTGTCCTTCTTCAGCCAACGCGGTTGGCTTTCTACCCTGCAAATATTAAAATGTGATGTTGTCAAATTAAACAAAAACAGCCGGATACGCACAAAAAACACCTTCGGCGATCCGGCTGTTTGCCTTTCAACAAACCCGTGATTTTGCGCCCCCACCTCGCGATGGGTTTGCCTTTTCGAGTGTTTCTGATCTAGATCAACAAGATCGAAAAATCAACATCAATAACGATGAATGTTCTCCTCCAGTAACCAAAAGAAACATGGTTCTTAGGTACTGGGGAATTCTAACCGACACGCAAGCAGATAACAATAGTAAAATGTTTATCTTGCTTAAACGCAGCGTTTATGTTTTTGGCTATCGGCTATCTGAGGGGTGGCTGGCGAGGGGATAAAAAAATAGCAAAAAAAGAAGTTTTCTCTAATTCAATCAGCAATCCTTGGAAGTTATCCTCAGAATTCACCAATATTTATTACATCATACCACAGTACCAAGCTCTGGCAAGATGATTATCGGATGAAAAATGACGATCAAACCGACAAGCCCTTTGCCTGTTATAATTTCTCAACGCCAACCAAGTTACTACTTATCACCGAGGTGTTATGAGAACCTATTTAGATTGCTATGCCTGTTTCGTACGCCAGGCGCTGGAGGCCACCCGGATGGTCGGGTTGGAGCCGCAGCGCCAAGAAGAGATCGTCAAGGAGGTGTTGAAGGCCCTGATCGAGATCGACCCCGCCAGCACGCCGCCGGAGATCGGCGGTTTGATCCATCAATTGGTGCGCAAAGAGGCGGGCGACCAAGACCCCTACCAGGCGGCCAAAGAGGAGAGCACCCGTGAGGCCTTGGCGCTCTACCCGGCGATGAAGCAACTCGTAGAGACTTCGGACAACCCCTTCGAGACGGCCGTGCGCCTGAGCATCGCCGGGAATATCATCGACTTTGCGATTGTGGAACGACCCGACGACTTGTGGCAAACAGTTGAACGGGTGCTGAATCAAGATTTTGCTGTTGATGATACTCGAGACCTGCAACAGGCTTGCAGCCAAGCGGATTGGGTTCTCTTCCTGGCCGACAACGCCGGTGAGACCGTGTTTGACCGGCTCCTCATCGAGCAGATCGACACACCGGTGTACTACGCTGTCAAGGAGCAAGCGATCATCAACGACGCCATCTACCAGGATGCCGTCGATGCGGGCGTGGACCAGGTCGCCGAGATTATCTCCAACGGCTCAAACATGCCCGGCACGATTCTGTCAACTTGTTCACCCGACTTCCAAACGCGCTTCCACCAGGCCGAGGTGATCATCGCCAAGGGGCAGGCTAATTACGAAACACTGAGCGAGAAGGGCAACCGCATCTTCTTCCTTTTGCAAACCAAATGCCCGGTGATCGCCCGCGATGTGGGTGTGCCCGTACGGAGCATCGTGGCCAAACGCGGCTAATCGATCTCGGCCAAAGTTTGGGCGACGGCGATCGCGTTTTGCCATCCATCCTGATTCTCTTCCAGGCTCCAGCAGGCGGAGAGCACCGCCTGGGCCAGGCTCCAGCCGAGCAGCCGGCGGCGGTCGAGCGACAGAATCTGGCTGAATTGGTCAAGACGGCGGGCGGAGACGCGCTTCAGTTCGGGCCAGGAGGCCACGTCAGTGATGGGGTTATACATCCAGGCGCCGACCTCGAAGGCCGGTTCGCCGATGATGCCCTTGGGGTCAATGGCCAGCCAGGACTCCCGCTCGGCGGCGAGGATGTTCCAGTGGTGCAGGTCGCCGTGGAGCAGGACGGGCGAACCGGAGGATGCGCTCAATTCGGTGAGAAGAGCTTCAGCCTGGGAGACCAGGGCCGAGGGCAAGGGCCCGGTGTCGCCATCGTAACGGGACCGTAGACGCCTCAAGCTACGGAACCAAGTTTCCACAGTGGGAAAGGGTTGTTCCCCCTGAACAGGACGCCACAAACGCCGCATCACCTGGGCAGCAATCCGGGTGGCCTTCTCGTCGTTGAAATCCCTATCGATCAAGGCGACGCCCGGCCTGACCCGTTCGAGCAGCAGGGCCCCACCATCGGGATCAGCCCGGAGCAAGCGCACCGCGCCGCGGCCATCATAGCGCCTCAGCGCCTCGATTTCCGTGAGGAACTCGGCGTTGGGCACGCCCAACTTGAAGATAACTTCCTCCCCACCAGGGAGCAAAGCCGGGGCGACATAATTGTAGGAAAGGGGCTCAAAAGGGGGCAGAAGTGTTAACGACCAACGCTCCAGGTAAGTTTGGAGGGTTTCCGGGAATTGAGTCAGCCAGACCTGGCCTTCCTTACCAAATGTATCTTTGACACGTTGGATGTATTCGGGCGAAAGTTCAAACAAGAGCGTACCTTGGGGTAAAATAGAAGGGGCAACTGAAAAACTGTTGCACCGCAGAGCCGCGGAGAGCACAGAGAATTGTTTTATAAACTTGAGCCAAAATTTTAACAAAATTAAACAACGCTTTTGAGATTCTTAAAAATTCTTCTTTAAACTCAGCGTTCTCTGTGCCCCTGCGGTGAATTCGAACTTTTTCGGTAAAACCACAGAAAGAATCACAAATTTGTAACGTTGGAGGCCAAGCATGACTAATCAATCGTTTCGTTCACAAATCGTCGCCAGCATCTGGCGGGGGATCGCCCGCAGCGGTGTCGATCTTTCATCGCTTTCCGAAAGCGCTCAACAATCTCTGGTCAGCGAGATCGCCGACGCTGTGGCCAACGACCTCGCCAGCAGCGCCAACAGAGCGCTTGACTCGCAAGCTGACACGCTGGAATCGATCGAAGAGGAGCGGCTCTTGTGGAAAGGCCGCCCGCTTCTCTCCTTGCAGGAATCCTATCAAATCACCTCGGAACGAATCAAGATCGTCTCCGGGCTGCTCTCCCGCCATGTGGAGAACTACGAATTGATCCGCGTTCAGGACATCGATTACAAGCAAGGGCTCTTCGAGCGTCTGCTCAGGATTGGCGACATCACCATCCAGGGACAGGACGCCTCCGAGCCGGTGATCACGCTGCGGAACATCAGCCAGCCTGAAAGGGTTTACGAAGTGCTTCGCCGGGCCTGGCTGGCGGCGCGCAAACGGCACGGGCTTCAGTTCCGGGAATATATGTAGCAATCGGAAGATCGAACAGTTCTCCACAACAAAACCGGGCGAATGTACGACCAATTCGCCCGGTTTAGCGTTTAATCAACGAGGTTTACTTCGTCCCTGGCGGGGCGTAAAAACGCACTTTCCAAAAGCCCGGCTCTTTCTCCCAGGCCTGGCTGATGTTGGAGACAATGTGCACCCAGGTCTGGCCGGGATGCAGGGGAATAGGATTGCCTTGATTATCCAAGAATCGGATGGGACGTTGTAAGCCGGTCTCTTTGGCGTAATCTTCTCCAAAGGTTCTCCAAATAATCTTGTGCGCCTCCCCATCACGGAACAGGATGGCGCGCCCTTCAGTGTAAGCCAGATCGACATCGATGATCGTAGGCGAAATGGCGTTGTGATCGGCGAACAAAACGATGATATTATGGTAGATCAATTGGCGTCCGTTGAGCCGATCGGTAGCGGGATAGAACTCCCCGGAGCCATCGGCCCAGTCGGTGTAGCGCAGGTAGCCGCCCGAAAGGGGATCAAAGCGCCACAAGGCCTGGTTGTAGAAGTTATAGAAAACGTTGATTTTTTGCGCATCGGCCCCGGGCACGTATGGGTAGGGGCTGCCATCCGGCTTGGTAGAACCGGCGGGGAACAAGCCACCACCATCGTTACCATCGCCATCTCCGTTACCACGTTGATACCAGCCGTTTGAAGCCTTGGTGTTCAAGTAAGCGTTGCCAGAGTAATTCACATCGGTATCGATGGACTTGTTTTGTTTGGCAATTTCGCGCAAACGTTCCACCGACATGAAGGCGCTGTTGATGTCGGTCTCATCGCTGCCGAAGACAGAAGCACAACCGGGAATATCAACGTATTCTGACTTGCCTGCATAGATCAGACAAGCCTGGAAATACCAGTCGCGAATCCAGCGGTAGGGCAAGCGGCCAGAGCGAACCGGTCCTACGACAATGTTGTCAATCCAATTACCGATCCACTGGCCCGGATTTTCGAGCCATTCGACGCCGCCGGTTTCCACTATCGTCTCTTGCCGGTTCTGGTCGGTTTCAGCTTCGCTTCCTTGCTCACCCTGACCCTCTTGGTCGGCGCCACCTTGACCATCGCCGCCTTCTTCACCGGCCTGCTCATCACCTTGACCACCATCTTCCCCGCCACCGTCGCCGCCGTTACCGTCATCCTCTTCCGCGCCCCCGACCAGCCCAACATCCCAGGAGAAATCGTGGCCCGCCAAGCTGATCGTTGGGGTTGTACCCGTCTCAGGATCAACATCGCTGTCAGCATAATCGTCGGCGCCGACATCTTGAGCGGTGAAAGACTTGCCCATCGGCTGGGGGAATTTGAGATAATAGGAACGCTCAGGCTCGACGTTGAAACCATAATACCCATTCGAGTCCGTGCTGGTGCTGGCGACCAGTTCATCCGTCTCAGCATCATAGAGATTGACACACGCGCCCGAGAGGGGCAACTCATCGTTATCCTGAACGCCGTTCTCGTTACCGTCCAGCCAAACATAATTGCCCAGGATCACTTTATCATCTTCTTGCTCAAACGGCTGTGTCCGAATGGCGCAATCGCCGCTGACGGGGAGTTCCGGTCGGGGGAAGTCGCCATAAAAGAGAGTCAGAAACCGGGTCATCCCCTCGCTGATGAACAATTCAAAGACGTAAGGAGCGAAGGAGAGACCGGCCTGAGGCCGAGCCGAAGCAGGAAAGTTGGTCACCGAGATCAACACAGCAGGCAAGTTCAGATTGGTCGAATCGGTGACCGGCAAACCGGTCAAAGGGTTGACGCCTGGAGGAAAATCTTCCAGATCAGGGCCGAGGAGCGGGTCTTCCTCGGCGGGAACGAGGGTCGGCGTTGGTGGAGCTTCTGGTACCGCCTTGGAAGTTGCTGAGGTCATCGTATCTGGAAACGCTTCGGTATGCGTTTCATCAAGGGGTGAAGCTGAGACAACAACTGCGGGAGCCTGGGGAGCAGTGGCTTCCGAAAACGCCTTCACGGCGATCGTACCACCAGATAAAATCAACCCCAAGCTAATACCAATAACAAAGAGAAACCTTATTCTTTTATTCATATCACGTGCCAGTAAAATCCAATAAGTTGAATATATGGTGAACGGCCCCCTTCCGTCTCGAGGAATACCTTTATTTTCTCATAATTGGATTATAACAACGCAAGTCAATAATCAAATAGTACAAGGGTCAGGCTTGGCATTACATTGTTGATAGTTTTCTCTTCTAGCGATCCCAATATGGTCTAAACGCCCATCTCTAAATTTTTCAACCCTTTATAAATTCGGCGTATGCTGTAACTCCACGGTGAGTTTGATCTTTTTTCGCAAAGTTATAGGTGTTCATTTGAACGCAAATCAGAAAACAATATCAAGAATTCCAAGCCTCGATGATACGAAACTTGGAATTCTCAACAACAGGATTTGTCAAGCTGGAATCTGAAACGAGATGCGTTCAGCAGCGCCCAGCTCTGAACGCCAAACGAGATACAAACCGATTTTGCCCAGGATTAAGCCGCGACGCGGCGAGATTTCCCGAGTAACAAGCCGGCGATCAAGGCGACAACAACGAGACCAGCCGTCACCCAGGCTGCGATCGCCACGGTGGGAGTTTGGGCATGCTCCACAGCGATTCCAATGTAGGCCCACAAGATGACCAACTGATAGGCGACATCCCGCCGGGTGAAACTCATCAAAGCGGAGATAACAACCCCTGCGGCGAGCATGATCACCGCCCAGGCCACTTCCGAGATGCCCCAGCCGCCCCAATTGAGGTAATCCAGCAGCGAGGTAACGTTGGCGATCGTCGCCACGGTGACCCATCCTAGATAGACGCTGAAAGGTACATGGACAAGCCATTTTTCAGCAGGCGATACCGAGGCGCGGCCAATCTCTAATCGCAAATAGATCATGATCAACGAGAACAACAACACCAACATGGCGATCAGCGTCCAGAAGAAAAGCTGGTAATGCCACAAGAACAACCAGACGATGTTGGCAACCGCGCTGAGAAGGAAGTAGCCGCGGATCCGTTTCAGGCGGACGTTGTCACGCCGGGCAGGCAAGACCTGGTAGATGGCAAAAAGGATCAGACCAACGTAAATCAAGAGCCAAATCGAGAAAACATAACCAGCAGGGACGAAGTAGACGTCGAATTGATCAGAGATTTCCCCCGTTGTCAGATCGTTGAAGGGCAACGCGTTGGCAAGCCCATTGACAACGATGACAGCAATGACGGCCACGACGACGAGCACTTGGAGAAGAGATACTTTTTTCATGATTTACTCCTTTGGAGAATAGAAAAACGGTTCAGATAGTCACCCGCAAGTGGTTGTGTCAACCGCTATGAGACGATTACCTGAACCGTTCGACTTAGAAAACAGAAGAGGCTAAATAGCCAATCCAATCAAGACGTATTGAAAAGACTGCTTCGTATTAGGGCTGAGCGATCACTCTTCTTCTTTTTCCTTTTTTGCTTGAGCAATGACTTCTTCAGCGATATGGTTAGGTACGGTCTCGTAGTGATCGAATTCCATCGAGAAGATGCCGCGGCCACCGGTCATCGAGCGCAAATCGGTTGTGTAGCGCTGCATCTCGGCCAAGGGAACCTTGGCGGTAACAACAGATCGTCCCCGCTGCGTATCCATACCCTGGACGCGGGCGCGGCGGGTGTTCAAGTCGCCGAGGATATCGCCCATATTGGTCTCGGGTACGATGATCTCGACATCCATAATCGGTTCCAGCAGCACAGGAGCCGCATCCATAACCGCCCGTTTGAAAACCTCGCGGGCAGCAATTTCGAAGGCAACCGGCTTGGAGTCAACCGGGTGTTCCTTACCATCAAACACGGCTACCTTGACATTGTGGACAGGATACCCGGCAATGACGCCGTCTTGCATCACGTTGCGGACGCCTTTTTCGATCGCGGGCATGAAGTTCTGCGAAATCGCGCCGCCGAAAACCTCGTTGACGAACTCAAAATCTTCTTCGCGCAACGGTTCTACGCGCATATGCACTTCGGCAAATTGTCCCGCGCCACCCGACTGCTTCTTGTGGCGATATTGGGCCGAGCCGGTTTTGCGGATCGTCTCTTGGTAGGGAACTTTGGGGACCTCGATTTCGAGATTGGTCTTGAAGCGGCTCTCGGCCTTGCGGATGGCCACATCGATGTGCTGGCCGCCCATGCCCTGAAGAATCGTCTGGCGGGTGGTTTGATCCTGCAGCCAGGAGAGGGTCATATCCTCCTCGCAGAGGCGCGTCAACGTGGGACTGACCTTGGCCGAATCCGCCTGGGATTCGGGTTGGACGGCAACACGGTAGAGCGCGTTGGGGTACTCGGGCACAGGCAGGGTCAAGGGATGATCCTTGTCGCAAAGCGTATGCCCAGTCGACGTTTCGCTCAACTTGGGAACGATGCCGATGTCGCCAGCGTGGACGACCTCGATGGGCAGTTGTTCCTTGCCCCGTAAAATGGAGAGGCCGCCGAGGCGCTCTTCCTCATCGGCGTTCTGATTCAGGACGCGGCTATCCGACTCCATCACGCCCGAATAAACTCGGAAATAGGTAATCTTGCCGACAAAGGGATCGGCCGTCGTCTTCCAGACATAGGCGGCCAAGGGGCCAGCATCAGAAGCGGGCAACGCTTCAACACCGGCGGGTGTCTCAGCCTCGGCGGGGGGTCGGTCGGCAGGGGAGGGCATCAAAGAGAGGACGGCATCCAACAGCGGGAACATGCCAATCTCCTCGGTCGCCGAGGTGACAAAGACAGGCACCACTTCACGGGCTTCCACCGCGCTGCGCAAGCCGTTCAGGATTTCATCAGCCGAGAGGCTCTCGCCATCGAGATATTTCATCAGCAACTCGTCATCGCCCTCAGCGGCGGATTCAACAACCTCCATGCGCGCTTCTTCAACAGCGTCAGCATACTCGTCGGGAATGGCTTCGGCCTCTGTACCGGGACCGGGGTACGCTTTCATCGAGAGCAGATCCAAAACACCTTTAAAATCGGCCTTTTCACCCCAGGGTAATTGCAAAGGCAAAAAACGGACGTCGAAAATTTGCTCCACAGAGGCCAGTGCTTTCTGGAAGTTTGCATTATCGCGATCCATCTTGTTGATGATCACAAAACGGGGCAAATCGAACTCGTCGCTGTAAGACCAGCCAATCTCCGTGCCCACCTCAGCTCCCGCGACAGCATCAATCACAATGATGGAACCATCGGTAACTCGCAACGCTGAAATCACCTCGCCGACGAAATCGGTATATCCCGGCGTATCCAGGAAATTGAATTTGTGATTCTTGTGTTCCACGGGAATCAAGGAGGTGGAAAGGGAAATGCCGCGCCGAATTTCTTCCTGCTCATAATCCGAAGCTGTGGTTCCGTCTGCGATGCTCCCCAATCGAGTAGTAGCGCCGGTCACATGAAGCAGCGCTTCAGCTAACATGGTTTTTCCCGCCCCGCTATGTGAGACCAGAGCGATATTTCTAATTTTTTCAGTTTGATATTCTTTCATGCCTTTGATGCCTTCCTCAACTATCGAAATATTTCCTTTGCCATAACTGAATGATTGTAAAGCAAGAGAGCCTTTATGTCAAAGAAAAGCGAATCCATTTTGTATGCCGACGCTATTTGTGAAATATTGCACAATTCTTGACTTTGCCCCTCAAGATGTGCTATCCTTCTTACGTCCCAAATTTTAAATTCTCCACAATCCACCGAGGAATTCTTATTTATGATTCAACGCGAAAAAGTCTCTGGCAACGTCTATTTCTTTCAAAGCGAGCTCTACGCCAAGGTGACCGCGGGTGTCATCGCGGGGTCGGAGTGGGCCGTTGCTATTGATACGCTATCCTATCCCGAAGAAACGTTAGCAATTAGAGATTTCATCGAGCAAGAACTGAAAGTTCCCGTTCGCTATGTGATTAACACCCATTATCACGCCGACCACAGTTGGGGAAATTGCTTCTTTCCCGGAGCGCTGATCATCTCACACCAACGGTGTCGGCAGCTACTAGAGGAACGCGGCATCCCCTCGTTGGAGGAGGCCCGCAAACATAATACCATCTTCCACCAAACGAAGATCACCTTGCCCCACATCACGTTTGAGGAGGGCGAGCTGACCCTGAAAGTCGACGATGACGTGCTCAGATTGGTGGCCTTGCCGGGTCACAGCCCTGATGGCATCGGGGTGCTGATCGAAGAGGAACACACCCTCTTCGCCGGCGATGTCTTTATGTCGCTGCCCTACGTCGTCGATGGCAATATCGACACGATGGTGGCAACCCTAAAAAAAATCCGCGGCATGGGGTTGGAGAACATCGTCCAGGGGCACGGCGACGTGGTTCTGCGTGGGGAGGTGAACACGATCATCGACGATCATCTTTCCTATCTCTCCAACATCCGAAAGATCGTCCACCGAGCGGCGCGGCGAGAATTCCCCAACGAATTTCTCAAAAACACCAGTGTCGAATCGTGCGGAAAAAGCCGCATTCTGATCAGTGGCTTAGCCGAGGATTTGCATCAACGCAATTTGTTAGCTGTCTACGAGCAACTTTACGGAGAAGTACCCCCCGACATTGACGAAAGCTGGTAAACAGCAACTCATCTTCAGAAAAATAAAAAGTGACGAATAGTGGAGATGCTTTCGTCACTTTTTCTGTTTAAACCCAGCAGTGGAGCGGACATTCAATCGTCACCTTGAGAGGATTCCGTTCGGCGTGCCCGCCAGCCAACGACCCGCTCTTCCCCCTGAATCAGGCGGCGGATGTTGGGACGCAGCGCCCACAAGATCAGCGCCTCGACCATGAAGCAATACAAAACATGATACCAGCTAGAAGAGCCTATCCCAGCGACGGTGCGATAGCCAAAAATGAGCGCGGCGAGGAGAGGCAAGCTCATCGTCGCAACCGAGGCGTACCCCACCCCAAAGAGGATCAAAACACCCAAGGGAACGAGAACGAAGAACAACGGCGGCCAGAGAGCGATCGCGCCGCCCACGCTGGGCGTGCCACCGGCCCCGCCACCAAACTTCAGGCCGTCCTCATCCTTTCGAACCAGATAGATGGAATAGTTGTGACCAACGACAGCAAAGAAAGGGGCCAAGATTTCTAGCCAGGGATTGCCTGCTGCAAAATGTTGTGCCAGCCAAACACCGGCAGCTCCCTTGGCCATGTCGAAAAAACTCGTGATCACACCGGCCCACAAGCCCGCCGCGCGCATCGCATTGGTCCCCCCGGTGCGGCCACTCTTGATCTCACGAACATCTTTGCCCGTCGACAAAGCGACGAGGATATATCCCATCGGAATCGAACCAATCAAATACGACAGGAGAACGATAGCGATACTTGTCCATATTTGCATGCCAGATCACGCTCTCTTTCGGTTCATCTATTGAAATTGCTAGATAACAAAGTGGGGCACAATGCTGCTCCCATCAATCGAAAGAAGAAACACGGGGGCGGGCTTATCGTTACTTGTTTCCAAGCTGAAACACATCTATGCCAGAAGGGTAAAAGCGATCCCCCAGGTAAGCACAAAAACAAACAGCGGTTCAAACAGTAATTGTTGCCACGATCTACCCTCGAGAATACTTGCGGCCAAGGTTGTCACTGCGTAGGCGATTCCAACCAGGGTCAGAGCGAACCCGGTCGGCGAGAGAGGCAGGTAATGGAGAGCGGCGGCAACCTGCCCGGTGATCATCATGATCACAACGGCGGGGGCCGGCGCCCAACGCCCCTGCAAACGGAGATGTAAAACGCGCAAACTGATCAGGCCGATGGCGATGGTCATCCCCGGCACCATCAGGAACAGGCGGATCTCCTG
>CAZXXW010000118.1:0-11659 GCA_964644835.1 uncultured Anaerolineales bacterium
GGTTCCGACATTGATGTTCTGGTAATCGTGGAGAAAGACTCGCCCTCTGTCATCGAGCAGGCCCGAGCAGCCCGGTATGAAGTCATGGCACAACATCACTACCAACCTTTGCTCTCGTTGTTGTTGCTTAGCAATGAAGATTGGCAAGAGCTATCAAAACATAGCGCTTGATTGAAACACAATAACGAAAACGAGGGGATAACAATATGGTCAAAAGCCTGAAACAGGATATTCCCGAATTGATCTCTCAATCAGAAGGTAGCCTGGCCTGGGAGCGGCGCGCTTGTTGTATGAGAATGAATATTATGCCGAATCGGTTTCACGGGCCTACTATGCTATGTTTTACGCAGCAACTGCTTTGCTCCATAGCAGAGATATCGCCGTATCCAAACATTCGGCTGTGATTTCCCAGGTAGGACAATATTTTGTTAAAACAGGCAAGATCGAGGCACATCTCCACCGGGCGTTGATAGACGCATTCGATCAACGTCAGACGGCTGACTACGGGGGAATCTTAAATCGGATGAAGATTCAAAAAATGCTCTTCAGGCAGCAGAACAATTCATCCAGGCAGTCCGGGAATATTTATAGGGACAGAAATGACAATACCCGTGTTTGATTTTACCCCCTGCCCAAAAAAATCGAAACTGAAATGAAATAGTAGCGTGCAATCGACTAAATCATAGGTTGTTAATCTTGTTCAGATCGAATAAGTGGTGTTAATAAGGGCAGCGCGACCAGGTTGAGGGCAGCAAAAAGTCCAAAGGTCCAGCGGAAGCCAACCTGATCGGAAAGCAAACCGCTGACAGCCATCCCCGCGCCCTGGCCGAGATTGGTGATCGCCATCAAAATGGCGTACATCGACGCGGCGATGCGCGTGTCGGTGTACTTCATCGCCAGGGCAAAATAGACCGTCTGCTGAGTGCCGTAGGCCAGGCCAAACAGGAGGACCAAGGGCCAGGCAAGCGCCGGGCCACTGGTCAGGGCCAGGAAGAGAATCCCGACCAAGCCGGCCAGAATCGCCATCCGGGCTGCGTTCTTCATCCCAATTTTGGCAGATAGGCGTCCTCCAAAGACGCCGCCGAGGACAACGCCGAGGCCCCAAACAGTAGTATAATATCCGGCCATGCTCAGCGAGATGTCGAACTCGGTTTGCAAAAAGGCGTTGACCAGTTGATTGGCTCCCTGGATGATGAAGAAGAACAGAAAGCCCAGCAGCCCCAAAGCGATGATCGTCTTGTTGTTGAAAGCGGCAAAGGCGCTCCAATTGAAGGATTCGCCCCGGGTGCGCTCCCCCTCTTCGGTCAAGAGTACCAGCGGAATGGGGATCGCCGTGATCAGGGCAAGCCCCCAGAAAACAGCCGTCCAGGAGACGAATTCAGCCAGCAGCCCCACGCCAGAGGCAGTCAGCACGACGGCCAGGGCTCGGCCTCCGACCATGAAGCCCTGAATGATACCTTCCTCCTGAGGTGGCGTGGTGTCTACAGCAAGACCATCGGTGCAGGTATCATAAAGAGCCATGCCCATTTGCAAAATGAAGGCCACAGCGACAAAGATCCAATAATAGCTGTTCAGATCAATCAAGGGAGCGACGATCAAACAGATTCCCTGAATGAGCAAACCGAGCAAGATGTAAGGCTTGCGATGGCCCAGCCCGAACAGATTGACCTGATCGCTCAGGATGCCATAGAAAATTTTGATCACAAAGGGAATCAAAGCGATGGAAGCAAAGATGCCCACATCGGTCATCGAGAGGCCCCGGTCGAGAAAATAGAGTGCGTTCAGGGCGGTGAAGTAGCTCAAAATCGTTCCCTGGGTGAAGTAAAGAGAACCAAACGTTAGATAGCGAAGCTTTTTCTTCTTGTGCATGGATTGACCTCCGGGCTAGGAAAAGGCGCTTTGAGGGGCTCAAATTTGGTCATCCGATTATAAACGATCAAACGAAAATTGGTTCTGGATCAGAGACGCGGTTTTTACGCGATACATACGCGCGCGATCAGCAGGCTCCTTGCCGAAAACGACTCGGCGAAAGCCTGCTGATTTAATCACGCCGATTTAATTTTTTAGGCTACTTCTGCATCTTCTGGCTTGCGATCGAGCATTTGCATCTGCGAGGCGACAATTTTCGTGTAATAACGGGTGTCACCATCTTGCTCGACGCGATCAATCTGCAAACGCCCCTCTACGAAGACAAGGCGCCCCTTGCCCAAATACTGTTGGCAAATCTCGCCCAAACGCCCCCAGGCTTCCACGTTGAACCAATCCGTAGCCTCCTTGGATTGGCCATCGCTCTTCCACCGGCGGGTCACAGCGACGCTAAACGTACACACTTGCCTGCCCGACGGGGTTTGACGCGTCTCGGGGTCAGCCCCTAAATATCCAATCAATTGAACCCGATTGAGTCCAGCCATAACATCCCTCCTCTGAAATGGGAAACTAATAGAACACACCAAGTGTAGCATAATAGGATATTTATGTCAAGCTAATTGGCCATTGTCATACTTTGCCCTTTTTCTGATCTTACGAAGGACGCTCAAGCAGTTAAATGTTACAATAACTCGGCAACAAGATAACCATGCACGGATTCGTGATTGGAGGGAATCAACATGACAGAAATCATCCTTGGCCCGATTGTGGGAGGCCTCGCCCCAACCTCGGCGAATATTTGGGCGCGCACAGATGGGCCCGCCACTTTGCACCTTTGGATGGGTGAAAAGGCCGATCTCAGCGACGGCCAGCATACCGGGTCATCCCTGCCCCTGACCAAAGAAACCGGCTTCGCCGGAGTCGTCCCGGTAGCAGACCTCAACCCGAAGCAAAGCTATCATTACACCCTCACCCTAGACTCATCTCCCCCTGCTACAGACAAAATCTATCCATCCTTTACCACCTTCCCTCCAGAAGGTGAACAGCGCTCCTTTTCTTTTGCCTTCGGTTCTTGCTTCTGGCCGTGCGAAGAGCAGCCCGGAAAAATCTTCAACCAATTGAACAGCCTGCGCCAATCGTCGGCGGATTTGCCCAATCGGGCGTTGCGGTTTATGCTCCTACTGGGCGATCAGATCTATGCCGATGGCAGCGAACACAACGGCCTGGGACGGGTCGCCTGCACGCTGGACGAATACCACCAGGTATACGCTCATACCTGGTCACAGCGCCCTTTTCGGCAATTGCTGGCTGACCTGCCTGCCTTCATGACTCTCGACGATCATGAAGTCGACGATGATTGGACCTGGAGCGACTTCAACCGCGAACGGGCCCAAATCCCAATCTGGAACCGCATCCGGCGCAGATGGCAAGGTTTGCCCACAGCGACTCAATGCCTCACTCGCGAGCGTATCCAAGCCGCGCTACAGGCCTATTGGGAACATCAAGGTATGCACGCCCGCGGCTACATCAACTTTCCCCAATTGAACGATGAGGGACGCTATGCCCTGACCAAAGATGATCGCGGCTCCCTGGCCTACACCTTCAATTACGGCGCCGCGGCGTTCTTCATGCTGGATACCCGTTCCATGCGAGTCAAAAAGACACTCAATAATCGGGCGATGCTGGGATACGGCCAATGGCAAGCCTTGGAAAACTGGCTGATGCGCGTCAAAGACAAATATCCGGTCAAGTTTATCGTTACATCCTGTGCCCTGCTCTTCCGCATGTGGGCCGATCTCCCCCGCGATCGCTGGACGGGCTTCCCCAAGGAACGCCAGCGCCTGCTCAGTTTCCTGGCCAACCACGAAATCGAAGGTGTTCATCTGCTCGCCGGCGATTTACATTCCGGGCACGCCGTTCGGGCCGAACTCAAAGCCCCCGGCGGTTGCGGCCTACCCCTGTGGGAGTTTTGCTCCTCCCCCTTCGAGCAAAAGAAGACCAATTGGCTCGCCCCTTTCACCTATTTGCCCCTCGTTGGCAGCCCGATCAAGAATCAAAAGCTACATTTCACTTCCACGGACTGCAATTTCGGCATTGTCAGGGTCGAGTTTGACGATCCAGAGTCCCCCACGGTCAGATTCGAACTTCACAGCATAGGAGAAGAAGAGCCCCAGGTTATCGAAACCTGATCAGCGCAAGAGATCGCCATCCCAGTTCAACTTCTTGACCGGGCAGGATTCTCCGATAAGACGCGGGAGCAGCCGACGTAATCGATAAGGGTTGCCGCTGGTGAGGGATACTACCGTTCCCCTGCCCGATTCCGATGTTGCATCTGCCCGCAATCCATGGGAATCGAGAATCCGCGCCACCTGGCGCGCCACCGCCGGGGCGGGATCGATCACGCCAACATCGGGGCCAACGATCTCCTCAATCAGAGGAATCACAAAGGGATAATGGGTGCAGCCCATCACCACGCGGTCCACGCCGCGGGTGATCATCGGGATCAATGCAGCTTCTAAAATCGAACGAGTCTCGTCCGAATCCAATTCCCCCTTTTCAATTTGTTCAACCAGCCCGGGACAGGTATCCTGCAAAACGGTGACATCCCGGGCAAAACGCTCGATCACCGAGGCGTAAAGCTCGCCCTGAAAGGTGGCCGGAGTCGCCAGCACGCCAACAACGCCGCTCTGGGTGTATTCGGCCGCGGGCTTGACGGCGGGTTCCAGGCCCACAAAAGGCGTTTGCGAAAACGTCTCTCGCAGGTAATGCAGAGCCGCAGCGGAGGCCGTGTTGCAAGCGACAACGATCAACTTTGCCCCGCGATCGAGCAAGTAGCGGGCGATCGCCTCTGAAAAGGCGCGGACCTGCTGCAATGGGCGCGGCCCGTAGGGGACGTGTGCTTGATCGGCCAAGAAGATGATCTCTTCGTCAGGGAGAAGTCGCCGGACTGCGCGAAGAACGGACAGCCCCCCAACGCCAGAATCGAAAATGCCAATCGGAGCGGTCCGTTTACCGTTCACGCCTTGTGCTCCCCGGCTGCGTCGACAAACGCACGGATCAACGCCCGGAAAGGGGCATGAGCAGTCAGGTTCTCGGGGTGCCACTGCACGGCCAGCCCAAAAGGATGTCCGTCAAGGACAGCGGCTTCAAGAAGCCCGTCCGGAGCATGGGCGACGGCTTTCAATTCCGGGGCGAGCTGATCGATGCCCTGGTGGTGCAAACTATTCACCTTTATGGTGTCAGTGGCGAGAATCTCGTTGAGGAGATTTTTGGCTTGAATTTTCACGTCATGCGCCAGGTGATCGCGGGGCCAGCCGGGAAAATAGTCATGCTTGAGGGCGTTGGGCAGCAAATCGGCGATATCGGTGAAAAGGGTGCCACCCAAGGCCACGTTGAGCACCTGAATGCCGCGGCAAATGCCCAGGAAGGGAATCCCTCTGTCGACCGCCGCCACGACCAACGCCAACTCGACGCGGTCCCGGTCTGGGTCGACATACTTAACCTTCGCGGTTGAGACCGCTCGGTAGCGTTGCGGCTCAACATCACCCCCACCGCTGAGCAAGATTCCGTCCAGCGATGGTAAAAGCGTCTGGATCTGGTCGCCCGTCAACACCAACGGAATCATCACCGGAATCCCGCCGGCCTGGACGATGGCCTGCGAATAAGCCTCGGAAATCGCAAACACATCCGTTCCGAAGGAATTAGTTTCTCGACCTGTGGTGATGCCAATCAGAGGGGCGTTGGGCATAATTTCTTAGGAAACCAGGAAGCCTTGAATTGTTCACAAGATACAGTATTGAGATTATACCGCTCATCGTTGTTAAACCAAAAGAGGTACAGCCTTGTCCTGCTGTACCCCTCCGATATACTTATGATGGTTGAAAACTATTTTTTGAAGCTTTGCTTTAGCTTGGCGCGTTTACCGCTGCGCTCACGCATGTAATAGAGCTTGGCGCGGCGGGTGTGGGCGTGACGCTGAACTTTGACGCGTTCAATGCGGGGAGAGTGCTTCAGGAAAGTTCGCTCCACGCCGATACCATTACTAGCAATGCGGCGAACGGTGAAAGTGGGGTTGGTGCCATTCTTCTGCCGAATAACGATGCCCTTGAATTCCTGAACTCGCTCATTGTCGCCTTCTTTAATCCGCAAGAAAACACTGACGGAGTCACCGATGCGCAAATCGGGGACGTTTACTTTTTCTGGGGTTGCAACTGCCTTTAATATGTCGTTCATCTCAATACCTTCTATTTCTGGATTTTATACGTTCAATTTCAAGATGGCTTTCACCAAATTACGCCACCATCACTGGCGCGAGTGCGGATTATATCATGCAGGCAGGGGATTGTGAAGAGAAATTGAAGACGTTTTATTGAAAAGCGGTAAAGCGCCGGCTTGCAAAATACACCCGATTTCCACTCATTTCGGATGCCTGGGGATACGTGTTTTCGAACAGTGCGAATAAATGTACCGAAACCCGATGCTACTGGTTAAGAACTGGTCTCTGACGGCTGCTCGTTTGTATTGACGCCACCCTGATTTCGATATTGATTTCTAGAACTCGACCAATGGGCAATTCGAAGTGGCAGCGAGTTAGCACCTAACATAGCGTCTGGCATATTCCAAATATCGAAAAGTGCAACTAATGACGCTTGGCAATTAAGAAGATGTATTTTGTCACTATTGCCGAACCAGAACAGTAAGGTATGAACAAGTATAAGGCAAAAGCATGAAAGCTATCACGCACGAACATCAAAGTAGAAGAACACAAAGCGCTAGAAGCTGGGCTGAAATCATCGGTAGGGTTCCCCTGGTAGACGTAGCCAACTCATTTCCATGAGCTCAAGCAACAGTCTGACAGGAATGCAACAATCAGTGAGCGTTGGGCACAAGTGACCAACAAGTTCGCAATCGGCCTTCAACGCCAAGGGGGATCAGTGCCTGACGCACCGTCTCGAGCCCGACAGGATGATCAAAGAGCCTACAACGACCAGGCCTAAGAATACTTGCTAGATTGGATCCGGTTTTAATCTTACTATCTTGCTGCTAAACAAGCGGGCCAACTCGTTTGGCGATGTTTTTCCTGCTTCGCAATAGGCCTTGGCGCAATCCCATTGAGCTTCATTAACCCTGCCAAGCAAAAAATATGTGAATAAAGGATGTGTTGTCTTACCCGGAATTGAAACATGGTCCGACTGCTCATTTTCGAAAGGAGCTATGTTACCACTCTCTAACAACCTGATCCGTTACTGCACAAAGGACAGCAATTTATGGATAAGTTTTTAGTCTGGAGGATATGATGGAAGATATGACTAAGCATTTCTTAGAGTTAGTTCGTCTGGCAGCAACTGACCTGGCCCCCGACATCGAGAAGTCTCTCCATGAAGCTGTCGAACGGGAGGAACCTGGATCGGCCGCGAGAGGCGCCATGCAGACCATCGTTGAAAATGTCAACATGGCGCGCGAGAATTCCACCCCAATTTGCCAGGACACCGGGACCCCGATCTTTTACGTCTATCACCCCGAGGGTTGGAGTACGCGTGAACTACGACAGCAAATCGTGGACGCCGTTGTTCAGGCCACCGAAAAAGCTTACCTGCGTCCTAACTCGGTGAATGCCGTTACCGGCAAGAATACGGGAGACAACACTGGGGACGAACATTATCCTGTCATTCATTTCGAGGAAGTAGATGGAGATACCCTGACCGTCGATTTGATGCTCAAAGGTGGTGGGTGCGAGAACGTGGGTGCCCAATACAAACTTCCCAATAATAAGCTGGGCGCTGGACGCGACCTGGCCGGGGTTCGTAAAGTCGTCTTAGATACCGTCAATAACGCCCAAGGCAAGGGATGTGCCCCGGGCACATTGGGCGTCGCCATCGGCGGAGACCGCGGCTCCTCGTACGTGGCATCCAAAGAAGCCCTTTTCCGCCAAATGGATGACAACAATCCAAATGACCGGTTGAATGAGCTGGAAAAACAGTTGACGGAGGATGCCAACAAGCTGGGAATCGGCCCAATGGGCTTTGGCGGCAAGACGACGGTGTTGGGAACCAAAATCAAAGGGTTGCATCGTCTGCCGGCCAGTTACTTTGTCTCCGTCTCGTACATGTGCTGGGCCCACCGCCGCCGCAAAATGGTTTATCAGGACGGCGAAGTCAGCTTTAGCTAACCAAACCTATTCATTTCCCAATTCTGAGGGCGGGGAAACGTCTATCGCATAGACGCACATCGACGGTGATCCTATTCCAAATACGATGCACGCATTCTCCTCAGGTTTTCCCAGGGAACACGATGAGAAAAAAGGAAGGACGAAATGAAAGCCTTAACAATCCCGATCAGCGATGAAGAAATTCGCGACCTAAAGAAGGGAGACCCGGTGATGTTGACCGGAGTAATCCTAACCGGACGCGATACTGTCCATAAATGGATGGTGGAAACCTTCATCAAAGAGACTCGCCAACCGGAAGGTGATGATATGGAAGTCTACCAGGCCATCAAGCCGCTCCTGGATGGTGGTGTCATTTATCACTGTGGCCCGGTTGTGTCCGGCTTGGAAACAGGCGATTACGAATTTGTGGCCGCTGGCCCAACGACCAGCATCCGGGAGGAACCCTACCAGGGCCCGGTGATGAAGCATTTCAATATCAAAGGCGTGATCGGCAAAGGCGGCATGGGTGCCAAGACCCTGGCAGCCTGCCGGGAAGTTCCGTGCGTTTATTTTTCCGCCATTGGTGGAGCGGCCACCCTGATCGCCCAATCTGTCAGGAAAGTACGAACGGTCTACAAAATGGAATTTGGAGTTCCCGAAGCCATTTGGGTGCTCGACGTGGAGAATTTCCCCGTCGTGGTGACCATGGATGCACACGGCAACAGCTTGCACGACGAAGTCGAAGAACACTCCAACAACATCTTCGCCGACTTATTAGCCACCACGTGAAAAGATAACAGGCACCTTGGTGTGAATGTTAATGTTAAGGAAGGAAACATGACTGAGAAGAACACGATTGTTCACGATGTAGTTATCGTTGGTGCCGGTTTAGCAGGGACATGGGCAGCGCTGGCCGCGGCCCGGCAGGGCGTCACCAATGTGGGCGTTCTTTCTAAGATCCATCCACTGCGCTCCCACAGTGGCGCTGCCCAGGGGGGCATTGCAGCCGCCCTCAATAACGTTCGCCCGGTCCCCAACACCGGCCCTCGCGGCCCGCTTGAGCCAGTGAAAGAGGGAGACGATCCTCCCGACAGCTTTGACTTGCACATTTTCGATACCATCAAAGGCTCCGATTGGCTAGGTGACCAGGATGCCATCAAAATCATGGTCGAAGGGGCCCCCGAAATTATCTATGAATATGAACATATGGGGTGTGTCTTCAGCCGCTTACCGGATGGACGCATCGCCCAACGCCGCTTCGGGGGTCACAGCGCACCACGCGCCAATTACGCCGCCGACTACACCGGCCACGTCTTGTTGCACACGATTTATGAACAAGCGATCAAGAACGGCGTCAAGTTCTACAGCGAGTGGTATTTGCTCGATCTGATCGTCGAAGAGAATGTCTGCAAAGGCGTAGTGGCTATGGATATCGAGACCGGCGAGATCTACACCATGCGCGCCAAAGCCGTCATGTTCGGGACCGGGGGCTACGGTCGGGCTTTTGCGATCACCTCCAATGCTTATGCCAACACAGGAGACGGCGTCGCCATCGCCTATAATGCCGGTGTGCCGTTGATGGACATGGAATTTGTCCAGTTCCATCCCACTGGATTATATAAACACGGCATCTTGATGAGCGAGGCCTGCCGCGGCGAAGGCGGCTACCTGACGAACAAAAATGACGAACGCTTCATGGAGAAATACGCCCCCGACAAGATGGAGCTCGCCCCTCGAGATTTGGTCAGCCGCTCCGAGCAGACCGAAATTGATGAGGGCCGCGGCATTGGCGCAGAAGGGAAAGGCCTTTATCTGGACATGCGCCATCTCGGGCGTGAAAAGATCATGACCCGGCTGCCCCAAATTCGGGAACTGGCGATCAAATTTGCAGGCGTTGATCCCATCGATGATCCGGTCCCCATCCAGCCCACGGCGCACTACAGCATGGGCGGCATCCCCGCCGATGTGGATGGTCAAGTCCTCGCGAACGCGGATGGTAACCCGGTAGTAGGGTTTTATGCTGCCGGCGAGTGTTCCTGCATCAGCGTGCATGGCGCCAACCGGTTGGGAACGAACAGCCTGTTGGGCGCTTCCATCTTTGGCCGCCGTTCAGGCGAAAAAATCGCCGAGTTCATCAAAGATGGCGCACAACTCCAACCCATCCAGGGCAATCCGGCCGAGAAACAGCAGGCACGCATCCAAGCTATGAAAGATAATCCCGGCGAAGAAAACGTCGAGGCAATTGCCCAGGACTTGAAACGGGTGATGACGGACAATTGCGGAATCTACCGAGACGATGCCAAACTCCGCGACGCACTCGATAAGATCCACGAATTGCAGGCCCGGTTCGAGAATGCCCGCGT
This sequence comes from uncultured Anaerolineales bacterium, assembly GCA_964644835.1. GTDB lineage: Bacteria > Chloroflexota > Anaerolineae > Anaerolineales > UBA11858 > JAYELX01. The sequence continues at coordinate 10,378 of CAZXXW010000118.1, forward strand.
GATGGACAAGAGTTCGCGCTTCAACACCGATATTTTGGCGGCTATCGAAACCGAGCACTTGCTGTCCTTTAGCGAAGTGATTGCGGCCGGCGCCCTAGACCGCACCGAAAGCCGCGGCGCACATTACCGCTCCGATTACCCCAAACGTGACGACGAGAACTGGATCAAACACACCGTCATTCATAAAGGTGAAGATGGCAAACCGGTGATCCGTTACAAAAATGTCCATATCGATTGGGACAACTACCCCCCCCAGGAGCGAAAGTACTAGGCCCGTATCAGGCCATCCCGTTTCAGGTACCAAGATCCAAGTGTCAGATAGGCAATAACCTGATACCTGAGACTTGATACCTGCCACCTGACACATCACAGGAGATAACATATGGCGAATGAAAATCAAGAAGTAACCCTGCGCATTCAACGGTTCAATCCTGACGTTGATGAAAAGCCTTATCTGCAAGACTTCCAAATCCAAAGTGAAAAAGGGATGACCGTGTTGGACGCTTTGCACAAAGTCAAAACCGAACTAGATGGCAGCGTGACCTTCCGGCGCTCGTGCCGTCACGGCATCTGCGGCAGTTGCGCCATGAACATCAACGGTCGGAATACATTGACCTGCAACACGCCGCTCATAGATGTTCTCAACAGCAAGGGAGAAGTCACCATCCGGCCCTTACCCTATTTGCCAGTGATCAAAGACTTGGTCGTGGACCGGACCGATTTCTGGGAACAATACATGCGGGTGAAACCGTGGCTGATCCCCCCGGACGACGTGCCGGAAAAGGAACACCGCATGAGCCCCGAGGAAGTCAAAGCCCTCGATAGGGCCGAGACCTGCATCATGTGCGGGGCCTGTTACTCGACTTGCGTCGTAATCGACACGACCAAAGAATACATCGGTCCTCATGCTTTGCTCAAGGCTTTTCTGCGGGTATTAGACCCCCGCGACAGCGGCACGGAAGAACGGTTGGAAGACCTCGCCGGCGCTGACGGAGTCCATCTTTGTCTAGCGTGCAAGGGCTGCAAGTTGGAATGTCCTATCGACCTGGACATGGCCAAGCTCAAATCTTCCTTTTTGGAGCGCTATTACCGCTCCCATCCCCGCAAGTTGCGGGATTACCTTTTTGGCTATTTTCACTGGTTTGGGCAACTGGGAAGCTGGTTTCGTCCGCTGGTCAATCCCCTGATGAACACCCAGGCTACATGGAACAAGTTCGCACGCTTATTCGGGCTTGCGCCGCAAAGGAGATTGCCGATGTTCCGGGATCAGAGATCGGGGGGC
>CAZXXW010000119.1:0-1794 GCA_964644835.1 uncultured Anaerolineales bacterium
CCAGGCCGACAGCTACACGGTTCAATGGGACCCCGCCTGGACGTGGGAGACCAGCAGCGCCTATGTTGATATCGCCTTTAGCGATGACGGCAACGAATACGATTCCTTCTGGGGTCAGATTTTCCGCGGGCAAGTCGAAAATGATTCCGGTGAGCCGCTGGAAGGCGCCGTCGTGATCGTCAATCTCTACGATCGCGAAACCGGGGCGTTATGGGTCACGGGATACGAAACCATCTTCGACGAGATTCCCGACGGCGGGACAGCCGAATACGAGGTCAACGTTCCGGTGGAAGCCGGATTCGATATTGAAACGGTAGACGTCGAGATCATCGCCAAAGGCGAACTGCCCTGAACCCAACCAAATAGGCACAAAAAAGAAAACATCCCGGCAGACGCTAGAGCCGGGATGTTTTTAGTTTCAAGGAGAGAAGTTTTTTCAGCGTTTAGACGGGCGGCCAAAAAAAGTTCCCAGCGCCAACCCGCCGATGAGGGCAAGCACACCGACGGCCACAAAAGCATCTTGCCAGAAGCGCACCGGGAACAAACGGATCAACGTGTCGGAGTAACGGAAAATCCAGGTATCCCCCTCGAAAAAGATTTGGTGGAAGAGGACGAAGACGGTGTTGAAACTAAGCGCAATGGCGACGATCAAAAAGAGCAACAGGCCGACCGTTAACCATCCCCCGCGGGACAGCGCCCGCCGGTATTGTCCCCACCAATCCGCCCGCCGCGCCCAAATACCCGCGCCAATCATCAAAGCAAGAGAAGTGTATAAAATGCCCATCGCTGCCTTGACCACAACTTTGACATCGCGCATGTGGCGCAGCTCACGCTGATTGTACAAAGGGGACCCATCTTCGAAGGTCAAATCACCCAAGAACTCAATCCCGGCGCGGTTGAGCAAATATTGCCGGGCAAGCTTGGCCCAATGGAGCCGCTCCTCCTGGCTGAAACCGTAGGAATCTTCGGGGAAGTAGGGCAGCCGGTACTCGATCTGGATGAAAGCGGGCGTCAGTAATAGGCGTACAGCACCCAAGACCAAAGCAACGGGAACAAGAACGACGATCAACCAATGGATGATGTTTTTAAGCATAAGGGCACTCTCCAAAGCCGCTCACTGCAACTCTTCTACACCGCCCAAGAAGACATACTTCATAACCATGTTGTTGGTGATCCACTCGATTGGCGCTTTATCATCGGTGAAAACGATGCAGCCTTCGGCGGAGGGTGGATCGCACGGATTGGGCTGCTTGAACACGATCGCCCGCTGGACCGCGTCGATCAGAAGCGGGTGCGTATCGGGACGATCGAGCAAATAGGTATAATTGGCCTGCAAATTGACCTCCTCCGTGGGCTGGACCGTGGCATAGAGGATCGAGTTAAACGAATTGGGCACATCCATGATATGAACAGAGGGAAAGTGCCCTTCGATCGTGGCGGTCAGCCCTTCGATGAGGCGGCGGTCGCCGGGAGCACGGCCAACGTTGATGGCCAGGACACCATCGTCGAGGAGATGATCGTGAACCACTCGGAAAAACTCCTCTGTGGTCAGGTGCCAGGGGATGTAAGGTGGTCGGTAGGCATCGACGCTGATGATCGAGTAGCGCCGTCCGCTGTGAGCCAAGCCCCAACGACCATCCTGGGGAATGGGGTTCAAGTTGGCCTGGGTCATGCCAAAATAATCTTGGCCGACGCGGATGATCGCCGGATCGATCTCGAAGCCGTCAATCGGAATCGGCCCAAACACTTCCGTGGCCTGCCGGGCGGCCGTACCGGCGGCGAGGTCGGCTATCA
>CAZXXW010000119.1:1804-11532 GCA_964644835.1 uncultured Anaerolineales bacterium
GGCGGCGAGCCCAACAATGGCCAAACTTTCCACTTGCTCCGGGGCGTATGGCGCCGAATTATAGAAGGGAGCGGCCAAAACCTGCATCCAAGGCCCTTGAAACGCTAACTGCTCCGGGTGATAGATGGAATGTACCCCCTGCCCTTCGTTGAGGCGGAGATAGCGGAAGTCGTCCTCTTCGATGACCTGGATGTAATTGTAGGATGATTCGGTTTCGTAGATTTGGCCCTCTGTGGATTTGATCGCGCCGCTCCCCCACAGAATGGCGAATAAGGCCAGCAGCAGGGGCATCCAGCTCCATTTGAGGGCGGTGCGGGCTCCGGCATGAAGCCACAAGCCGATGATCGCCACCAGGGTGAGGAACCCTGCAAAACCCAAGAACGTGAAGGTCGTCCCGATCAAGGGAATCAAGACCAGATCCGGAAGAAAGGTTCCCACAAAGGAGCCCAGCGTCGAGATGGCGTAAATCCGCCCAGAAATTTGCCCGGCCTGGCGCGAATCCCGCAAGGAAAGGCGAATCGCAAAGGGAGAAACCGTCCCTAACAAGGTGATCGGGATCACCAGCAGAACTATCACGGCAGTAAATGCGCCGAGCAGAACGCCAACCTGGAGATGATCGAAAGCGTTGGCAGCAGCCCGAAGCACGGGACGAGCGACGATGGGCACCACCCCGGCAGAAAACCCGCCCCAGGCCAGGATGCGGTAGAAGGTCTTATAGCTGGGAGAGCGATCGGCCCATCGCCCGCCGAGGAAATAGCCGGCGGTAAGGTAAATGAGAATCAAGCCGATGATGCTGGCCCAAACCAGATTGCTGGTTCCGAAGACGCCGCCCAACAGGCGAGAGGCGGCAAATTCGATCCCCAGGGTAGCCATGCCGGAAAAAAATACGGTCAGATAGAGGTAAATAGCCAAGTCAGTTTCCTTTGATCAAATCATTTGTTGCTCGAAGCAGCGCTTGGATCGGGCCGGCGCGTTGATCCCTTTGGATGCGATCAATGCATACACTAACATATTTATCTGCTCCTGAAAAGAGGCGATTTTTACGCAGGATAGAGCAAGTCCGCAAAGGAGAAAATCCACGAGCCAATATAAAAAAATAGTAACCGTTCACCCCCCTACGCCCATTGAATGGCTTGCGCCGCCACATCTGGGCGAATTCTGTCGATCACCCCTGCATATTGTGGTTATCTGGCTTGAGCGCAGATTTTTCAAGGGGGGGGGAGTGAACGGTTACAAAAAATAGTACAGCGGCCCGATTGAAACAAGCAAATTCTGGCTTATAATTCAAGTATTGGTTGACTGGCCGGGGTTGAACCGAGCCAGCCTCGGAGAGGAAAATAATCCGTTGTCTGGAGGATGTATGCATAATTCTAATCAAATCAAAAAAATGCGTCTCTATTCTTTCGTTCTTTTGAGCATTGCACTGCTGATCTTAACGCCGGCTTGTAACCGGCCTGGCCTTACAGATGGAACGGATGCCGATGCAGACACAGTCGGCACAGCCGTTCAGGAAACGATCGTCGCCCAAACCGTTCAGGCAATCAATGCCGAACAACCGACAGATCAAGAAGCTAAAGAGGAAATTTCGCCCTCTCCACCACCCTCGGATACCCCCGATGTGAGTGCAACCGCCTCCCTGACGCCGGAACCATCGGAGACGCCGACGCCCGAAACGGCATTTGTGCAGGTTTCCGTTGATACCAACTGTCGTCTGGGCCCAGGCAAGATTTACCCCCGGGAAGGCGCGTTGCTCACCGGCGAGGAGGCGGAAATCATCGCTCGCGATCCCCAAAGCCAGTACTGGTACATCCGCAACCCGGATAAACCATCCGCGTTTTGCTGGCTGTGGGGCTATTACGCCACCCCTGAAGGGCCGACCGATTCATTGCCTGTCTTCACCCCGCCACCGACCCCCACGCTCACCTCCACGCCAACGTCGACGCCCACACAAGACTTGACCTTCGACGTCGTTTACACCGAAATGGCAACCTGCACAGGTTCGAAATATCGCCTCTATTTCAAGATCACCAACAGCGGCGGCTTCACGCTTCAGTCGGTTGTGACAACAGTTACAAACAACGATGACACAGAAACAGAAACCTATACATCAAACGAATTTGAGCAATTAGATTCCGGCTGTACGGTCACAGTTTCACAGAATGATCTCACGCCTGGCGAAGTTGGTTATACGACCAGTGCTGAATTAAGCAATGATCCCAACGGCAAGGATATCGACGCAACGATCAAAGTCTGCACCGAAGACGATCTCGGCGGCGATTGTGTCACCAAATCGCTCAACCTCACACCCTGACGGATTGCTGTACTCCGCGCCGATTCCTCTCATCAGAGAAGAATCATCAAGTTCGCCCTGGAATCATCATCTAACGCGCCAGAACGATTCCTCACGCGCTGGAATCATCATCTAACACCCTGAAACGGCTGTCCAACGCCGAGCAATGAGCGTTTAGTGTTCTGACAGGTTTTACCACTGACAACAAGCCATTGCAGCCGTTCTGCTCTTGGCGTATAATGGAGCCAACCAAAAACCACTTTTGAGAAAACGTATGCGCAAATCGGACTCGGTTCTCCACCTCAACAAAAACGCCATTGCTACCCAGGCGGCTGTCTCCGCAGGGACAGTCGCCATGCCGCCCTGTCCGAGTCGCAACCCTTGATCTAAAACCACTTTCTACCCCTATTGAATCCCCGCGGCCCGGACCTTCACGTCCGGGCTTTTAGATTAAAGCCCAGGCGCCACCAACACGCAATCATAGCAAACTCTAAGGAATAACGATGACTTACACATTACCCGACAATCCAAGCGGAAACGCCATCCGCCAATCGTATATCGACTTCTTCGTCGAGCGAGCCGATCACACCTTCGTCCGCTCTGCTTCGCTGGTTCCCGGCGGGGACGCCACCCTGCTGTTTACCAACGCGGGAATGGTCCAATTCAAGGACGTCTTTCTGGGTACCGATGAGCGCGACTACACCCGCGCCGTCAACTCACAAAAATGCATGCGCGTCGCCGGGAAGCACAACGACCTCGACGATGTCGGCCGCGACGATACCCACCACACCTTTTTCGAGATGATGGGCAACTGGTCCTTCGGAGACTATTACAAAGAAGAAGCGATCGCCTGGGCCTGGGAACTGCTCACCGAAGTGTGGGGACTGCCCCGGGAACAACTCTACGCAACGGTGTTCAAGGATGAACAAGGCCAAATCCCCACCGATGAAGAAGCGGCCGAACATTGGAAAGAGCAAGAAGGGATGACCCCGGAGCGGATCTTCTACCTGGGACGCAAGGAAAACTTCTGGGAGATGGCCGATACCGGCCCCTGTGGCCCGTGCTCCGAGATTCACATCGACCTGCGCCCCGAAGACGGCCCTGTCAGCAAGGAAGATTTGGACACAGACCGCTTTCTAGAACTGTGGAACCTGGTCTTCATCCAGTACAATCGCCTCGGCCCGAATGAACTCAAGCCTTTGCCCGCCACTCACGTCGACACCGGCCTGGGGCTGGAACGGGTCGTCGCCGTGCTGCAAGGCAAAGATTCCAACTACCGCACCGACCTGCTCTTCCCTCTGATCGAGACAACCCAGCAACTCACCGGGCATTCCGACGCGGAACGGGAAGAAAATTTCACCGCTTACCGCGTCATCGCCGACCACGCCCGTGCAGCTACGTTCTTGATCGCCGACGGCGTGATCCCCGGCAACATTGGACGCAACTACGTCTGCCGGATGATCATCCGCCGGGCCTACCGCTTTGGCGGCATGATTGGCTTGCACGAGCCTTTCCTGGCTAACGTCGCCGAGACGGTCATCGAACGTTACAGCGGCGCCTACCCCGAACTGGAGCGCAACCGTAGCGTGATTCTCGACACGATCACCCGGGAGGAGGAGCAATTCCAGCGCACCCTCGACCGGGCCACGGAACACTTGCTCAACCGGCTCGACGAGCTTGAAGCCCAAGGCGAGACGACTCTGCCCGGCGAAGAAGCCGCCGATCTTTACACCACTTACGGCATGCCGCTGGAGATCACCCGTGACATCGCTCGCGAGCGCGGCCTTCACGTCGATCAGGCCGGGTTCGAAGAAGCCATGGAGGCGCACCGGATCGCTTCGGGCGCGGGCGAGGCGATGGGCCCGCTCGGCGGAGAAGACGTGGAAATCTACAGCAATCTGCTCCAGGATTTGCAGCGGGACGGGAAACTCGGCCCCAAAGGCGTCCGCCACGATCCCTATGGAACACTCACCTTCGAGGGGGACGTGCTCGCCCTGTTACAGGACGGGCAAACCGTCCCGGAGGCTGGTCCCGGTGACCGCGTCGAAGTCCTGCTCCCGGAGACGCACTTCTACCTCGAGGCCGGCGGCCAGGTAAACGATACCGGCACAATCAGCGGCGACAACTGGGAAATTGACATTGAAGAAGTCCGCAAACCCGCCGCCGGGATCATCGTCCACATGGGCGAAGTGGTCTCCGGCAAGCCGCAGGTTGGCGACCGGGCAATCACACGGATCGACGAAGGTCGCCGCCAGGACATCAGGCGTAACCATACGGCCACCCACCTGCTCCACTACGCCCTGGATCATGTCCTGGGAACCCACGCACGCCAGGCCGGCTCGCTGGTCGCCCCGGACCGGCTGCGCTTTGACTTCACCCATCCCGAAGCACTGACACCGGAGCAACTGGCCGAGATCGAAGCGGAAGTCAACCGGCGCATCTACGAAGATCACCCCTTGCACATCGAGCACAAACCGTTGGAACAAGCCATCAACGAAGGTGCCCGGGCCTTGTTTGGCGAGAAATATGACGAAGTCGTACGCAACATCACCATCGGCGACGATGACAGCGGGCACCCCTTCTCTAATGAACTCTGCGGCGGGACACACTGCCAAAGCACCGGCGAAATCGGGCTTTTCCTGATCGTCAACGAAGGCAGCGCCGCCGCCGGAATCCGGCGCATCGAGGCTGTGACCGGGCGCGGCGCCTACGAGCTGGTTCAACGCCGTTTCCGGGTTCTGGAGAAGAGCGCCGCGGCCCTATCCGGCACGCCGGAGCAGGTCTACGAAAAGACCGAGCAGCTTCTCGACGAACTCAAGGGTGCGCGCAAGAAGATCGAAATCCTGCGCCAACGCCTGGCGTCGGGCGGATTTGCCCAGAAGCTGGACGAGACCACCCGCGTCCAGGATGTGGACGTGCTCACCGCCGTGATCCCGGACGTGGACGTCAACACTCTGCGGCAGATGACCGACCGCTTCCGCCAGCAGTATCCCCAGAAGGGAGTCGCCGTGCTCGCCACGGTGACCGGGGGCAACCCGATTTTGATGGCCGCGATCACCGAAGATTTGGTCCAACGCGGGCTCAAAGCGGGGGACCTTGCCAACTTTGTCGCCAAACCGCTCCAGGGCGGCGGTGGAGGACGGCCCACCCTGGCTCAGGCCGGCGGCAAAAACGCCGACAAGCTCGACGAGGCGCTGGACAGCGTGATCGACTGGGTCGAGGAGAAACTCTCCTGATTACAATAGGAAGCGCGTTGCTCTGAGCAACGCGCTTCCTAAATTCCTGTGCTACAATGTCAGCGACGTGAAAACTCAAATCATTCAACTGGAATCCTACGACGATATCTATTCGGTCAAAGACAAAATTGGCTGGAACCAGGCACCGCGGATCCTGCTCATCCAGCCGGTCCGCGAGCAAGTTTTGACGCGCCAACTTGACCTCACCCTGCTCAAACGCCATTGCACCGAGTTGGGCGCCCAACTGGCCTTTGTCGCCCGCGGGCAGGATTTCCGCGTCCGCGCGGAGCAGTTGGGCATCCCCGTTTACACGAGCAGACGCGAGGCGGAACAAAACCACTGGCGGGTCAAGAAACGGCGCCAAAGACGGTCGGGAAACAGCCTTGGCGAACCGCTGTCGGCGGCTAAAATGCGCCAACAGTCGCAAAAAACAGCCAAGCATCCCACCGCGTGGGAGCTGGAAACCTTGCGACGGTGCGCGCATCCCCAAAGTCCAAATTGGCTCATCCACCCCGCCGCTCGGTTGGTCGCCTTCACCATTGGCGTATTGAGCGTCCTGGCGATCGCCGCGGTGTTGCTGCCGGGCGCGCGGCTCCACCTGGAGCCGGAGACTCGCACCGAAACAGTCACGGTTTCGGTGATGGCCAGCCCGGAGCACAACGACGTAGACATCTCCGGAGCGGTACCGGCCCCATGGAAGACGATCATCGTCGAGGGAGGCAAGAGCATCGCCACGACGGGCTCGCTCTCTCTCCCCGATGAGCGCGCCAGTGGCAGGGTCACTTTCACCAATCTAACCAATGAAGAGATCAGCCTCCCTCGCGGCAGCATCGTCACCACTTTGGACGAGCAGCCAATTCGTTTCGAGACCAACGCCTCGGCAGCGATTCCTCCCAACGCTTCAATCAGCATAGCGATCCGAGCGGTGGAGCCGGGCATCGAGGGTAATGTTCCTGCCGAGAGCATCGTCGCTATCGAAGGGCCTGTCGGCCTGAATTTGAGCGTGACCAACAAGGAAGCCACCGACGGCGGGACCAGCCGCATTGTCCCCGCCCCCACCCAGGGAGATTACGAGCGGCTTTACAACGACCTGTACGAAACCCTGGCCGCCAGCGCCTTAGAGGAAATCCAGACCACCCTCGACCCCAGCGACCTATTAATCAGCGAGGAGGCGCACCTTGCTGAAATACTCGAAGAGAGTTATACACCCGCCGAGCCCGCCCCAGCAGACCAACTCAGCCTGACCCTGCGGATGGCCTTCCGCGCCTTGACCGTTGACGAACGATCGCTATCCGAATTAGGCCGCGCCGCCCTGGAGACCAACCTACCCCCGGACTTCGACGCTGACCCCGATTCACTGGTGATCGAAAATTTGAGCGAGCCGAGATTGAACGAAGAGGAGAACATCGCCCGTTGGCGGTTGCAGGCCCAATGGGAGATCACCGCCCAACTCGACCCCATTGAAGCGACCAACCTGGCCCTTGGCCTGCCCCCAGAGCAGGCCGCCGAACGGCTGAATGAGAATCTCCCCTTGGAAAAACCGGCTACAGTCTCTCTAATCCCCCCATTTTGGCCGCGCCTGCCGACCTTGCCGTTCCGCATCTCCGTAACGACCGAAAGCCCCTAACCGACTATGCGCATTCTCGCCGTCGACCCGGGAGAAAAGAATATCGGCATCGCCATCAGCGACCCAACCGGGACGCTCGCCCGCCCGCTGACCGTGATCGAACACAGCAGCCGCGAGGCGGACGCCGCCGCGATCCTCGAACTGGCCGAGGAGCACCAAGCCGAGCGGATCATCGTCGGCCAGGCGCTCGACGCCGACAACCAACCGACCTACCAAGGTCGCAATGCCACCCGTCTGGCCGGAGTTCTGCGCGCCCAGAGCGAAATCCCCGTCCAACTCTGGGACGAGAGCAACAGCACCCAGATCGCTCGCGACGCCCGCATCAGGATGGGCGTCTCCCGGGAGGAAAGAAGCGGCCACATGGACGAAGCCGCCGCCGCCGTGATCCTGCAAAGTTATTTAGACGCCAAAAACCCACCCCTACCCACAGCCGACACACCCCCACTCGACCCGCCGCGATGAAACGCTCTCGAATCCTGACCATCTTCCTGCTACCTCTTCTCGCCACCCTCGGGCTGGCGCTTTTCTTTTTGATCAGCATCTCGATGCTCTCCAGGCAACTCAGCGAAACCCTGGGGCCACCCTCGCCGCAACTCTCCCTGCCCAATAGATTGCGCCTCTCGCTGCGCCTATTCACCAACCGGGACAAACTGACCAGCCCGACCGATCCATTCGGTGAGCAGAGAACGTTCCAAATTTCCCTGGGAGAATCACCCACCTCGGTGAGCCAACGACTGGAGGAGAACGGTCTGATCTCCGACGCGGCCCTCTTTCTCAGCTATCTGATTTACAAAGGAATGGACACTCAGATTCAGGCCGGGGATTACAAACTCAGCCCGGCAGCGACGCCCGTGGAGATCGCTACCCAATTGATGGACCCCTTGCCGGGGCAGGCGACTCTGGTGATCTTGCCGGGATGGCGGCTGGAAGAAGTCGGAGCGGCCTTGCCCACCTCGGGGCTGGCGATCGACCCCGAAACCTTCATCCGACTTGGAAGGGAGCATCAGGCCGAGGGCTATCTGCTGCCGGGAACCTACACCCTGCCGCGTGAGACCGGGGCTCATGCCTTGTTGGACATCCTCCGGGCCAAATTTCACCAGGCCGTCAGCGGCGAGATCGAGGCCGGATTCAAGCAACAAGGTTTGACCATCCACGAGGCCGTGACCCTGGCCTCAATCGTTGAGCGCGAATCCGTCGTTGACGGTGAAATGGCGCTGATCGCCTCGGTCTTTCACAACCGGCTAGACGCGGGGATGAAGCTCGACGCCGACCCAACCGTCCAGTACGCCCGCGGCTATGTCGAAGCACAGGATAGCTGGTGGAACAATCCGATCACGGCCGCCGATCTGCAAATCGATTCGCCCTATAACACCTACCGATACGCAGGCCTGCCGCCCGGCCCGATTTGCAACCCGAGCATCGACGCCTTGCGGGCGGTAGCCTTCCCTGCCCAAACGCCGTACTACTATTTCCGTTCCGCCTGTGACGGTTCGGGGCGTCACACCTTCGCCGAGACCCTCGAAGAACACATTAACAACCAATGTCCCTAACACCTGATTCCTGTTCACCTGACACCTGGCCTTTATGAACTTTGCGATCAACTACTCACCCCAGGCCGCCGAACTACTAGAGGCTGGCCGCATCAAAATCGATTATTTCAAGACTCCTCCCTGGCCCAAGATGATTGCCAAGGCAAAGGCACACTGCCCCGTCGCCGTGCACTTCAACCTGCGCGCCGGGACGGGCACCCTCGCCCAAACCGATTGGGACGATGTCGAGGCTTTTTTAGAAAGCACCGCGACCGTCTATGTCAACGCCCACCTGGCCGCCGATGCTCGCGATGGCGTGCCGTTCGACACAGACAACCCCAGCCCCACCGCGGTCGAGCAAATCATCGCAGACACCCATGCCGACGTGGCCGCCATGGTCGATCACTTCGGCCCCGAGCGGGTGATCCTGGAGAACGCACCCTACCGGGAAGGTCAGGGGCACGTCAACCGGGTCAGCGTACTGCCGGACGTGATCGGCGATGTGATTGAAACCTGCGGTTGCGGCCTGCTGCTGGATATCTCCCACGCCCGGATCAGCGCCGATACGCTGGAGATGGCAGCCAAGGACTACATCCGGGCACTGCCCCTGGCGCGCCTGCGCGAGTTACACTTCACCGGCCTGCACGACCTCGGCGAAGGCTTTCTGATGGATCACCTCCCGGTATTGGAGGACGATTGGCCCTGGCTGGATTGGGTTCTTGAGGGAATTGAACAAAGGGAATGGGGCGAGGCTCACATGCTCGCCTTCGAGTACGGCGGCGAGGGGCACGAGTTTTTCGCCTCCCACAGCGATCCGGATGTCATCGCCCGCGACGTGCCGCGGTTGTATGAACGATGCCATCAAGCAGGGGATGCCGATCAACGTCGATAAACACAGGTTCTTTTTGTAGGACACAGATCGCCAAAGGTGTGCCTTCGGCAAATCAGGTTAGCCCGATTTATCGGGCGCTGCTGTGTAGCACGGGGACGAATGAAGATTAAGAAAATAATTGGGTAATAGCTTTTCGCACCGTCCGCCAGGCGGT
>CAZXXW010000120.1:0-11525 GCA_964644835.1 uncultured Anaerolineales bacterium
CCTGGCATCCAAAAATGTCGTCGATGGACTTGCCAACATCCTCGTCAAAAATCCAACCCACGGCGTTGATGTTGAGCATACTGACGGGCGAATAAGTATCGACATTTATATCATCATCGAATACGGAACCCGGATCAAGTCTGTTGCGGCCAGCGTTGCCAACACGATCCGCTATCATGTAGAAAAGGCACTGGGGGTGCCTATTGATAAAATCAACGTTCACGTTCAAGGTCTGCGAATCAGCCACATCGCGGATTGATCAAGCCACCCCAGGCAAGTTGAAGGCGATCGCGCCAACCATAACTCGTCGCAAAGCCTGGGGTGAAATATTGTCCAGGAGTCTATCAACATATGAGCACCCCCATTCAAGAAGAACAAGAAACGAAATTTCTAGAAAGCGTTTACCAAGAGAACATCGACGGAAAAATTTTCAAAGAGTTAATCTCAGCGGGCCTGACATGGCTGCGGACCAACCAAGAGATGGTCAACGCTTTGAACGTCTTTCCCGTGCCCGACGGAGATACGGGCACGAACATGGTTCTAACCATGCAAGCGGCCTATGACGAGATTGCAAATTCACCCGATTACGGTATTGGTAGGATTGCAGGTGACCTGGCCCAGGGAGCGTTGATGGGGGCGCGTGGCAACTCAGGCGTGATTCTCTCCCAGATTTTGCGCGGCTTTGCCCGTGTGCTTGACAATCTTGAAACGTTAGATGGTCCCCACTTTGCTAAAGCGCTCAACGCGGCGCGGGATACCGCTTATCACGGCGTGGTCCGCCCGGTGGAAGGCACGATCCTGACCGTGATTAAGGATTGCGCCAAGGCGGCCAATCAAGGCCTCGAAGAGACCGATAACCCCTTCCAACTGCTAGAAGTAGTCGTAGCAGAAGCAGAAGAATCGGTGGAGCGGACTCCGGAATTGTTGGATGTCCTTGCCGATGCCGGTGTCGTAGACTCGGGCGGAAAAGGGCTCTTTTTCATTTTCGAGGGCATGCTCCGCTTCACCAAGGGCCTGCCCCTAGACGAACCGCTCACCTCGGTGCGGCCTTTGGCATCGCTGAAAATCGACGAAAGCATACACGCCGTGGAACCGGGTCAAGACTTCGAGGTCGTGGTTGACTTCACCCCAAACGATGAACTCGTACTGGATGATTTCTATGCCGCTCTCGAAGAGATGGGCACCTCAATTCAGATCGGTGAGGGAGACGGCATGTACCGGATGCACATCCACGTACCCACAGAGAATCGCTATAAGCCGATCGACTATACCATGGAGATCGGCACAATCACCAAAGTGCACATCGAGAATCTGATCGCCCAAATGGACGAAATCCAAAAGGGACAAGATCAGGATCTCCAACTTGCCAGCGTGGAACCGGGTCAAATTGCCGTTGTCGCCGTGGCACCTGGGGACGGGATTGCCCGTGTTTTCGCCAGCCTGGGCGCCGCGGCGATCGTCGAGGGCGGGCAAACGATGAACCCAAGCACCAAAGAAATCCTGGCCGCCTTCGAAGATTTACCCACCGACAAGGTCATCATCCTGCCCAACAATAAAAATATCTTCATGGCCGCCGAGGCAGCCACCGATGTGACCGTCAAGAACGTCGCCGTCATCCCCGCTCGAACGGTGCCCCAGGGAATCGCTGCTATGCTGCGGCTGATCCCCGATGGTGACTTCGACAATGTCGTCGCCGAGATGAAAGAAGCGATCACCGAGGTAGAAACGGGCGAAATCACCACCGCTACTCGCGACGCCGAAATCGACGGCGTGAAAGTAAATCAAGGCGACATCATCGCCCTGCACAACGGCAAACTTGTGCTCTCCAACGATGATCTTCGACACGCTTGTCTTGAACTTCTCGATCGAATCGAAATCGAGGCATATGAACTGATCACCTTGTTTTACGGATCCGACATCGACAAGGCTGAGGTCAACAGGATCACCGACGCGATTCGGAAAAAATATCCCGACCATATCATCGAAGTTCAAGAGGGCGGCCAGCCGCATTACCAATTCATCATCTCGGTAGAATAATCCATCCAACAAATCGCATTTATCCAGCGGGCGCACTCAACGTTAAAACGTGACGGTTTGAGGCTAACGCCCGTGGTTTGAACAAGAAACATGCCTAAAATTGCCATCGTCACCGACAGCACCGCCGATCTCCCGCCTGAACTCGCCTCCCGGCACAAAATCAATGTTGTTCCGGCTCTCATCGTCATGGACGATAAAAAACTGGTCGACCAGAAGGATATTTCTCGATCAGATTTTTACGAGCAAATGGTCAACGCCAAAACGACCACCACCGCTACCCCCAGTATCGGCGCCTTCCAAACCGTTTACAAAAATTTATTTCGACAAGGCTTCCAAACGATCCTTTCGATCCATCTCGCCAAGACGCTCAGCGGTATTTTTGACACCGCCAAGTCGGCGGCGCAAGCCTTTGGAGAACGGATTTGCGTGCTCGATAGTAATTCTCTCTCCACCGGGCTTGGGTTCCAGGTATTAGCCGCGGCCGAGGCAGCTGCCAAAGGACTCTCCCCGGCCAAGATCATCGAGACAGTCGAGGAGCTTCAAAAACGGCTTCACCTGCTCGCTATGCTGGACACGTTCGAATACATCCATCGCAGCGGAAGGGTGTCGTGGGCGACAGCGCGCATCGGCTCGCTGCTACAAATCAAACCATTCGTCGAAGTCAAAAATGGGGAAGTGCTCAGCCGGGGAAAAACCCGGACCCGCCGCAAAGGTATCGCCCAACTGAAACAAATGATCGAAGGTTTCGGCCCCCTCGAGCGGCTGGCCATTTTGCACAGTAACGCCGAGGCCGATGCTCACGCCTTGCTCGAAAGCCTCGACATTCAAATCGACACATCGGCATTGACAATCAATGTCACGCCTGCGATCGGCGTCCATGTAGGACCCAATGGGCTCGGCGTCGCCGCGGTGTCGGCAAAAACCGCCTAGCTCCGAAACAAGCCGCGACAAGTGGTACAATAGCTCCCATGAAAGCATCTATCGAAAAACTCCGCAAATATTTCCGTCAAGAAGCGAAGCAAGGTTACCAAAACCGGGCCGTCATCGGCGGGCTGGAACGGATGCTCAAGCCCTGGGCAGCCGAGGCACGGTCCGAGCAGTTGCCTGAAAATCTAATTCAAGCCGTGATCGCCCGCCTGCGAGATTATCATGCCTTGAGCGAACATTCTCGCAAAGAGGCCCTGACAGGGCTGTGGAAACGGATCCAGCGGGAACTGGGGGAAGATGCCGTTCAACCCCCAACCAAAAGCACTCCCTCCACCCGGCAGACGGAGCAGCAACCCCCACCAGAAGCGGGATCCCTGCCCCAAACAACGGAGCCAGCCCCGAGGCCGCGTCCGAGACTCGCCCCCAAGGACATCGCCGATCTCAACACTGGTGTCACTAGCCTGAAAAATATCGGCCCCCGCTATGCAGAGAGATTGGCAAGGCTGGGGATCACGACGTTGGGCGACATGCTTTACCACTTCCCCCACCGGCATGACGATTATTCCGAGATGAAGCCGATCAACAAGCTGAGCTACGGAGAAAAAGTGACTCTGATCGGCACAATTCAATCCGCCCATAAACGCAAGGTCAGCGGGGGACGGAGAACCCTGGTCGAGGCGGTGGTCAGTGACGGCAGCGGCGCGATGCGGATAACCTGGTTCAACCAGCCCTGGCTGGCTAAGAAATTTAAGCCCGGTGAGCCGATTGTCATCTCCGGTGAAACGGATCAATATCTCGGACGCCTAACGATGACCAACCCAACTTGGTCGCCAGTGGAGGAAGAACACCTGATGTCCAAGGGGATTGTGCCCATTTATCCGCTGACCGAAAAAGTCTCTCAGAGATGGCTGCGAGAGAAAATTCATACGGTGGTGGAAGAATGGGCGCCCAAAGTGCCGGACGCCCTGCCAGACTGGATCAAAGACCAGGCCGATTTGCCCGATTTGAGTTCTGCCTTGAAGCAAATCCACTTTCCGGATTCGTGGGAAGATTTGAACCGGGCGTCTTATCGCCTGGCTTTCGATGAAATTTTCTTCTTGCAGTTGGGCGTATTGCAGCAAAAATTTGCCTGGAATCAACGTTCGGCGCGCACTTTTGAGGCCTCTGACGAGTGGATTCAGGCTCAGCTTGAGCAACTGCCCTTTGAACTCACCCAGGCGCAACAAAAAGCACTTGCCGAGGTGCGCGCTGACCTGGCTTCGGGCCATCCGATGAACCGGTTGCTGCAAGGCGATGTCGGCTCCGGTAAGACGGTTGTCGCTGCGATGGCTGTTGCGATTGTCGCCAAGCATGGGGGGCAGGCCGCGATCATGGCGCCCACCAGCATTTTGGCGGAGCAGCATTACCACAGTTTGAGCAGGATGCTGACCGAACAGGCCGGGTTTGGCCCCGGCGAGATCCGCCTGATGATCGGCGCCACCCCGGATGAGGAGAAAGAAGTCATCCGGGCCGGGCTTGCCGCCGGAGAGATCAAGCTGGTCGTCGGCACCCACGCTTTGATCGAAGACCCGGTCGAATTCGCCAATCTACAACTGGCGATCATCGACGAGCAACACCGCTTCGGCGTCAACCAGCGCGCTGCTCTGCGCGAAAAGGGCGAGAATCCCCATTTGATGGTGATGACAGCAACCCCGATCCCGCGCTCCCTGGCGCTGACCGTTTACGGCGACCTGGATCTCTCGGTGATCGACGAAATGCCGCCTGGTCGCAAAGATGTCGGCACTCACATTCTCTATCCAAGGGAACGGGAACGCGCCTATGGCTTGATCCAGCGGCAAATCGAAGCGGGCAAGCAAGCCTTCATCATCTATCCACTGGTGGAGGAAAGCGACAAAAGCGATGAAATGGCAGCCGTCGAAGAGCATGCCCGCTTGAAGAAAGAAGTTTTTACTCACGCCAGGCTTGGATTGCTGCACGGGCGTCTCGCCCCCAACGAAAAAGAAACGGTGATGGCCAAGTTTCGCGACGGCGAGTACGATATTTTGGTCTCAACATCGGTGGTCGAGGTCGGCGTCGATGTGCCCAACGCCACGGTGATGCTGATCGAGGGCGCTAACCGCTTCGGGCTGGCCCAGTTGCACCAACTGCGTGGCCGTGTCGGCAGGGGCAGCGACCAAGCCTATTGTATCTTGATTCCCAGCAACCCAGAAGACGTCGAAAACGAGCGGCTCCAAGCAATGGCAGCGACCAACGACGGTTTCAAGCTGGCCGAACGCGATCTGGAGCAACGTGGCCCGGGCGAATTCTTGGGGACGCGCCAATCGGGGTACGCCGAACTGCAGATGGCCTCGCTGATGGACATCAATCTGATCGAAAAAGCGCGCCACTATGCCCAGAAACTATTCGAGAAAGATCCCGATCTGACTCGGCCAGAACACCAACATCTCGCCAAGGCGATCGAGCGCTTTTGGAAACAAACCACAGCAGACATCAGTTAATTAGTAGAAAACATCATGATACGTGCCGTTTTTCCCGGAACTTTTGATCCCATTCATTATGGGCACATCAACATTGCACGCCGCGCCGCCCGGCTTTTTGACGAATTGGTCGTTGCTGTTTATGATCGCCCGCTCAAGCGAGTCCTTTTCCCCGCCGAAATGCGGATCAGCTTAGCCCGCCAAGCCTTGAATACCCATAAGAACATCCGCGTCACAGGGTACAGCGGATTGACTGTCGATTTCTGCCAGGAAATCGATGCCCAGGTGATTGTGCGCGGCTTGCGCGTCTTTTCAGATTTCGAGTATGAATTCCGCATGGCTCTGGCCAATCACCGTCTCTCGTCTGACATCGAAGTCGTCGCCCTGATCACCCACGAAGAGCACACCTTTCTTTCTTCAGCGACGGTGCGTGAAATCGCATCTTTGGACGGGGACGTCAGCAGCCTGGTGCCACCTCACGTGGAGCATGCTCTCAAGGAGCGCTTTTCCGAGTTGGGCGACGAGCAAGACATCGTTCCAACTTCGTCTCTGCGCGATTGAACCGCCACCTTGGCGCTCACTTGACGGAATAAGAACACAAATGGCCCGCAAGTCACAAAGCAGTTTCAAGCGTACTTGACGAAACAGCTACTTCCGTGTAATCTTATTTACAAGCGTTAACTTTCCTAAGTTTCGAACCACGCGATTAACACAAAGTTCTTGTCAATGTTTGCACCTCTGAGGGAGGAGCTACATGGATATTCTTTATCTCGTAGACCGACTAGAAGAACTGTTCAACAACAGCCGCCCGATTCCTCTCACTCACAACGTGATCGTCGACGAGGATCGGATGCTGGATTTGATCGATCAGATGCGGGTGACGATTCCCGAAGAGGTCAAAAAATCCCAAGATGTTCTCGCCCGACGCGACCGCATTCTGGCCCAGGCGCAGGAGGAGGCCAACCGAACCCTGGCGATCGCCCGGGAGAAAAGCAAACAATTGACCGAGCAAAACGCGGTCGTCAAGGCGGCCAAAGCGCGGGCCGAAGAGATTAGGGAACAGGCCCTGGCCGATGCCGAGGAGACACGTCGCGAGGCGGACAAGTATGTGATCCAAACGCTTTCAAGGCTGGAAATGGAACTGGAAAGGCCCCTGAATCAAATTCGCAACGGCATCAT
The DNA here is from genome assembly GCA_964644835.1 of uncultured Anaerolineales bacterium. GTDB lineage: Bacteria > Chloroflexota > Anaerolineae > Anaerolineales > UBA11858 > JAYELX01. The sequence continues at coordinate 6,621 of CAZXXW010000120.1, forward strand.
CGCCCTGCAAGAACAAACCGAACAAGAATCCGGTGAAGATGTGATCCTGGCGCCAGGCGAAGAAGAAACAAGCGAGGAGGACTAAATTTCCCGCATCAAAAATCATCAAAATCTACAACACCCCGATATGATCATCGGGGTGTTTCTTTATTCGGGGGCCTGCTTCCAGGGGCGAAACAGATACACACAGATTGATTAACATCTGCGGCCAAAATTTTTCGCTACTCTCAGAAACTCAATAGCCGCGCAGAGCAACAGCCAGGCGAATGACGCCATCAACCAGGCGGGGGAAAAGTTGATTGAGCCAAATCACGACACGCATGATCCCGGGCATGACTACGGATTGCCTGGGGCGATTAATCAGCTTCCAGGTCGCTTCGGCCACATCATCGGCCGATAAGGTCAAAAATTTGGGTGTCCGGTAGCCGCCATAACCGCTGGAGCCAGTATGGTCGATGAACTCCGTGTCGACAGCGCCGGGATACATACCGGAAACATGAATGCCCGACCCAATCACCTCCCGGCGCAAAGCTTCGGTGAAGGCGCGCACGGCATACTTGGTAGCTGAATAGATGGCGTAAGAAGGCGGCGCGATGAACCCGGCAATCGAAGACATGTTGATAACATGTCCGCTACCCTGTTCTTTCATCACAGGGATAACGAGGCGGGTCAGATAGATTAGGCCGAGCAAATTGACCTCGATCTGCGGCTGGATATCGTTATGGATGTGAAGTTTCTCCAACACTTTCAAACGTCCAAAACCGGCATTATTGAACAAGACATCAATGCGGCCAAAATGCTTTCGAGAAACGGCGATCAGGTTCCGGATCTGGTCAAGTTGGGTCACATCTGTGGGAACGGCCAAAGCCTCCCCGCCTGCAGAACGAATCTCCTCCTCCAGATGGCGCAATCGCTCTTCTCGCCGGGCAGCCAACACCACCCGACATCCTTTTTCTTTGCCCAGCAACCGGGCCGTTGCCGCCCCAATCCCTGAAGATGCGCCGGTGATCACTACGACTGTTTGTGAGATCATCATCTCTCCTATATAGAATCAAAAACGCTGCGATGGATCAGCGGTGTTTTTTGCTCTATGCCTGGACAGGGCTTTCTGTTAGTCAAGTTGGTCAACGATCGAGTGGGGATACCAGAAGGGGCCCAAGCGCTTCCCTAATCCCAAAATCATCTTTTGTGAAAACTCGTCCCGATGCGCCAAGACCTTTTCAGTACGATTAGATTTATCGCGCATCCAAGTTCTTCGGGTAACAGCATAATCATATAGAATCGCGAGAACGCTGCGCTGATCGGTAACGTAGCCGGGTTTTTGCAACCAGTAAGAATGGATTCCTTCGAACGATCCCAAGGCTGGTGGGCAAACCGCCGATGAGAAAACGGGCTTCCCATATCCGACATACAATTTAACCGGGAATATCGCTTCGTGGTACTGAGCCAGGATCAATTCCTCTTGCGAACGCCACCCTTGTTGTAACACTCCGGCTAACTCTTTCCAATGGGAATCGTATCGAGGCGTAGCCAGATAATAAACTGTCAATGCATCATCGGATTTTGGAAAATTTTGTTTGAGCGCCTCCGCAACTGGCTTCAACGCCGGAATATACTCAGCCCCAATGAGACGCGCACACCAGCCTCTCTGCTTGTATTCGGCGATAGTTTCCTCACTGGTCAGAATCCAGGTTACCCAATCAACTAATTTCTCCCGGTAGTCAGGGGTTACTTCCATCCATTGTGTGGGCACAATCGCATGTGTCAAAATCTGTTCAAGTCCATAGTTGGCAAACAAAGCAAAACACTTGATTAACTGCCGGGAAGACCACTTGACATATTCACGTTGATCATTAATACCCGCTAATTGGGCGGCTCTGCGAGTGCCCCCGGCAGCAAAAATCATCGATTTCGGGATATATTCAGCTATCTCCTCAGCAGACAGATCGCAAAATTGGTCAAAGCTGATCATATTTCGTGTTCATCCTTGGGAATGGGCAAATAGACACTAAAAATCGTCCCGACGCCAATTTCGCTTTCAACCTCGATGAATCCGTTGTGAGCTTCGATGATTTCTTTGGTGATCGATAACCCCAAACCTGTTCCCGGGATCGAAGATTGACTGGCCTGGCGGCCGCGATAAAAACGATCAAAGAGGTGATCAAGTTCATCCTCGCCAATACCCATACCCGTATCTTGAACCCGGAAGACGCATTGCTCCCCATTTTCTAGGGTAGTAGAGACCTTCACGCTGCCCTTCTGAGTATAGTTGATTGCATTGGCAATTAGGTTTGTGCACACCTGCTCAAGCTGACTCGAATCTGCAAATAGTTTCGGCAAGGATGGATCCGCATCAAAAGCAATTTCCAGGCCCTTGGCTTCGGCCATCATCCGATTGGCCTCTACGATCTTATCAACGATTGGATTGAAATCGATCATTTCCAGCTCGATCCGACTTACCTCCTGCTCCATGCGCGATAGATCAAGCACATCGGTGATTAGATCATTCAAGCGAGCGGTTTCATTTCTGAGAATTTTCAAAAAGTCTTTTATCCTCTGGGGGATTTGATTTAGCTGAGCAAGCGCATTTTCTACCATTTCCAGGTAAATGCTAATATTGCTAATCGGTGTTCGTAGTTCGTGGGTGACGTCGGAAACGAATTTTGATTTCAGTTGATCAAGCTCTTTGAGACGCTCATTGGCTTCAGCAAGTTCAGCGTTGGTTTCGGCCAACTCGCGGGTGCGCTCTTCTACCAATTCGTCCAGGCGGCGATTGATCTCGCGGGCTTCATGTAATGCAGACTCCAAACTTTGAGCAGCCAGCCAGGTGATAATCGCGAACACAAAAAAACCAAACAATCCATAAGGGCTAAAAGCACCTGGAATATCTGAAAAAATCCATATTAGTATGTGTTCTATCGAAACAAATGTAGCAATGATAAAGCTGGCATAAGAGCGTAACAAAAAACTTGCCATCATAATTGGAATGACAAAATAGAATATAGAACGTCCATTGACCAATTCTCCTGGAGTATCAGCAACTGATACTGCCGCAGTAAAAATAATCAGAAGTAGAATAGCCCCCAAATCAACACGACCACTTTTACCCAATACATGTACAATAAAAACCCCCCCTAAAACCCCAAATGAAGCAACGTATAAACCAAAAGTATCAGCTCTTTCACCTCGAATATTTAATAAGAATAATACAACAATCGCAAGTAAAGTTAATGCAGCTACACCTAAAGTAATAATATTTAACAGCGTCCCTCTACGTTTTACATCAGCAGAGCTTCCTGACAAGTCATACCTAAAGAACCGCTTTACCATAATTCATCTCCTAGTAAAAGAGCACTCAGGATTGCAGATCGCACAATATTTTTAGGCGTATATAAACACTTGCATATCCAAAGAGGAGGGTGTTCATCTCCACTATGATCTCGAAGCCAAGATATCCCTCTTTTTAAGACATCTGTAGATACGTTCCCTCCATGACATGCCCAGAAAATTAAAGCTTGTAAGCAATAAGCTGTTTCCTCAGCTGTAGTTTTTTGATAATACCCCCATGATCCATCTTGACGTTGGGTATCTAGCACCCAAGCAACAGCTCCCCGCAAAAGATCATTCGGGACAAAACCCGCTCCAACAATGATTGCATGGGAAGTAGGATAATAAGGGGAAACATGCCACTTATCTCGCCAAAATGCTTCTGAGAGGCGTTGGCTCATCAAAAAGTTCAAAACACCTTGAACTTCTTCACTATCAATAGAATAACCAGTATTTTTCAATGCTCCTAACGCATGAATATTCGCACTAGGAGAGGCATCGGCTTCTGTATGATAGCAACAAAAGTGGCTTTCTCTCCTGTAATTCAAAACGGTCTTAATGTTCACATTGCGTCCAAATGCATGTAATACATCATAAGCTAAAAATGTGTCATCGCCATCTGTGATTGAGCACTCTCTGGTAAACCCCACTCCATCTTCTTGATTCCAACATTCTTCTAAAGTATCCAAATGAGGCTGAATATTTCTTTCGATATCGACATTAAATTTCTGGATGATAGAAAAATTCCATAATGCTACAGCAATCTCAAACAATTCAAGTGGAGTAAATGCAGGCACGCTACCATCTTCCCGGCTAACGCTGCGTAAGTATGACATAGCTTTTGGATTTTTGGGCTGAACGCTCAAAGCATAAAAGGCTGTAGCCGACGGATTACAGCCGACCGAACCGTTCTTTTCTTGCAAGCAACCTATATCAAGTAAATGAGCGTTATTTTCACCTACCATCTCAGCAGAAAACGCAGCTGACAGCTCTCGGTTGATAAAAGCTGCTTGGGTCTCAGCTGCCTCGTCTAGCTCCTCCTTTTTTCGTCGCAATTTTTCGTAAATATCACTTCGCCGCCCTCCTACAACCATTTCTGAATTTCTATCGTTCGTATCGAACAAAAATCTATCGCTACTTCGTCGTAACGCTCCTATATTGTAAGCATCTTCTAACAAACGGGGGGTTATTGCCTCAAAGCCTACCGTCGCTCCAGATATGTCGGCAGAAAGGCTCTGAAAAGCGATATCTAGACCGAGACGCGCACGTCGAATCCGTTTATTATCGCTGGCATCTCCCGTTTTTGCCAAAGCAATCATAGCAGCTAAAGTACATACTACACGGTCATGGCTATAAGCAATTTCGCTTGCACCCCAAGAGCCATCGGGCAGTTGATTGCGACGTAACCACTGTAAAGCGCCCCTTCCTACAGGTTCATCTAATTCTGTCAACCGAGCAACCCAAGCTGTATCATAAGCTGAACTACTTATCTGGCTCGTCCCTAATTGTTGAATCAATTGCTTGATTTGTTCATCTATGCGCATCGTTACCATCTTTTATGCTATTCCACACATGATT